>CAYVMR010000001.1:0-52354 GCA_964452545.1 uncultured bacterium
GGCGGTCCCCGATCGCCACTACGTTAACGGTAACCCTCTCACCCCCCCCTTCCCAGCGGGGCTAGAGTTAGCCCTGTTTGGCCTAGGCTGTTTTTGGGGAGCAGAGCGAAAATTTTGGCAACAGCCAGGGGTTTACTCCACAGCGGTGGGTTACGCCGGTGGCTACACCCCCAACCCCACCTACCAGGAGGTCTGTTCCAGCCTGACCGGCCACAATGAGGTGGTGCGGGTGGTTTTTGACCCCACCCAGGTGAGCTACGGCCAGCTCCTAAAGCTATTTTGGGAAAGCCACAACCCCACCCAGGGAATGCGCCAGGGCAACGATGTCGGTACCCAGTATCGCTCCGGCATCTACGTTTACTCCGAGACCCAACGGCAGCAGGCCGAGGCCTCCCGAGCGGCCTATCAGCAGGCCCTGCAGGGGGCGGGTTATGGGTTGATTACCACGGAAATCATCACCGCCCCGGAGTTTTACTACGCCGAAGCTTATCACCAGCAGTATCTGGCTAAGAATCCTGGCGGTTACTGTGGCCTAGGGGGCACCCAAGTGGCCTGCCCGGTCTAGATCAGCGGGGGTTAAACCAAGCTGGGATAACGCTGTTGAAACCATTGGTAGGTTTGCTCAATACCGGTTTTGAGATCGGTTTTAGCCCGCCAGCCTAATTGGTGTAACCGGGATACATCCATCAGTTTGCGGGGGGTGCCATCGGGTTTGTCAGGGTCGAACACCAGGTCCCCCCCAAACCCGACCACAGATTTGAGGGTGAGGGCCAGTTCTCGAATCGAGACCTCTGCACCGGTGCCGATATTAATGAAGTCAGGGGTATGGTCGTAGTGATCCATTAAAAACAGTAGCCCCTCCGCCAGGTCATCCACGTACATAAATTCGCGCAGGGGGGTGCCACTGCCCCATACGGTGACCGTGTCTGCTGCCCGTTGCTTGGCCTCATGGAACTTGCGCATCAGGGCTGGTAAAACGTGGGAGTTGGCCAGGTCAAAGTTGTCATTGATGCCATAAAGATTAGTGGGCATGGCGGCAATGAAGTTAGCCCCATACTGACGCTGATAGTTTTCACAGAGTTTGAGGCCGGCGATCTTGGCGATCGCATAGGGCTCGTTGGTGGGCTCTAGAAAACCGGTCAGCAGGTATTCCTCCTTCATGGGCTGGGGGCACAGCTTGGGATAGATACAGGAGGATCCTAGAAACAGCAGTTTCGTCACCCCATGGCTATAGGCACTGTGGATGACATTGGCGGCGATCATCAAATTTTCGTAGATAAACTCCGCTCGGTAGCTATTGTTGGCCTGAATGCCCCCCACCCGGGCCGCGGCCAGAAACACGTAGTCCGGCTGCGCCTCGGTAAAGAACTGATCCACCGCGGCCTGGTTACGTAGGTCCAGGTCCTGACTGGAGCGTAGGATTAAGTTAGGGTAGCCCCGGGCCTGCAGGGCTCGCACCAGGGCACTGCCCACCAGACCGCGGTGGCCGGCGACATAGATTTTGGCGTGGTTATCCATAGGAAGACGATATAGGAGATCTAATTAAACCAGACACTGAATCTTGAATCTAAAATAAAAAACAAGGGCCATCCGGCCCTAGGGGATTGCCTAGATTACCATTATCAAATTAACCCATGGCCACTGTGATTGTCGCTACCGGTAACCCAGGAAAGTTAAGGGAAATGCAAACCTACCTGAATGACCTGGGTTGGTCCCTAGCCTTAAAACCTGGTCATTTAGACATTGAGGAAACGGGCCAAACCTTTCTAGAAAATGCTCGACTGAAGGCCAGTGGAGTGGCCAGGGCCTTGGGGGCATGGGCGATCGCCGACGACTCTGGACTACAGGTGGAGGCCCTCAACGGCGCCCCCGGTATTTACTCGGCTCGCTATGCTGATAGCGATCAAGCCCGGGTGAAACGCCTGTTAACCGCCATGACTGGGGTTAGCGATCGGCGAGCCCAGTTTGTCTGCGCCCTGGCCCTAGCTCGACCCGATGGGACCATTGCCTTGGAAACAGAAGGCATTTGCCAGGGGGAAATTCTCACCCAGCCCAAAGGGCAAGGGGGCTTTGGCTATGATCCAGTGTTCTATGTGGGGGAATTGGGGCAAACCTTTGCGGAAATGTCTGCCCCAGACAAGCACCACCATAGCCACCGAGGCATTGCCTTTCGTCAGCTCTGGCCGGCTCTGGTGAGCCTACGACCCTAGGCCTGCCGATCTAGAAACTCCTGAAGTTGCCCCAGGGCGGCTCGGCCGATGTTAAATACGGCCCAGCTGCCCGCAATAATAATTGGCAAAAGTACCACTACAACTCGCCAGTCCATAATCTAGACCTCCTCAGGATAGGGTTGCTTAAACTGTTGTCATAATTTTCCCATAATGTACACCACTGCGCCTGCCAGCGGAACTAGTTGATCCCTCGATTTGCCCGGCTCCATTCCCCTCCCCTTAACCCCATGGTTCTACCCCCCACTCCCCCCGCTGGGCTATGGTCCCGCCTGTCGCAGGGGCTGTTCCCTGGTCTCCTAGAGCAGCCCCTGCGGCGCTGGTTTCGAGTTGATGAGGCGGAGCTGGCCCGCATTCTGCAGGTAGTCAGGGCTCAACTGCCCACCACCGAAGCCCTACTGGTGGGCAAACCCCAAGCCGGCAAAAGCTCAATTGTGCGGGGGTTAACCGGGGTGTCGGCGGCTATAGTTGGTCAGGGGTTTAAGCCCCATACCCAAAGTACCCAGCGCTATGCCTACCCCTCTGAAGACCTGCCCCTGGTGATTTTCACCGATACCGTTGGCCTGGGGGACACCCACCAGCCCACCGATCAGATCCTGGCTGACCTAGTGGCGGATTTGGCCAGCAGCCATCGTTCTGCCCGCATCATCATCTTGACGGTAAAAATTACTGACTTCGCCACCGACAGCCTGCGCCAACTGCGGCTAGACCTGCGCCGCCAGTTTCCCCAGATACCCTGCCTGCTGGTAGTGACCCACGGCCATGAGGTCTATCCCCCTGACCAGGTGGAGCATCCCCCTTACCCCCCCCAACTAGAGGCGGTTACTCGCCCCCTGGCTGCAGTTCAAGCCAACTTTCAGGGCCTGGTGGACCGCACGGTTTTAATCGATTTCACCCTGGAGGAAGATGGTTTCACCCCGCTATTTTATGGACTGGACGCCCTGCAGCAGACCTTAGCAGAGCTCCTGCCGGAGGCGGAGGCCCAGGCCCTGTACCATTTGTTAGACCACCAGGAAACGGCCATTGACCAGCTCGGGCAGCTCTATCGGCAGGTGGGGCGCCATTATATTTCCGCCTTTGCAATCATGGCGGCCACCGTCGCCGCGGTCCCCTTGCCCCTGGCGACCATGCCGGTTCTCACGGCTCTCCAGGTTTCCATGGTGAGTCTGCTAGGCCAGCTCTATGGCCAGCGTCTCACCCCCTCCCAGGCTGGGGGGGTGGTAAGCACCATTGCCGGTGGCTTTGTGGCCCAGGCGGTTGGTCGGGAATTAATTAAGTTCATTCCTGGTTTTGGGAGTGTGGTGGCGGCCTCCTGGGCGGCGGCCTACACCTGGGCACTGGGAGAAGCGGCTTGCCTTTACTTTGGTGACTTGATGGGGGGCAAAAAGCCTAATCCTAAAAAGATTCAAGCCGCCATGGGACGGGCGTTTACTGCGGCACGACAGCGAAACCATTACAATAACCAGTAGGCTGCTGGTTAAGTCTATGGGTAATCGAATCTACTGCTCCCGTCGCCACCTACTGAGGGCGGGTTGTCTGGGTCTCGCTACAGGGGGCTTAGTCGCCTGTGGATGGGGGCAGCCATCCTCCCGGATAAGTGCCGATGGTTTGGAGCGGGTGAGGTTGGGTCTGGGCTGGCGGGCGGAGGCAGAATACGGCGGTTACTATCAGGCCGTGGCCACGGGCCTATACCGCGACCAGGGTCTGGCGGTGATTATTGATGCCACCCCGCCCCAAACCAACATTACCCAGCTCCTGCTGGGGGGGGTGGTGGACTTTGCCATTGGCGGCGCCCTGGGTAGTTTAAAGGCGGTACAGCAAGGCATTCCCCTGGTTACCGTGGCCGCCATCTGTCAACGGGAGATTCAAGTACTGTTGGCCCACCCCGGGGTGGGCCACAATACCTTTGCCCAGCTGCGAGGGCAGCCAATTTTTATCAGTGCTGCCGCCAACGGTGGCTATTGGCAGTTGTTGAAGGCGAGGTACAGGTTCACCGATGACCAAATCCGTCCCTACAACTTCAACATTAGTCCTTTCCTGGCGGATAAAAACTCGGCCCAGCAGGGTTTGCTGACCTCGGAGCCGCTCTTGATTGAACAGCAGGGAGGCTTTAAACCGGTGATTTTACCCCTCTCGGAGGCGGGCTATAACCCCTATACCTTTACCATCGACACCACCCGTCAGCTGCTGGATACCAACCCCGATCTGGTGCAGCGTTTTGTCACCGCCTCGATTCAGGGTTGGTACAGCTACCTGGCTAATCCCCAACCTGGCAACCGGGGCATTCAGGCGGATAACCCGGATATGACAGACGAACTGCTGGCCTTTAGCCTAGCCAAGCTGGATGAGTATGGGGTAATTACTGGCGGTGACGCCAGCCGCCTAGGGATTGGGGCCATGACTGACCAACGCTGGCAATCCCTATTTGAAGACTTGAGCGCTGTAGGGCTGCTGGATAGCCAGCTGGACTATCAACAGGCCTATACGCTGGATTACGTTAATAAAGGGGTAGAGTACTATCAATTGCCTCAGCCAGCATGACCCTCACCCTCGATCGCATCACTAAAACCTTTGACAACGGCGTGGTAGCCCTGGAGGAAACCAGTCTAACTGTGGCCCCAGGGGAGTTTGTCAGTTTTGTGGGCCCCTCCGGCTGTGGTAAAAGTACCCTACTACGGATTGTGGCGGGGTTGACGGCGCCATCCACTGGGCGGATGGACTGGGGTGCCGGGGGGGAGCCACCGGATTTAGCCTTTGTGTTCCAGGAACCGGCCCTGATGCCCTGGGCTACGGTCACAGATAACCTGCGCCTACCGTTGCGGTTGGCGGGTTTGCCTCCCCATCAGGCCCAACCCGCGATCGCCGATGCCCTCCGCCTAGTTGGTTTAGAAGGCTTCCCCCAGGCCTATCCGCGGCAGCTCTCCGGGGGCATGAAAATGCGGGCCTCCATTGCCCGGGCCCTGGTGACCAATCCCCAGGTGCTGCTCATGGATGAGCCCTTTGGGGCCCTGGACGACATTACCCGTACCCAACTAAATGAGGACCTGTTGGCGCTTTGGGTCGAGCACCGTTGGACCGTGCTGTTTGTCACCCACAATATCTACGAAGCGGTGTTGCTCTCTGGCCGGGTGGTGGTGATGTCGCCCCGACCGGGGCGGATCACGGCGGACATCACCATTGCCTCTCCCCAACCGCGCTCCCCGAGCTTTCGCCATTCCCCCGCCTACCCAGACCACTGCCAGCGGGTGGCGGCAGCGCTCGTCGCCGCCATGGCCCGGGGAGCCAGCAGCCCAGCCCATTCCCCTTGAGGTGCCCACCATGTCCCCCCCTAACCTCACCACCCGTCTACTGGCGGCGATCGCCCCCCTGGCCCTGGGTGTGCTGGTCCTGCTCACCTGGGAATTGGCGGTGCGGCTCAATCATATTCCCCCCTACCTGCTACCGGGGCCGTGGCGGGTGGCGCAGACCTTGGTGAAGGACTGGCCGGTGCTCCTACCCGCCCTGGGGGTGACCTTGAAGATTACCCTGGTGGCCTTTGCCGTAGCGGTGGTTTCCGGCCTCGCCCTGGCCATGCTGATGGCCCAGAGTCCGTGGGTGGAAAAAAGTCTCTACCCCTACGCCATTATTCTGCAAACCATGCCCATCGCCGCCATCTCCCCCTTGATCATCATCTGGCTGCGAAATAATACCTTTCTAGCCCTGGTCATCTGCGCCTGGATCGTGGCCCTGTTTCCGATTATTAGCAACACCACCGTGGGCCTGAATAGCGCCGATGCGGCCCTGCAGGATGTATTTCGCCTCTACCGGGCCTCCCGTTGGCAAACCCTGCGCTACCTGCGCCTACCCAGTGCCCTGCCCTATTTCCTGGCAGGCCTGAGGATTAGCGGTGGCCTAGCCCTGATTGGAGCGGTGGTGGCGGAGTTTGTGGCCGGCAGCGGCGGCGCTAACTCGGGGCTGGCCTACCAGATTTTGATGGCCAGCTATAACCTGGAAATTCCCCGCATGTTTGCCGCCCTGGTGCTGATCACGGGCTTGGGTCTGATCATCTTTCTGCTTCTGTCCGCCCTGTCCAAGGCCCTGCTTCGCCCCTGGCACGAGAGTGTCCTGCCCCGCTGAGGGCAGGACCATCGGTTTTCCCCTACCCACCCCCTCACCCTACCTGCCATGCTCCGCCAGCTTCAGACCCTGGTTCAGACCCTTACCCCCCGGCTGATCGAGATTCGTCGCCACCTGCATAGTCACCCGGAGCTGAGTGGTCAGGAGTACAAAACCGCGGCCTACGTGGCGGGCGTACTCTCCTCCTGTGGCCTGCACGTCCAGGAATTGGTGGGCAAAACCGGGGTGGTGGGGGAGTTGGCCGGCGGTGATGACCCGCGCATCCTGGGCATTCGAGCGGATATGGATGGTCTGCCAATTGGCGAGCGGGTGGATCTGGAGTTTGTCTCCAGTCAGCCTGGTTTAATGCATGCCTGTGGTCACGATGTCCACACCACGGTTGCCCTGGGTACGGCCATGGTGCTGGCCCAGCTCGGTCTCACCCTACCGGGCTCCACCCGGTTTCTGTTTCAGCCGGCGGAGGAAACCGCCCAAGGGGCTCGCTGGATGATTGAGGATGGGGCCATGGCGGGGGTGTCTGCTATCCTGGCCCTGCATGTCTATCCCAGCCTCCCCGCCCGCACCATTGGGATTCGCCACGGGGCTCTGACTGCCGCCGCCGATGACCTGGAGATTACCATCATCGGTGAGTCGGGCCACGGGGCTCGGCCCCACGAGGCGATCGACGCCATCTGGATCGCCGCCCAGGTGGTCACCACCCTGCAGCAGTCCATCAGCCGGACTCAAAACCCCCTCCACCCGGTGGTCTTGACCATTGGTCAAATCGGGGGTGGCCGGGCCGCCAACGTGATTGCCGATACGGTAAAGCTAACCGGGACGGTGCGATCGCTCCACCCCGATAGCCGCAACCACCTACCCCAATGGATTGAGACCATGGTGGCTGGGGTTTGCCAACCCTACGGGGCCCGCTACGAACTCCACTACCGTCGGGGCGTACCCTCGGTGCAGAATGATCCGGCGCTGACCGATCTGACCGCCGAGGCGGCCCGCCAGGCCCTAGGGCCTGGCCATCTACACATCATTCAGGAACCCTCCCTGGGGGCGGAGGACTTTGCCCTCTACCTAGAGCATGCCCCCGGCACCATGTTCCGCCTGGGGGTGGGATTTCGAGACCGGTCCCACAACTATCCCCTGCATCACCCCAAGTTTGAGGTGGATGAAACGGCGATCGCCGCTGGTGTACTAACCATGGCCTACAGTTGCTATCAATACTGGATGGGTGGCTCCGCTGGGCCGGCTGAAGTGGGCCGTTAACCGATCCCGCTGGTCCTATCCCGGCCCCAGGGCAGGGCAGGACGGCTCAATATCAGCGGTCCAGAACATTGTGGGCGAGGTTCTACCCTTGATGGGGTGATGATTGCCCGGAAAACTTCGCTAAACTAGACAGTTGGAGTGCATCATTGCGAGGATCTGATTTTGTCAGGGCCCATTCCCATTTATCTGGTTACGGCGACGGAATTAGCGGAACATCATCAGCCTAGTCAGCCCTGGGCAGAGGCCACCGGCTTTAGGGCTGAGGCCAACCAGGTTTGCCTGGTGCCCGGACCTGGGGGGACCCTGGCCAAGGTGCTAGTGGGCCGGGGCGAAACCCTCGATACCTGGACCCTGGGAGCCCTGCCCCAGAGCCTCCCCCCCCACACCGATTACCTGGCCCAGGACTGGCCGGCGGCGATCGCCACCAAACTCTGGCTGGGGTGGGGCCTGGGCAGCTATCGCTTCACCACCTACAAACGCCCCCAAGATTGGCCCCAGCCCGACCTCCTGCCCCCGACCCATGCCGATCAAGCCTACGTTAGCCAGGTCGTGGCGGCCACTACCCTGGTACGGGATTTAATCAATACCCCCGCCGCTGACATGGGACCGGCCCAGTTGGAGGCCGCCACCCAAACCCTGGCGGACAATCACGCCGCTGATTTAGCGGTGATTCGAGGGGATGACCTGCTGAGCCACAACTATCCCCTCATCCATGCCGTGGGCCGCGCCAGCAGCCAAGCCCCGCGACTGCTGGATCTGACCTGGGGTCACAGCGATGCCCCTCGGGTAACCCTGGTGGGCAAGGGGGTCTGCTTTGATACGGGCGGTTTGGACATTAAACCCGCCGGCGGCATGAAGCTGATGAAAAAAGACATGGGTGGGGCCGCCAATGCCCTGGGGGTAGCCGCCCTGATCATGGGGCTGCAGTTGCCCGTGCGCCTGCGACTGTTGATTGCGGCGGTGGAAAACAGCATTGCTGGTAATGCCATCTATCCCCTGGATGTGCTGCCCTCCCGTCGGGGGCTAACGGTGGAGGTGGGCAATACCGACGCAGAAGGTCGCCTCGTCCTGGCGGATGCCCTTTGGGAAGCGGTGGCGGACGAACCCGAACTGTTGATTGACTTCGCCACCCTCACCGGCGCCGCCCGGGTGGCCCTGGGGACGGAGTTGCCCGCCTGTTTTAGTAACCAGGCGGCCACGGCCCAACAACTGGTGGATTGTGGCCTACGGGTGGATGATCCACTCTGGCCCCTGCCCCTACACCAGCCCTACCGGGTCTTGCTGGATAGTAAGGTGGCCGATTTATCTAATATTTCCGATAGCAGCTATGGGGGAGCGATTACCGCGGCCCTGTTTCTTCAGGAGTTTGTCCGCCCTGACCTGACTTGGGTACACCTTGATCTGATGGCGTGGAACCTGCGTAACCTGCCCGGTCGACCGGAGGGGGGGGAGGCCATGGCCATGCGGGCGGTGTTTGAGCTGATCAAAGAACGATTTACCCGCTAGGTGAACCATGGCTACCCCCCCTGACTCCATTACCCTACCGCCCTTGGAGAACCCCCAGGAGGAGGTGGACTGGTTGCAATCGCACCTGCTGGCCTGGCTGGATGCCGAGTATTTGCCCGAACCGGTGAATGGAGCGATCGCCGATCGGGTGGCCCAGGTGTTCCTGCGTCAGCGCCTGGAGGGAGAGGGGGATCTAGGGTCCATCGTCATGGCTATTTTGACGGAACTCCAAGGCTTTGACTTTTCCCAAAGCTTCTACGGCGAGTTTGCCGTGGCTAATGCGGTGGGGGATTTACTCTGCGATCGCCTGGGCATTGACCGTTGCTGTGGCCGCTCCACCACCCTGAATATCACCCCCCTCCCTAACCAGCCCCTGGCCCCTGAATGAGTGACCCTGAGGAGATTGGGTCCACGGCTCATTAAGGGGGGGTCTGAATCCGGCCTTGAGCAGGTGCCCTCAACCCGATTTACCAGCTCGATTTAACCACCCCAGGCAGGAGCCCTTGGTGAGCCATCTCCCGAAGTTTGTTGCGACAAAGGCCAAAATCCCGGTAGTAACCCCGGGGTCGGCCCGTCATCCAGCAGCGATTGTGCAGGCGGGTGGGGGCACTATTGCGGGGGAGTTGCTGAATCTTGCGGTGAATATCCAGCTTTTCCTGTTGGTTTTGGGCTTGCTCAAACTCATCTAACAGGGTTGCCCGTTTCTTAGCGTATTGGGCAACCAGTTTTTCCCGTTTGCGCTCCCGCGCAATCATGCTCTTCTTAGCCATGCCGTTTTCTAGTTTAGACGTTTGAGATTAAACACAGTCTTTTATCATAGAGGTTAGATCCCCTACTGTAAACCCCATGGCCCTAACCGGTACCAATGGGCAAACAGAGATTTGGCCGTTCCTCCTGAGTGCGGGCTCTGGATGGCAACGGGCCAGTCGTTAACCAGTCGTTCAACCTAGGCCAAAAAGTTAGGCCGAGGAACCCTAGCCATGGCCGATCCCCTGGTGGAGTTTTGCCAACTGGATAAGACCTACGGCAGTGGTAACACGGAGGTGCGGGCCCTGTGCCATGTTACCCTCACCATTGAGCGGGGGGAGTACTGCGCCATTATGGGGCCCTCCGGGTCGGGTAAATCGACCGCCATGAATATGATTGGCTGCCTGGATCGCCCCACCAGGGGGGAGTACTTTTTCGATCGCCAAAACGTGGCTAATTTAGATGATGCCACCCTGGCCCACATTCGCAACCAAAAGATTGGCTTCGTGTTTCAGCAGTTTCACCTGTTGCCCCAACTCAGTGCCCAGGAAAATGTGGAGCTGCCCATGATCTACGCTGGGGTTAATCGGCTGGACCGGCAACAGCGGGCCCGAGCCGCTCTCATCCAGGTGGGCCTTGGCGATCGCCTGCAAAACCGCCCTAACCAACTCTCAGGTGGACAACAACAGCGGGTGGCCATCGCCCGGGCGATCGTCAACCATCCCCTTTTGCTATTGGCGGATGAGCCTACCGGCGCCCTCGATAGCCGTACCACCCAGGAGGTGTTGGCCATTTTCGCCAACCTCCATCGCCAGGGAATGACGGTGGTGATGGTCACCCACGAGGCGGAGGTGGCCCGGGCCAGCCAGCGCATCCTTTGGTTTAAAGACGGTCAGGTGGTGAATCCCCACCTCAGCCCAGCGGATCTGGGTACGGTGCTGTAGGGGGGTGAATCATCAGTGATCAGGGGTCAGGGGCTTGCGGTGGCGGCTTAGTCGGGGGAGCGGGGCGATCGCCGTTGGGCAAACCACCCCTGTAACAGGGCCTGACAGGGCTCCGCCAAAATCCCCGCCAGCACCGGTAGACGATGGTTAGAGCAGGGGCTAGCGGGTAGGTTCAACACCGAGCGCACCGCCCCCGCCTTCGGGTCATCGGCGCCGTAGACCAGTAACCCCAGCCGACTGAGGAGAATCGCCCCGGCACACATGGGGCAGGGCTCGAGGGTGACGTAGAGGGTGCAGCGGTCCAGCCGCCAACTGCCCAGCCGCTGGCTGGCCTGGCGCAGGGCCAAGATTTCCGCATGGGCGGTGGGGTCCTGATCTCGCTGGCGGCGGTTAGCGGCCTCCGCCAGCACCTCATCCCCAGGCCCCAGGATCACCGCCCCCACCGGCACATCTCCGGCCTCTCCCGCCGCCGCCGCCAGGGCTAGGGCTCGCTCCATCCAGTGGTGGTGGCGCTGTAGGGTGGGGTCGAGGGAAGGGCACATGGGAGTCAGGAATCAGAACTCAGTGGTCAGGAGAAGCCGGTCTACCTCGGTCGGAGTCTACCAGATCCCCCACTATAGGTAGGTCTGCAGCACCGCCGCCGTGGCGGCCCCGGTTTTGGCCCAGCTGAACCGCTGGGCCCGCTCCAGCCCGGCCCGGTGTAACTGCTGCCACAGCTGGCTATCCTGCCATACCGCCGCCATGGCCGCCGCCAGTTCCCCCACCTGGTAGGGGTCGATCAGCAGGGCGGCCGCCCCCGCCACCTCCGGCAGCGAGGCCAGATTAGAGGTAATCACCGGGGTACCGCAGGCCATGGCCTCCAGCACCGGCAGGCCAAACCCCTCCCACAGGCTAGGAAACACCAGGGCGATGGCCTGGTTGATTAGCCGGGGCAAGTCCGCCTCGGGGACATAGCCCAGGAACCGCACCCGCGACCCTAGCTCCAGAGCCTCCACCTGGGCTTGTAGGGCGGGGGTAAACCGGCGATCGCTGCCGCCCCCAATCCACAGCTCTAGGTCAGCGGCCCCGGCGGGCAACTGAGCAAAGGCCTGAATTAACCGGGCCAGGTTTTTGTAGGGGGCATGGCGCCCCAGGTAGAGAAAGTAGGACTGGCGGGGTAGGTCTAGCCACTGGTAGTGACGGTCATCGTAGGCCAGGGGAATAACGGTAATTGCCCCTGGCGGAGACCCGAGAAAGCGGTGGATATCCTGGCGGGTGGCTTCTGAATTGCAGAGAATATGGGTCGCCTGGTGTATCACCCGGGGTAGATACTGGCGACAGTAGAGCCCCATCGGGGAGAGGGCCCGACCGACGTGGAGGGGAATTAAGTCATGGACGGTGACCACCGTTCGGCAGAGGGAGCCCAAGGGGGTCTCCGGTATGGGTGAAAACAGCAGCTTTGCCCCGGTTTGCTGGTAAACGCGGGGTAACTGGGTTTGGGTCCACCAGAGACGCTGACCGTGGCCCCGCAGGCCAAAGTCATGGGTACCCCGAGGGGGGCTAGCTAAACAAACCTCCCCCGGCAAGGGGCTCGGGCTGAGTACGACTCGAGGGGCAGAGCCCAGGTAAGGCAGAATATTCAAGGCGTAGACCGCTAGCCCGGTCGGTTGACGGGGAACAAAGGCCAGGTTAATCAGCAGGTCAGCCTGGAGCATAAGCAAGGGTCGGAAAACCCTCGAATTCTACCCTAAAGCAGGGATCGGTAGGCCGCCAGGGTAGCCTGGGCGGTGCGCCGCCAGGAGAACTGGGCCGCCTGGGCGTAGCCCTGGGTGATGAGGGACTGACGCAGGGGGCGATCGCTCATCACCCGCCAGCAGGCCGCCGCCAGGTCCTCTGGGCTAGCCGGGTCCACCAGCAGGGCCGCCTCCCCCGCCACCTCCGGCAAAGAGGAGCTCTGGGCGGTCACCACCGGGCAGCCCAGGGTCATGGCCTCCAACACCGGCAGGCCAAAGCCTTCGTACCAGGAGGGATAGGCCAATAGATCGGCGTGGGCATAGGCGTAGGCCACCTGGGCATCACTGAGGTAGTCGAGGTGGTGGATATGGCTAGACCAGGGGGAAGCGGCGATGGCGGCAAAGATCGGCTCGACCTGCCAACCCCGTTGACCCACCAGCACCAACTGGTGATCGATGCGATGTTGGCTTTTCAGTTGGTTAAAGGCTTGAATCAAGGTCAAGAGATTTTTGCGGGGTTCCAGGGTACTGACAAACAGGATGTAGGGCCGTTCCCCCAGGGCCTCCTGTCCCAGATATACCGGCTCCTGGGGGACGATGCCTGACCCCAGGGCATCGCTGGCGTAGCGGCTGGCCAGGGGGGTAACCCAGACCCGATCAGCATCCACCCCCAGGTACTCCACAATATCTCGCTTCGAACTCTCAGAAATAGTCAGCACCAAGTCAGCCCAGCCTAACCCCTGTCTGACCCGTTGACCGTAGGTGCGGACGACGGCGGTGACGTAGGCCGGGTACCGCAGGAAACACAAATCATAGATGGTCATCAGCCGCTGGCTATGGCGACAGGGAAAAACCGTGTAGTTGGTGCCGTGGTAGATATCAGGGCGACCGAACCGGTCTTCCAGACTGGCTAAAATCGACCCCTGGCCCGGCAATTGCACCAACAGATTGAGCAGACGCACCGGCAGGGGCAGCACCACCGGGTTGGGGTAGCAACGCAGCACCTCCGGTAGTTCGAGGTTACCCCGCAACCAGTTCTTCAGGCTGGGTTGGTAGGCCAGCCCCAGTTGGAAGCCTTCGGTCTCCTGCAGGGCCGCCAGGGCCGCCAGTAGGTTAATCACGTACAGCCCCACCCCACTGGGGCGAGGCAAAACCGGGGTCGCTTCAACCAGGACCTTCATGGGGCACGATCATCCCGCGATCGGTGAGTTCCTTCAGGTCATGGTCCACCATGGACTGCACCAACGCCTCGAAGGAGTAGGCGGGCTGCCAGCGTAGTTCCGCCTTGATCTTATAAATACAGCCCACCAGTTGTACCGCTTCATCGGGGCGGTAAAAGGCTGGATCGACGGTAACGTAATCCTGCCAGTTGAGCCCAACGCTGCTAAAGGCACAGTCCACCAGTTCGCGCACCGAGTGGGTTTGGCCACTGGCAATGATGTAATCATCGGCCCTATCTTGCTGCAGCATCAGCCACATGGCCTGCACCACATCCTGGGCGTGGCACCAGTCGCGGCGGGCGTCTAGGTTGCCCAGTTTGAGCTCCTGGGCCAGGCCCAGTTTAATCTTGGCCGCCCCCTGGGTGACCTTGCGGAACACAAATTCTGCGCCTCGCCGGGGGGACTCGTGGGTGTAGGTAATGCCGCAGCAGGCGTAGAGGTTATATTTCTGTCGGTAGTTGACGGTCATCCAGTGGGCGTAGGCCTTGGCGATGCCGTAGGGGTTACGGGGGCGAAAGGCGGTTTGCTCAGTTTGGGGAGATTCCTGGGGCTGGCCAAAGACTTCGCTGCTGGAGGCCTGGTAAAAGCGAATATCGGGTTTACAGCGGCGAATCCCCTCCAGCAGGCGGGAAACCCCCAGGGCGGTGTATTCGGCGGTGAGGGCGGGTTGGGTCCAGGAGAGGGGGACGTAGCTCTGGGAGGCCAGGTTGTAGATTTCGTCGGGCTGGGTTTGCTCGATCGCATCAATGAGGGAGAATTGGTCCAGCAGGTCGCCGGGGACAATGTTGATGCGATCGGAAACATGACTGATGCGACTGAGACTACTGGAGCTGGAACGGCGCACCATGCCATAGACTGTGTAGTCTTTAGCCAGCAGTAACTCCGCCAAGTAGGAGCCATCTTGCCCGGTGATGCCGGTAATTAAGGCGGTTTTACTCATGGTCTTGGGAGGGGAAGATAGAATCTATTCGTCCCCTTCAGCTCCACTTAGGGAACCCTGGAGATACAATTAGCATTGTAGGGCTTAGGGATACCAATAATGAAGCCTTGGCCCCCGAAGTCATCCCAGCCTAGGTCATAATCGTACCCCCCAGCAGTTTGTCGTGACGGCGCTGCAGCTCCTCCGCCAGCTGAGGCCAGCCGCTCAGGGATGGGTCTGTAGCCAGGGTTTGTTCCGCCGCCTGGCGAGCCAACATCAGCACATCCTGATCCGTCATCAGGCTAGCCAGGGCAAAGTCCGGCAGGCCAGATTGGCGGGTGCCCAACACCTCCCCAGGCCCCCTCAGGCGCAGGTCCATCTCGGCAATAAAGAAGCCATCCTGGGATTGCTCCAACACCTGTAGCCGCTGGCGAGCCACCTCGCTGCGGCTGCTGCTGAGCAACAAACAAAAGGACTGGGCGGCCCCCCGCCCCACCCGGCCCCGTAACTGATGCAGTTGGGAGAGGCCAAACCGTTCCGCGTGTTCGATCAGCATCACCGTGGCATTGGGCACATCGACCCCCACCTCCACCACCGTGGTAGAGACCAGGATCTGGCTTGCGGCCTGGCGAAACCGGGAGATAGCCGCCTCCTTTTCCGCTGACGCCATGCGACCATGGAGCAGATCCACCTGGAAATCTGGGAAAATCACCTGGGCCAGGCGTTGGTGTTCCTCCACCGCCGACTTGAGATCCAGTTTCTCCGATTCCTCCACCAGCGGTAATACCACGTAGGCCTGACGCCCCTGGGCAATTTCCCGTTTGATCAGGTCGTAGGCGTGGGGCCGGTCCTGACTGCTTAGCAGGGTGGTTTGAATGGCCTGGCGCCCCGGCGGCAACTCGTCAATCTGACTGACATCTAGATCGCCGTGCAGGGTCAGGGAAAGGGTGCGGGGGATGGGGGTGGCGGTCAGGGTGAGAACGTGGGGATGGCGGCCCTTCTGAGTGAGTCGAGCCCGTTGCTGGACGCCGAAGCGGTGTTGCTCGTCAATCACCACCAGACCCAGGGCAGAAAACTGCACCGGGTCTTCAATCAGGGCGTGGGTACCGACCACCACCGGCAATTCTCCCGTGGCGAGGGCCGCGAGGATCTGCCGCCGCTTGGCCGCCCGGGTTGACCCGGTGAGTAGCTCCACGGGCAGATGCAGTTGAGTACACCACTCCACCAGTTTACGGTAGTGCTGCTCCGCCAGCACCTCCGTGGGGGCCATCAGCACCGTCTGATACCCCGCTTGCACCGCCGCCAGCATGGCCACCACCGCCACGACGGTTTTCCCCGATCCCACATCCCCCTGCACTAGACGGTTCATCGGTATGGTTTTTTGCAGATCGGTGAGGATGGCATTCACCACCCGTTGTTGGGCCGCGGTCAGGGAAAAGGGCAGGATCTGGTGGAATCGATCGATCAACTCGCCGCTGGGGGCCAGGGTAATCGCCGTTTGCTCCTGCTGTTGTTGTTGTCGGCGGCGTAACAGCCCCAGTTGCAGGTAGAAAAATTCATCGAACACCAGGCGCCGCCGGGCCTGGGCCAGGCTGTCGCTATGTTCAGGAAAGTGAATCTGGTCGATCGCCCGTTGCAGATCCATCAAGCCATGGGATTCACGCAAATCCCCAGGCAAAGGATCGCTGATCTGGGCCACCGCGGGCAAAGCTGCCGCCACTGCCCGTCGCACCAGGTCCGCCGGCACCCCCTCCGTCAGGGGATAGACCGGCACTAGCCGACCGATCGAGAGGGACTCAATCTGATCGCTAAGGCTATCCAGCACCTCCAGGTGGGGATCCTCTAAGGTGAGGCCGAATTTGCCCTGTTTTACCAGCCCAGCGGCGGCGACGATCGCCCCCTGGGGATACTGGCGTTTTTGTTGCTGCTGCCAGCTAGGAGTGCTGTAACGGTTACCGGGATAGAAGCGGCTAAGCTTGATTTGACCGCTATCGTCGGCCAGCAGCAGTTCAAAAATGGTCAACTGGCGATTGCGTGGGCTGGTAAAACAATTCACCCGTTTCACCCGGCCCAGCAGGGTAACGGTTTCCCCCGGCACCAAGCAGCCAATCTTCACCTGCTGGGCATAGTTGAGGTGGTCACGGGGATAGTAGTAGAGGACATCGGCCACGGTGTGAAGTCCCAAACGGGCCAGGCGATCGCCGTTTTTAGGCCCAATCCCCTTCAGGTAGGTCAGGGCCTGCCCAGGTCCAACAGGGGCCGCAGCGGTGACCGATCTACCGGTGGATGCGCCCCCTAAGGAGGGAGCGGCCACTTCCGCCAATCGGTTCAGGGGCTGGCGCCGGCCCTGCCCCTGACGATGGATAGTTAATAACTGGCGGGTATGGTGCAATAGCCGCCGGGTTTTGGCCACCAAGTGCTGGCGTTGGGCAAAGCTGAGGTCCGGGTAGCGATCGTAGGATTGAGCCAGATCCTGCCAGACGGCTTGCTGATCGAGGGGCAGAATGGGGGGCGGTTGACCTAGACTGTCGGCCAAAAATTGGCTGAAGCGTTGCTGTTTACCCACCAGATCATTAAAGCCAGTCTCTGCTTCCAGGGCCAGGGCTCGATGCCAGCGCAGCCAGTCCGGCTGGGATGGTTCTTGGTCAGCCCCCATGCTTGCCTCGTCCTCCTTGCTGTTGCCCCTAGGGTAGGGAATCGTCGTACCAGACTGCTCTCCAGGCCTGTTCTGCGGATGAAATGGCTAATTCCCGCTGAACTTTCTGATACTGCTTACCCAGCTTACGTAACTTGCCCAGGGCGGTGCGTAACTTACTGCGCCCCAGGGAGGATTTTACATCGTTAAATTCTAGATCCGATAACCGCAAATTAATCGCCGCCAGGTGAGTCATAGTACTTTCCGGACTCTCCTCCTCGTCCTCGTCCTCCTCTCCCTCCAGTTCCTCCTCCTCTCGATCACGGTTGTCGGCCACCAGAGAGGGATCGAGGGGTTGGTTGAGATTGCGGGCCAAATCGGGGGAGATGGCCACCATCACATTCAGAATGTTGGGCACCGATCGCCCGCGGCCCGGACCAATTTCGGCATCGGAGGCCGCATTGAGTACTGCATCGGGCAGGTTTGGTAACACCTTAGCAGTGTGTAACCGCTGATTGGCCTGCCGGGAAATGCGCTGCAGCAGATCGCGGATCTGTTGTTCCAGGTAAATGTGGTGTTTGGCCAGGCGCAGGGGGGTGAGGTCGTCGCCACTAAACAGGCGATCGCCCAGGTCCTCTGATCGATCATCCACCAAAGCCGCCATGACCATCTGCTTCAACAACGATGGAATGGCCAGAATCTCTGCCTCAGTCTGGCGGACCGATGGTGTCACCAAGGCCACCCCTGGGTCAGAATCAGACCCAGGGGTGGCCTCGGTCTCGTCGTCTCTGGGAGATGGCACGGATTCATCGTCCTGATCACCGATCAGGGTGTTGTCACCCTGGCTCACCTCAGGCATAGGCCCCTCTGGTGAGCCAGCCCCGTCTAAGCTAGGGAGTGTCGATGGGTCGGCTTGAGGTTCTGATTCTAGAACTCCGAATCGATCCAGATCAATGCTCGGGTCCAACAGATCGTGCAGCCAGCTATTTCCCTTCGCTCCCAGATCCCGAATTTGTCGCTGTAGAGATTCTCGCTGACTCACCGAGAGGGCCAGAAAGCTCTCGGGATACACTTGAGTACAGAGGTGATAGGTCGCCATCACCACCTGGCGCTGTAGGGTGGCGCCCAGACTGTCTAGATAGTCACCGTAGAGTCGGTTAAACTCATCCGCCAAGGCTACAGTGACTTGCTTGAGGTCATCAATTTCCCTACGAATCACCTCGACTGGCCTGACCATAGCTTCGGCTCCAAACTAACCCATAGACTGAGCAGAAAGCAAGCAACCAGCTGGTGTTAGGACTTTAGGGCACCGGCCTGGGCAGCAACCTCTTCAGCAAAGTTGGTTTCTTCCTTCTCAATCCCTTCCCCCATGACAAAGCGGGAGAAGCGCCGCACCTGAATGTTTTCCCCCAGTTGGGAAATAGCCCGTTTGACTAGCTCATCAATGGAAATATTTTGATCCTTAATAAAAGGCTGGTCCATTAACGATAACTCTTTTAATCGCTTTTGGATGCGACCATCAACGATTTTCTCCCGCATGGCTTCGGGCTTTCCAGCCAGGTCTTCCCGACCCATTTCAATAGCCTTTTCCTTGGCGATGATCGCCGCAGGGATGTCACCCACCCGCACATACTCAACATTGGGACAGGCGGCGATTTGCATGGCCACATCCCGCACCAGGGTTTTAAACTCCTCGCGGCGAGCTACAAAGTCAGTTTCACAGTTGACCTCCACCAGCACCCCCACTCGCCCACCGGTGTGGATATAGCTGTCAACTAACCCCTCGGCCGCTACCCGGCCTTCCTTTTTGGCGGCAGAGGCAATGCCCTTCTGTCGCAGCCAATCCATCGCCTTCTCAAAGTCCCCCTCGGTTTCCTTCAGGGCTTTCTTGCAGTCCATCATGCCCGCGCCGGTTTTATCGCGCAGGTCCTTTACAAGCTTTGCAGCAATTTCTGCCATGGTGATCTAATGTCCTAACGCGTGTCGTCAAACAGAACCTAAGTTTAGGATAAGGCTTACCCAGCTCACTCTACTCGTCCTCGTCCTGATCAGCGGCGGGGACATCGTAGCCGTAGTCATCCTCTTCGGCACCCTCGTAGTCATCGTAATCGTCATCACCTCGGCCTTGGGCACCGTGGGAGCCTTCATAGATGGCGTCAGCCAGTTTACCCAGGATCAGTTTGATGGAGCGAATGGCATCGTCGTTGGCCGGAATGGGGACATCCACTAGGTCAGGATCACAATTGGTATCCAGTAGGGAGATAATCGGGATTCCCAGTTTGTGACATTCCGAAACGGCGTTATATTCCCGTTTGATATCCACAATAATAGCTACGTCCGGTACGCGACGCATGGTCTTGATCCCCCCCAGGTATTTCTGGAGCTTTTCCAGTTCTCGGCGCAGTACGGCGGCTTCTTTTTTGGGCCGCAGCTCAATAGCGCCGGTTTCCTCCATACGTTCTAACTCTTTGAGGCGATCGGCACGGGACTTAATGGTCGCCCAGTTGGTCAGCATGCCCCCTAGCCACCGCTGGTTAACGTAGTGGGAGCCACAGCGACTGGCTTCCTGGGCCACGATGCCAGCGGCTTGTCGCTTAGTCCCGATAAACAAAAATCGTTGCCCTTGTTCTGCGGCTGACCGGGTAAAGGCGTAGGCTTCCTCGACCAACTGGGCCGTTTGCACCAGGTCAATAATGTGTACACCATTGCGGGAGGTGAAGATGTAGGGGTCCATCTTGGGGTTCCAGCGTCGGGTTTGGTGACCAAAGTGGACCCCAGACTCCAGAAGCTCTGGGAGGGTAATAACTGGCATAGGTTTTCTCCGTTCGGGTTTATCCACCATCCAGATGTGCTGTCAGGGCAAGCCCTACAGACCCGAAATTCTGGATGTGCGATTTTGACAACTTTTCTACCCTAGCATAAGCCGGGGATCAGGGCTAACCCTAATTGGGTGGGGTGGCCTGACTGGGGAACGGCGCATCTCATCAATTCAGTCCTAAACCGGCTAAAGTCTTGAAAGGTTCTTCTCTAGCCTTCGCCACCCTTGCCATGACCTCTGTGATTGCTGTTCCATTGCCGCTTCAACCCTACGACATTGTGATTACCCCGGGGGGGCTAGGGGAGGTAGGGCCCTGGCTCGGTCAGGGCGATCGCCCCCTGGTGAAGCCGGGGCAACCCCTGCTGGTGGTATCCAACCCCGCCATCTTTAAGCACTACGGCCAGTCCCTGGTGGACTCCCTCGCCAAGCAGGGATATCAGGTCGAGACCCAGTTGTTACCGGCGGGGGAACGCTATAAAACCCTCAACTCAGTCCAAAGACTCTACGATGCTGCCTACCGCTATCATCTAGAGCGTCAATCCGCCATGGTGGCGCTGGGGGGCGGGGTAATTGGCGATATGACCGGCTTTGCCGCTGCCACCTGGTTACGGGGCATCGGGGTGATCCAGGTGCCTACCTCGCTGCTGGCCATGGTGGATGCGGCGATTGGCGGCAAAACCGGGGTCAACCATCCCCAGGGGAAAAACTTGATTGGGGCCTTTCATCAACCTCGCCTGGTGATGATCGATCCCTTAGTGTTAAGGACCCTGCCACCGCGAGAGTGGCGGGCTGGGCTGGCGGAAGTGATTAAGTACGGCGTGATCTGGGACCGGCCCCTGTTTGAAGAACTGGAGGCCTGCCCCGATCTGAGCCGGTATGGTGATCTGACGGATGGGCAACTACTGGAGATTCTGACCCATTCCTGTCAGGCTAAGGCCGAGGTGGTCTGTCAGGACGAGAAGGAAGGAGGGCTGCGGGCTATTCTCAACTACGGCCATACCATTGGCCATGGGGTGGAAAGCCTGATGAACTACCGGGGGGTGAACCACGGCGAGGCGGTGGCGATCGGCATGGTGGCAGCGGGCCAAATTGCCGTTCACCTGGGCCTCTGGGACGCGGCCTCGGCTCAGAGGCAGACCGACCTTTTGCGGAAGGTTAAGCTGCCCACCCAGCTGCCCGAGGGGATTGGGGTGGAGGACCTATTGCTTTCCCTGCGCCACGATAAGAAAGTCAAGTCGGGCAGGGTTAATTTCATTTTGCCGGAACAACTGGGCCAGGTCCGGATTAGCGATCAGGTGGATGATGCTCTGGTGCGATCAGTATTAATGGCTATGGCCTAAGTCCTCCCCCTTGAGCCTTGCCCTAGAGATAGCGGAAGCCCTTAACCCCCTGATAGCTGGTCATGCGGGCGAGGCGTCGGGTGAACTCACCAACGGAAGGATTTCCCTCTGGGTGAATCACCCCGGCGGCCTGTTGCCAAAGCGGTTGGGGAGCGGGTCGAATGTCGTATTGGTCGCGTTGATTACTAGGGTTTTGAGGGGTGCATCGGCGCACGTGGTACCAGATAATTTCCTGGCACTCAGGACACCAAAATGCCTCTAACCACTCTCCGGCAATCGGCACTGCGGTATGGGTTTGAATCACCGTGAGGGCAATGCGACGGCCCATGCCCCGCTCCTGCAATTGCTCCGCCCGGTCAGCGTAGAGCTGATACTTACGACTGGCACTTTCTAAATAGCAATCGTGGGTAGGACAGTAGATGGCTCGGCGCTTAGAGCGGTTACGGTTGCGATCGCGGCGTTGATTCATGACTTAGAAGATAAAATCAGCTGTAGGTAAATCTATAGCGGCAGGTCAAATGCCCTTTGACGCCAAGCTTGAGCTTAGTTAGAGGGCCCAAGTCAGGAATTTGCAGGCCAGGGGTAAGGGCAATCACTGTCTAGAGTAGTCCGGTAATACTTGTGCCTCTGCCTCACTAGGTTTTACATAAACCTTCCCATAGCTCTGGGTCATAGCTGGGCCCATAGGGATGCAGATCTTCTGAAAACCTGATAGACAATCAGGAGGTTCGTCGCATTCTGTCCCACCAATTTGACTTGACCCTAGAACTTCTGCGAGGACTAGCCTGAAATGGGATAGCCAGGTCAGCATAGGGCAGAATCCGTTGATCGGAAGTGAACACATTGACCTGGTATACCATCTGGTTTTCCCAGTCGAGAGCGGTTAACCAACCACTGCGTGGATCGTAGGCACCCGTATCAATATTAGACCAGCCGGGGCCCTCCACCAGTTGACCAGGGGCCACCTTCGCAAAGGTAAAGGTCATGGTATGACCAATGATAATTTGCTTATCGGCAAAATAGGGACGGCGAATCTGGTGAAAAATACCGCGAGACCAACAACATTCCTCTGCGGTTTGTGACCCCACACCCAGGCTGGGATTAAGACCCGCATGAACTAACCAAACATTGCCTAGGTCGATGTATAGCGGTAGACTCTCAATCCACTCCAGATCAGCCCTGAGAGCCTCAAATGAATTGTCGTAACTAGCAACGGTGCTATCCCCGCCACTGTTCATCCAACGTTGCATGGCTGGTATGTGAATACCATCATCCGAAAAGGACTCAATCAGCATCTGCTCATGGTTGCCCCGCACACACCCACTGCTGTAACGGCGTACAAAATCAACCACTGCGGCACTTTGGGGGCCGCGATCGATTAAATCGCCAAGGAAATATACGGCATCACCAGTGGCTGGAGCGATCAAGTCCCAAAGCTGCCTCAGGGCGTCATACTGACCGTGAATATCCCCAATAAAAACTTTACGATCCATAGCTAATCCATGGGGTAGATAACTAAATACATAGGGCCGATAATTAAATAAACTTTAATCTCACTGTCATCCTTTAGAGTACCCGTCCTCGCTTGTTAATTTAACTTAACTTGTTGACTTCGAGTTCAAGACAGTTCTATGACTTTGGTAAAGCTTTATGCAATTAAGAAAATTATGTGAGACCAAGGGGGAGTCTCCTTAACTCCTCAGTTAGGCTATACCGGTTACGGTCCCCTACCGGAGGGCTTAGGGCCCACAGGTCTCTCCGTCCGTAGTAAATCCGAGGGGATAGGCTGGATCCAGGGGAAATTCCCTCGGCCCGGCACGAAACCCATACCCCAGGATCAGGGTATAGGTTTGTAGCACTTGCCCAAAGCGGCGAACTTCTAGGGTTTCCCTAGCCCCAGTATGGTCAAACATGGCCAAATGGGCTGGACAAATAGGATGCCAGGTTTCCCCTAGCAATAGGCCGTCCCGGCCTTCCATCTCGTCACTCTGGTACCAAAAGTCAAATTGGTCGAGGCGGCCTGACAGGGCCATCACCTCGGGGTTGTTCAGGCCATAGGCCAGGGCCGCCGCCGATCGATAGTCGGTGGTCAGCAGCAGGGGGCGGTCGAGGTTGGCTGTGGCCTGTCTAACCAGGCGGCTGATTTCAGACCAACCATAGAGGGCCGCACTGTCGTTATCGGCGGGGCCAAACCCGGCGGTGATCGGGATCAGGTTGTAGTGGAGAAGCAGGGCCACTGCCGTGAATAGGCCCAGGCCCTGGGCGATCGCCAAGGGCGGCCGCCGCCAGTCTAAACCAGCCTGGGTCGGTCTATAAAACTGATCGGTGAGGAGGGGGAATAACAGGGGATAGGCGAGAATGTTCCAATAGTAGAGGGCTACCGACCGCAGGGAGAGGGCCATGAAACCACCGGTGGAGAGGCCAAAAAGCCACCAAGCCAGCCTAGGATAAATTGAGGCCCGTCGCGGTTGGGCCGGGGTGGAGGCAGGTTGAACCGCTTGACGGGCGATCGCCCAGGCGTGCATGGGACCTAAAATCAGGGCACAAAGACCCAGAAAGATGAGGGGCTGCAGCCAATTCAGAGAATCACTGGCAGGGGCGTTGGTGCGATCCAGGTAGAATCGCCAGGAAAAAAAGTCGTGCTGCCAGTTCCACAGGGCAATGGGTGACAGCACCAGGGCCAGGAACCCGAGGGCGAGGTAGAGGCGGGGATCGAGGTAGAGGCGACGCAGCGATCGCTGACCCAGGAGGGTTATGGCAAAGCTCAGGCCCACCAACAGAGCGGTGTACTTGCACAGGCCAGCTAGCCCTAAAAACCCAGCCGCCGCCATCAGATCCGCCGTTGATCCACGCTGATTGAGGGCATAGGTGTCAGCAAAACGGACCAGGTGAAAGCTACTCAACACGCCGAAGGTGATCAACCAGTGATCAGGCCAGGCCAGGGCTAGGAAAAGGAAAAACAGGGGCGAGGCCACCAGTAGCAGCAGCACTAGCCAGAACCGATCCCTGACCTGGGGGCCATAGAGGTAGGCGGTGATCCGGTAGAGGGTTACCACCAAGACGGTGGTACTGAGCAGATTGGACAGGCGCAGGACGAACCGTGATCGCCCCAGCAAAGCGGTCAAGAGGCCCTGACTCCAAGCCTGAAAACCTGGATGATCGTAGTAGGACCAATCCCAATGTTGACCCCACAGCCAATAGTAGGCCTCATCCGGGTTAGGGAAGGTCAGCCCCCAAAAGATCAAGCGCAAACCCAGAAACCCCAACAAGGGCCAGCGGCCCCAACGCCACACCGGCGATTGCCAGAGCCCCCACCACTGGTCAGTTGGATCCCTAATCATCAAGCTCCCCGGCCATTTCCCCCCAGGGGCTCTCCCCATCGGTTAGATCGTGGCGGTTGGCCAATCCTGCCGGCCCTGGGGAAATCCCTTGGACAGGCTGGGAGAAAGGAAAACAAATTGTTGGCAAACCCGCCCCCCGCAGACCCCGCCTAATCCGACCGGGGCTGGTGGGAAAGACCACAAACAGGGGATAGGCGCGATCGCTGCCATCGTTGACCAGATGCTGGTAAGATTCGGGTAACATCCAGGCATAGCCCCCATCTAGCCAAACCTCAGCTTGCCGCCAACGCCCTAGGAGTTGGGAAAAGTCTTCCAGGGGGCGATGAATGAACACTAGAATATCCACCCCTGTCTTGATCTCCCATTCTGGATCGCATAGGATCAGGGCGAGGTCGCAGGGTAGGGTGACCAGATGGCCAGCCCCATGGTTCCCCTCCTGGGGAGAATGGCGTACCCGCACATTGGGCAGGGGCAGGGGCAAAATACTATCTTGGGAACGGCGCACACTGGGGACGAGCTCCAGGTAGGGCCGGTGCTGCCGGAGCAGGGCCAGGGCCCCCTGATACTCCGTGCAAAAGGCCAGTAAGGTTTCGTAGGGGGTGGATTCCATGGCCATGGGGAATGGGGCTGCCAAGCAGGAAGCTATAATACCTAAAAAACGGCTCTTAACCTTTTCTCAAAGAAAATGAGATATAAATCTATATGTTAATTCTAGATTCTAATCTACCTAACCTGAGTGCCAATCTATGACGGACTATTCTACTGAAACCTTGCAAGCCATTGTCAAAGCCCCGATGATTACTGGTCTGGCTGTGGCCATGGTGGACATGGGAATTGTTTCCACGGCCATTGAAGCGGCGGCCATGGCCAGGGAAATCGCCGGTGCCGCAGAAAAGTATCCCACCAACTCCATCATTCAAGCCGCCTTTGCCCCAGAGGTCATGAAAAGTGGCCAGATCAACTTGGAAAAGCCTGACATTAAACCGACGGAGGTCGAGTCAGGCGCGGTGGTTGATCGGGCCATCGCTGATATCGAAGCGGCTTTGCAGGCTATAGGCACCACGGCTTCAGCGGCGGAGATCAATGTCTACAAGCAGTTTATCTACGACTGTGGCAAGGCTGTGGCCGAAGCGGCCGGCAGTGGGCTATTTGGATCTGGCAATAAGGTCAGTGAAAAGGAAGCCGCCGCCCTCGATCGCATCAAGGTGGCCCTGGGCCTTTAGGACCTGGTAATCATTGCCGACTCAGACCATGGCCCCTGCCTATGCAGGTGCAGACAGTTACCGTGACTCTGATGGGAAGAGTAAGTGAGCTGATCTGCCACCTTATAAATGATTTTAAGGCCACGACCGCTAGCCATCCCTTCATTGTGATGATTGAAACTATTCTCCAAGGTGGATTGGAGATCAAAACCAGGGCCCTGATCCCAGATCCGGATGTCAATGCTCTGCTCGGACATTTCCACCTGAATTTGAATCGGGGTATCCGCTGGCAAGTGCTTATGGGCATGGCGAACCGCATTGGTGAACCCTTCAATCAGGGCCAGCTGGCATTGAAGCAGCAACTGCTTGGGAATGGGGGCGTCAGCAAATTGATCAAACCAGCTGAGCAGCCCCTGCAAGGCCGCCGGGTCGGTGCGAGTGGTAATCTGACTAACTTGATGGTAAGCCAAGGGAGTTATATTTCTAGTATAACCGGGAGCATTTAGCCCATGACGCCGAGCGAGTTTCCAGATCTCAGCGCATAACCAACGGCATCACAGTCTTGTCCTAACCGGGCCGGCGATGGCTATAGTAACCAGCTATGCTTGCATGAATGATATCCGCTTACATAGATAAATGAGCGCTAAACAAACTGGAGAGTAAGTCACTCGATCTTTAGTCTAGCCCAAGAACTGAGAGGCGAATGAGCATAGCGCCGATGAAGCCCTATTACAAAGTTCCTATTCATGATTGTGGTGAACCCCTGGTGGACATCCCTTGGGTTAAATCTTTGGCGGATTGGGATCCCCCCGCCCAGATTCAGTCTGGGTCAAGTTTGCCAGTTTTGCCTGGGAATCACGGGTTAGATCACCGGCCTGGAGTGCAGCCCAGTCAGTTCAGGGTGGTAGATCCCCACCCCTACCAGGTGTTGGGGGCCCCCTACGGAGATCAGTCCCCCTACAAACTACGGTCTGGGGTATTAGCGGCCCTCACCCAGGCCCAAGCGGTTTTACAGCAGCACTATCCCCACTGGGGTCTGCAAATTTTTGATGCCTACCGCCCCCTAGCGGTACAAAAATTCATGGTGGATTATACCTTCCAGCAATTACTTCAGGAGCACCAGCTCAGTGCCAAAACCCTCTCTGCAGAGCAGCATAGGGACATTATGGAGCTAGTGATGCAATTTTGGGCGATGCCCAGTGATCACCCTGCAGCACCGCCACCCCACAGCACCGGCGCCGCGATCGACCTCACCCTGGTGGATAGCCATGGCATCCCCGTAGCCATGGGGTCGGCCATTGACGAAATCTCCCCCCGATCCTTGCCAAATCACTATAGCCATAGTGACCATCCCCAGGCGGAGCTATTTCACCACCATCGCCAACTCCTTAATCAAGTCATGACCACGGCTGGCTTCCGTCGCCACCCCCAGGAATGGTGGCACTTTTCCCTGGGGGATCAGCTTTGGGCCTGGTTGATTTCCCAGGAAAGCGGTGAAGGGACACCGCTAGCCTACTATGGCCGGGTTGCCTAGCGGGCCGACTAACCTGGCCAGGTTAAGGTTGGTTGTGTCGCTCAGACCAAGGGGCGAACCAAGGTAATAGGGCTAGGCCCGGCAAAGCGGCCACCAGGGTAAGCAAAAAGAAAAGGGGCCAGCCTTGCTGAGTCGCACCGGCCCAGTAGATCTGTTGTTCAAGTTGGGGATAGTCGGGTAAGTGCCGCTGAATAGCGGCGGCCAGTTCACCGCTGCCGGGGCCGGCAATTAGATCCCGACCCACCGCCATCAGGCTGGAGAGGAGGGCAAATTGGGTAGCAGAAAAGCGAGGATTACACAAACTCATCAGGAACCCGACAAATCCTGCTGTACCCAGGCCAGCACAAAAGTTTTCGACGTTAATGGCGAGCACCATGGCCAGGTAGTTTTTACCGACAATGGCCAGAACCCAGTAGCCGGCATTGCTCAAGGCTTGCAACCCACCAAACAACCACAGGGATCGGTTAATTCCGATCTGGCTCAGAAGGGCACCCCCCACCAGGGTCCCGACAATCGTCGCTATCAGGCCTAAGCCCTGACGAATGGTGCCTATATCGGTATCGCTAAACCCCAGCCCCTGATCCCCCAGAAAGGGAATCGCCATCTTGGCGGTTAAATTATCGCCCAGCTTGTAGAACACGATGAAGGCGAGTACTGCTAGCCCCTGACCGAGACCTAGACGCTGAAAAAATTCTCCAAATGGGGATATCACCGCCTGGGCCAGGGAGGCCGGTGGGATGGTCTGGGACTGGGGATCTGGGGCCCAAAGAGAGACTAGGATGCCAAGCCCCATCAGCCCGGCCATGAGCCCGTAAACCCAGGGCCAGGTGATTTGGTCCGCCAGAATAAAGGCTAGGGCACCGGTCGTTAATAGGGCAACCCGATAGCCCAAGACATAGATGGCCGCCCCTGCCCCCACCTCTCGATCCTCTAGGACGTCGGTACGGTAGGCATCAATAGCAATATCCTGGGTGGCGCTCAGAAAGGTAATACCCAGGGCGGTGAAGGCGAGTAGCTGTAAGCCAGCTGAGCCCCCTCCAGGGGAGGAAAATTGAACCATCTGTGAGGCCAGGGCCGCGATCGCCACCACTAAACTAACCTGGGCCACCACCATCCAGCCCCGTCGTCGACCTAGCCCAGGGGGGACAAACCGATCCAAAAACGGAGACCAGAGGAACTTGAACGAATAGGGCAGGCTAATCAAACTAAACCAACCAATGGTTTGTAGGTCCAGTTGTACCTTCGTCATCCAGCCCCGAAAGGCATCATCCATAAGCGCAAAAGGCAAACCAGAACTGAAACCCAGCACCAGAATGGCAGCCATTTTGCGACTTTGGAAAACCTTGGTTAAAGCGGAAATTTGGTTCACGATCGCTCCAGCACCGTCACAAACACCCCAACTTACCGAACCGATTTCCTGAATCGCCTGCCCAATCAGTGGCCAGTGGCATCAATCCAAACCACCGGACGTTCGTCAGCGCCCTGATAGCCACTTTGTTCCTGAATCAATTGCTGAAACTGGGTGGGGTCAAAGTAACGGTTAAAGTCTGCTTGCAGTTGGAGATGGGCCGTTTCTGACGCCTCTATGGCAACTTGCATGGAGGCTAGGGATTGGACCTGGTGATAGACATAGGGAAGTAAATGGGCGAGGCTACCCACCCCCAGGATGGTCAACAGACCATTCATTCCCACACGGGCCCCAACCTCAACTAGGGGAGTCATCTGGACTCGCCTGAGCCGCCTCCGCCGATGAAGGGATAGAGGTGCAGATCGGCGAGTTTTAGGTACCCCTGATGGAGTCAAGGTTCGGAGTTGAGTAATCGGCTGACGCACAGGGGCCATGGGATTAGGTTCTCTACACGTTAGGGTGGCAAATTGGTCAGGTAAAGACTACATTAGTAAGCTATATGACAACCTATCCAGGAATGGATTTTATTATGGCTCAAAAGCAAAAAATGACCACAGGTATTTTTGTGTGAAAGCCAGGGTAGACAGAGGGTGGGTGGCCTACCCGGATTGAAAACATCTAAGTCTTACGTCACTCGTCCCTTGCGAGGAAACCCCTAGGTATCAAAGATTCAGATTACTCCAGTGAGATCCCCTATGGCCTATTTGAATTTTGACGCCGACTCCGCAGCTGCGAGGGATTAACTTTCCGTATTTTCCCAGATAGTTGGGTTTTCAACCAGGGCATAATAGCCTCAACGTCACGGATACTCCCTATTCTACCGACTCAATCAGCACCCCATCCCTGTGCCTATACAGACCAACCCCATGGCTCGACGTCTTTTTATCGGTGATATCCATGGCCATTACGACGGCCTCAGACGTCTGTGGGATTTGATAGCCCCTGGGCCTGAGGATAGGGTCTATGCGGTGGGCGATCTGATCGATCGCGGTCCCCAGAGTGCCCAAGTGGTCGACTTTATCCGTCGCTACACCCACGGCTGTGTCCGGGGTAACCATGAACAACTTATTCTTGATGCCTTTGCAGATGGCCAACTCAACCTACCCACCCTCCAGGGGTGGATTTATAGTGGCGGTCAGGCTACCCTGAGTAGCTATGTTGAGTGTCCCAATGTTTTAGAGGACCACCTGGCCTGGATTAGTCAATTACCTCTGTACATCGACCTGGGTGATCTCTGGTTAGTCCATGCCGGGGTCAATCCAGTGCTGCCCCTGGCGGCCCAAAGCAGCTACGAGATGTGCTGGATCCGAGAAACTTTTCATAGCAGTGCGACGCCGTTTTTTGCGGACAAGCTGATCATCACCGGCCATACGATTACATTCACCTTTCCCTCGGTGGCACCCGGGCAAGTCGTGGTGGGTCGAGGCTGGTTAGATATTGACACGGGGGTTTATCACCCCCGCAGTGGTTGGTTAACGGCCCTAGATTGGGATAACCAGCTGACTTATCAAGTGAATGTGTTTGAGGACCTATCCAGGGTTTGCCCCCTAGCCGATGTGGCAGTCCAGCTTGACCCAGGGTTAGTGAGGCGACGCCCACGTGGCTTAGCTGAACGGTTAGCCTAGGATGTTTTGTCAAAGCAGGCCTGGCAATCTAAGGGCAAATGTCCCAACAAAAGTTAACATAGTAATTAATAAAGTTTAGCTCAGTGCAGTTCTGAACCCCTGGGTGGGGTCAGCTGCTGTAGTCACTATTCAAGGCAAAGCGCCCTTAGTCCTGCTGGGGATTTTTAGATCTGGCCAAGCCCGATCAAGAGCTCAAGCAGAGCGGCGGCGGTTGTCTAGCGGGGTCGACTGACGGCTGCTGGGCTGCTGGGCTTAGCCAACTCCCTTCCCATACCTGACGCAGGAGCGATTTATGACTGGATTTATTCGCGGACTATTTAGTGGCAAAGCCAAGAATCCTGGTGAGGCCGATCGCCCGGTGCAACCGGAACCGCCGATGATCGAGAGCGCCGGAGGAGCCTTTTACCTGGATCCCGATGATGCTAAAACCTACGGCAACATCGATTACATGCGATCCTCCAAAACCGTGCGGCGCACCTTTGCCAAGAAGCGGGGAGAAACCGAGGAAAAGGAAAGTATTAAGAAAATCTCCGCCATGGAGGCGGTGAAGCTCGAGGAAAACGGTTTACCCAAGCCTAAGCAAGTTACCCCCCAGGCTAGCTTTGAACCATCGATCAGCCCTAGCTTTGACCGTCGTAAGGTTGATACTAACCTGGATATGTTTCGACAGATGGCTAAGGATATCAAGAAATAAACTGGGGTGAGGATAGAGCTGACAGGACGGAACCTAACTCCGTCCTGTTTTTGCTGAAAAACTATAATGACTAACCTGGGAGAGCGGCCATGCTAAGGCTAGAACACATCAGCAAGATTTATCCGACCGGAGAGGTGCTTAAGGACGTTAATTGGGAGGTCAAGGCGGGGGATCGGATCGGCCTGGTGGGGGTCAACGGGGCGGGCAAATCCACCCAGTTGAAAATCATCACAGGACAGATCGAACCCACCAGTGGGGCGGTGGTGCGAGCCGCCAGTCTCAAGATTGCCTATCTCTCCCAGGAATTTGAGGTGGATATCAATCACCGAGTGCGGGATGAATTTTGGACTGTGTTTGCTGAGGCCAATCAGGTACAAACCCGTCTCCATCAGATCCCCGATCAGATGGAGCAAGCAGACCCCGACCAACTGGAGCGGCTGATCCACGAGCTTGACCAGCAGCAGCGACGCTTTGAGGCCCTGGGGGGCTACGGTCTAGAATCCCGCATTGAGAAAATTCTGCCGGAACTGGGGTTCACCAGCACCGACGGCGATCGCTATGTCCATGAATTTAGCGGTGGCTGGCAAATGCGCCTGGGCCTGGGTAAGATTTTGCTCCAGGAGCCCGATGTTCTGCTGCTAGACGAACCTACCAACCATCTGGATTTGGATACGATTGAGTGGTTAGAGGGTTATCTCAAAGGCCTAACCACCCCAATGGTGATTGTCTCCCACGATCGAGAATTTCTAGACCGGCTCTGCACCCAAATCGTGGAAACGGAACGGGGCGTGTCAACCACGTACCTGGGCAACTACAGCACCTACCTGAGCCAAAAGCAGGAGAACCTGGCCGCCCAGCTCAGTAGTTTTGAACGGCAGCAGAAGGAATTGGCCAAGCAACAAGCCTTTGTGGATCGCTTCCGGGCCAGCGCCACCCGCAGTACTCAGGCCAAAAGCCGCGAAAAGCAACTGGAGAGAATTGAGCGACTTGAAGCTCCAGATAGCGGCGTCCGCACCCTCCACTTTCGCTTTCCGCCCGCTCCCCGCAGCGGTCGAGAGGTGGTTACCATCACTGATTTGACCCACAGCTACGAGGACAAAATTCTTTTCCTGGGGGCCAACTTGTTAGTGGAGCGGGGGGATCGAATTGCCTTTCTGGGTCACAATGGGGCGGGCAAATCAACCCTATTACGGCTCATTACTGGGCTGGAAATCCCCACCGATGGCGAAGTCCACCTCGGTCCCCACAACGTCATTCCCAGCTACTTTGAGCAAAATCAGGCAGAAGCCCTGGACCTAGGCAAAACAGTCCTAGAGACGGTCCATGACGAGGTTCCCGACTGGACTAACGAAGAGGTCCGCACCTTGCTAGGTCGGTTTTTATTTAGTGGTGATATGGTCTTCAAGCGGGTACAAGCCCTCAGTGGAGGAGAAAAAGCCCGACTGGCTTTGGCTAAAATGCTGCTGCGCCCGGCCAATCTGATGATTCTAGACGAGCCCACCAATCACCTCGACATTCCCGCCAAGGAGATGCTAGAGGACGCCCTGCAACACTACGATGGCACCGTGTTGCTAGTGTCCCACGATCGCTACTTCATCGCCCAGGTCGCCACTAAGATCGTAGAAATTCGAGAAGGAGAACTGCGTCTCTACCGGGGCGACTACCACTATTATCTCGATAAACTGGCGGAGGAAGCCGAGATCGCTCGTCAAGCCGCTGAAGCAGAGGCTCAAAAGGCTAAGGCAGAGGCCAAACGACAAAAGCAAAAGGCCAAGTCAACCACTCGCTAAACCCTTCTGACCAGGTCTGGCAGAGGGGGTGAAGGTCCACAAATATAGGGCGATCGCCCCTGACCATCAGGAAAATTAATGTCACTCACCCCGATCAAGGGAGGCCGTTGTAGAGTAGGATTCCTTGATATATAACATGATTTAAAATGCTAACCCTGATCAATCATTCTTTAAATGATAGCCCTAACCCCGTGCAACGCAGCGGACTCCAAACCTTGCCAAACTCTCGCCGTTAACGTCTCTGTTACGTTAATGTCTCTGTTAAACAACGTCTCTGTTAAACGAAACCAGACGAACTCGACTTCGGTCTTACCAATCAACTCTATCCTCAGCGTTCTGGCCAAGGCTATCTTTACTCAATCAGATCGTTTCTATACCTGATCTAACATCCTGATGGCTCTCAAAAGCCAAATGGTATGATTGCTGCACGCTAGTCAAAATCCCAAGGATTCTTACCCATGAATCAACCGCCTGTACCGCCGATGGTGCTGATTATCCTGGATGGCTGGGGATATCGGGATAGTACGGATGGCAATGCTGTAGCCATGGCTAAAACCCCGATTATGGATAGTCTTTGGGCCGCCTACCCCCACACTCTGATTCAGACCTCTGGTAAGGACGTTGGCCTCCCCGATGGACAAATGGGTAACTCAGAGGTCGGTCACCTGAATATTGGCGCTGGCCGCATTGTTCCCCAGGAATTAGTGCGGATTTCCGATGCGGTCGAGGATGGTAGCCTCCAGGAAAATCAAGCCCTGCTGAATGTTTGTCAGGCGGTGCGCTATCGCGGTAGTAAGCTGCATTTGGTGGGTCTTTGTTCCGAGGGTGGGGTCCATTCTCACCTCAGCCATCTCTTCGGTCTGCTGGATATGGCTAAGGCCCAGGATATCGAGGATGTTTGCCTCCACGTGATTACCGATGGTCGCGACACCAAGCCCACGGAGGGCAAGACAGCCATTCAAAAGATTCAAGACTACGTCGAACGGATTGGTCTGGGCCGACTGGTTACCCTCAGCGGTCGTTACTATGCTATGGATCGAGATAACCGTTGGGACCGGGTGGAAAAAGCCTACCGGGTGATGACCGATCTGGGTCCAGGCACTGGTCAGACCGCCGTGGCCGCCCTCGAGGCCTCCTATGGGGCAGATATTAATGACGAATTTGTCGAGCCAGTGCGACTAGCCCCAGGGGCGATCGCCCCTGGCGATGGGGTAATCTTCTTTAACTTTCGGCCTGATCGGGCAAGGCAGTTAACCCAAGCCCTGATAGACCCTGACTTTAAGGCCTTTGAGCGGGAGTTCATTGATCCCCTCTTCCTGGTTACCATGACCCAGTATGATCCTGAGTTGCCAGTCAAGGTAGCCTTTGAACCCCAAAACCTCAGCAATATTCTGGGCGAAGTGCTGGCTAGCCATGGACTAAAACAATTTCGTACGGCGGAAACCGAGAAGTACGCCCATGTCACCTACTTTTTTAATGGCGGCCTAGAGGAACCCTTTAGGGGTGAAGATCGGGAACTGGTGCCCAGCCCCATGGTGGCCACCTACGATAAGGCCCCTGCCATGTCGGCGGAGGCGGTCACCAATACGGCCCTGCGGGCGATCGCCCAGGGGATTTATTCCCTAATCGTGATCAACTATGCTAACCCCGATATGGTCGGCCATACCGGCAAAATGGAGGCGGCTGTAACGGCGATCGAAGCGGTCGACACCAACCTGGGGCGCTTACTAGAGGCGGTGAGTAAGGCAGGGGGCACCGCCATGATTATTGCTGACCATGGCAATGCCGAGCTGATGTGGGACGAAAATCTCAAACCCTGGACAGCCCACACAACTAACCCCGTCCCCTTCATTGTGGTGGAGGGGGAACGACTCAAGGTGCCGGGCTACGGCGGAGAGGTCAAACTCCGGCAGGATGGTCGTCTTTCCGATGTGGCACCCACGATTTTGCAAATTCTGAACTTACCCCAACCCCAAGAAATGACGGGTCGGTCCATGTTCTTGCCTGCCGATGTCGATATTCGCAGTAACCGCACGCCGGTCAGGCTTTCCCGTTAACCGCCGCGGAGCGGTATCATGACAGTAGTTTTTTAGAACGTGACCCCATGCTTGCAAAAACCCTTGTCCAGGTACTGTGGCTAGTTTCCGCGGTCGGTCTAACCGCATTAGTTTTGTTACATAGCCCCAAGGGAGATGGTTTAGGCGGTCTTGGGGGGCAGGCCCAGCTCTTTACCAGCACTAAGAGTGCGGAAACCACCCTAAATCGGGTTACCTGGGTTTTAACCGCCCTATTTATGGGGTTAACGGTGATCTTAAGTGGTGGCTGGTTAGACGCGCCAACCCCCTAGGATTGGCGCTGATGATCAGAGTTAGTCTTCGTCCGAGGGGTGTAGATTGCTATCTAGAAGACTCACCTTAGACTGTTTCAGCTCCTTCCAGAGGCGCTTTATTTCTTCGTAGGCTTCACTGGGCGAGATTTTACCTCCGGTCTCTAGGTTGCAGACGAAGGAAATCCGCTGGGCAAATTCCTGTAGGTTGGCATTGAAAGCCAGTCGCTGAGGGCTAAACTCCCCCCAGTACTTACTACGCGGAAACAGAAAATCTTCTTTTTTGGCGGGATCAGGGGATGGGCTATCAGGCATGGAGGGAGTAGGTTGACAGAGTTTAAACGCATGAATTACTCCACAGCATAAACCAGATTTCCCAAGAGGGTAAGTGCATGACTAGGACCAATCCTGTATACTAGCAATCCACTGAGCAGCCTACCTATCCGTGAAAGCATAGTTAGGCTGTTGAGCACGGCTGCAGGGGTGTTGGAAAAACCTCGGTAGGAGATAGCCCCCCATGGTCAGATTGCCATCTATTCTTGGGCATACCGCCAGATTGCTCACCGCCGTCCTTACCTGTCTGCTCATGGGTTCAGGGGCGACCGGGGCCGTCGCCGCCGATCGGCTGGTGCTGCGCTGGGGTCCCCTATCCCAAGCTATTCGGCTTGAGGATTTAGAAAGAGCGACAACCGGGCAGCCAACCCTGAAGCCCCATCGGGCTAGCCTCTGGTTATGGCCTCAGATCAAAGACAGTTTGATCAGACCCCTGAGCCTTGACCCCCGGGTCAGTCAGTGGGCTCTCAAGGATTTGGTCCAAACCGAGACCGGCCAACAAATCAGAGATTCGCTGCGCATCCTCTTTCCTAACCTGGTGATTGAGGAGGTCCTCGAGGTGGTCAACGGGGCAGCGGAGTTAGGGGCACCGCTAACCGTCCTCAATCTGCTGCGACAGCTACCCCAGGAGACGGTGGAGATCAATGGCCTGGCTTGGCTCAGAATGGCTATGCACCTCTATATGGCCCGATCGGAAAGGGTGATCGTGGGTTGGGTGATGCGGGGACAACCGGTGGTGCTGGCCCAGGCATCTGCCCAGACAGGGTTAGCCGATCCCTTTGTGGCAGGGGCCTCATCGGTAGACCGTTGGCAGCTAACGTTACACGATCCGAGCCGCGATCGCACCATTCCCCTGGATATCTACTGGAGTCCAGACAGCCATGGTCCCCTGGTGGTGTTCTCCCACGGCTTTGGCGCCAATCGTCGGTTCTTCGCCTACCTGGCTCACCATCTGGCCTCCCACGGCTTAACCGTGGTAGCGGTAGAACACCCCGGCAGCAATGTTAATGCCCTGTTGCAGCCACCAGAACCAGACCCTACGGGTGGCGAGCCGCCATCAATCTTGCCCGCCCAAGAGTTTCTTGACCGGCCCCAGGACATTAGTTACGTGCTTGACCGATTGGCGATCGTTAACCGCTTTTCCTACAGTCTGCGGCACCGCCTCAATACTGACCAAGTTACCCTGGTGGGCCATTCCTTGGGGGGATACACCGGCTTAGCCCTGGCCGGCGCCCCCCTGGATCTAACCTGGCTAGAACACCGTTGCCATAGCGGCGATCCCCTCTCCTTGACACCGACGGACTGGCTGCAGTGCGCCGCCCTCGACTTACCCACCCGGTATGCCAACCTGGAGGATCGGCGGATCACCCAGCTGATTCTCCTAAATCCCCTAACCGGTTTACTGTTTGGCCAGTCGGGGCTGAGCCAGGTGCAGGTGCCCACCCTGATGCTAGCCAGCAGCCAGGACAGTATCACACCGCTGCCCAGCCAGCAACTCGCCCCCTTTGCCCAGTTGTCTGGGGAAAAGTACCTGCTGACCGCCATTGGCGCGTCTCACCTGAGTGCCGGAGATCCCGATAGCCTCAATCCTCAGCTGCGTCAACTACCCCTGATGCCAGCCCTGCCGGACGGCACCACGGCTAGCCTGCGTTATTACCTGCAGGGGGTGAGCTTAAGTTTTATTTTGCAGCAAACCCCGGCCAGCTCAGCCTATGGAAGGTTTCTCAGTCCTGATTATGCCGATCGCTTCTCCACTGACCATATTGCACTGCGATGGGGCGACGATCTACCCCAGGGTTTGCTGGCCTGGTCACGCCGCCAACAGCAGCAATCCCACCGTCGCCGGCCGCTGATCGGCGGTGGGGTGGCCCTGGTGCAGCTCACGGCGATCGCCCTGGAGAGTCAGCTGCAGGCCCTAACCCAGGGCCTCCGCCAACAACTACCTGGGTCCTGGCCAGCCCTGACCAGGGCAAAGGAGCCACTTGGCCTCTGGGTCCATCGCTAGCCATCGACGGCCTAGCGGCATACAGGCCGCACCAGGGGCCTATACTATTGCTAAGATTCCCCTAGTTTTGGTAGAAAACCTAAGTTTCTACGGTACAAGAGCAATAAACGATCATCAAGAATTGCCGTTAGAGGGTTACCTATGCCTGAGAATTTGAAAAGCCAGGTGATTACCCAGGGGGTGCAACGTTCCCCAAATCGTGCCATGCTGCGGGCCGTTGGCTTTGGCGACGAGGACTTTAGCAAGCCAATTGTGGGCATTGCCAATGGCTTTAGCACCATTACCCCCTGCAACATGGGACTAGACGACCTGGCCCGGCGGGCCGAGGCCGGCGTCCGGGCGGCGGGGGCCATGCCCCAGCTATTTGGCACCATCACCATCAGTGATGGCATCTCCATGGGCACCGAGGGGATGAAGTATTCCCTGGTGTCGCGGGAGGTGATTGCGGACTCGATTGAGACGGTCTGCAACGGCCAGAGTATGGATGGGGTGCTGGCCATCGGTGGTTGCGATAAAAATATGCCCGGGGCCATGATTGCCATGGCTCGCCTAAACTTGCCGGCAATTTTTGTCTACGGGGGCACGATTAAGCCAGGGCACTACGACGGTGAGGACCTGACGGTGGTGAGCGCCTTTGAAGCGGTGGGTCAATTCAGTGCCGGCACCATTACCGAGGAGCGATTGCTGGCGGTGGAACGCCACGCCTGTCCAGGGGCGGGGTCCTGTGGCGGCATGTACACCGCTAATACCATGTCCTCTGCCTTTGAAGCCATGGGCATGAGCCTGATGTATTCCTCCACCATGGCCGCTGAGGATGGGGAAAAAGCCGACAGTGCGGAAACATCCGCTGAGGTGTTGGTGCAGGCCATTCGCCGACAGATTTTGCCCAGCCAGATTCTCACCCGCCAAGCCTTTGAGAATGCCATTGCGGTGATCATGGCGGTGGGGGGATCAACTAATTCGGTGTTGCACCTGCTGGCGATCGCCGATGCCATCGGCGTACCCCTGACCATTGATGATTTTGAGACTATCCGACGGCGAGTGCCAGTGCTGTGTGACCTCAAACCCTCGGGGCGCTTCGTCGCCACCGACTTTCATCGGGCTGGAGGCGTACCCCAGGTGATGAAAATGCTGCTCCACCAAGGCCTGCTCCACGGTGAGGCGCTGACGGTGACCGGGCAAACCATCGCCGACCTGCTGGCGGAGGTGCCAACAGAGCCCCGGCCAGACCAATCGGTGATTCGGCCCTTTGACCAGCCCCTCTATACCCTGGGGCACCTGGGCATCCTCAAGGGTAACCTGGCGACTGAGGGGGCGGTGGCCAAGCTGACGGGGGTCAAACAGCGCCAGGTCACCGGTCCAGCCCGGGTGTTTGAATCGGAGGAGGAGTGCCTGAAGGCGATCCTCGCTAAGGCCATTCACCCCGGTGACGTGATTGTCATTCGTTATGAGGGGCCCCGCGGCGGGCCGGGTATGCGGGAAATGCTAGCTCCCACCTCCGCGATCATTGGGGCAGGCCTGGGGGATTCGGTGGGTCTGATTACCGATGGCCGCTTCTCTGGGGGGACCTACGGCATGGTGGTGGGCCACGTCGCGCCGGAAGCGGCGGTGGGCGGCACCATTGCCCTAGTGGAGGAGGGTGACTCGATCACCATCGACGCTGATCGCAACCTGCTACAACTGAATGTACCCGAAGCAGAATTAGCCAAACGGCGAGCGGCCTGGGTCGCCCCACCGCCCCGCTATCGTCGAGGGGTATTGGGTAAATATGCCCGGCTGGTCTCCTCCAGTAGCCTGGGGGCGGTCACCGATCAGGATGGACCCTAGCCCCGGGGCGGATGGGAGCGCTGGCTGACTAGCTAACGGACGAGCTCGGAAAAGCTATGGATCGCCCCCACCGATGATGGAGTTAAACCATGCCAGGGCAACCTAAATTAACGATAGCGTCAGGGGATGACGGGCACTCGTCCGGGGATTTTTCAAGGAGACTTTAAAATTTCCCTGGGGAGAGTTTCCGGAAACTAGGAAAAAGCTCCGTAATATTATTCCAGGTCCCCATGATCGCCCTGGGTGCCAAACTACCAAATCTTAAGACTCACGGTTCACCGTTTCGCTGCTCAAGACACTCAAGTTAATTACTATGAACGTAAACCTCCTATCCATTGGTCTAGCCAGTCTCAGCATGGCATCAATTGCCTTACCAGCCCTAGCTCGACCTGAAATCGCCAGTGGCGACCAGCTTTTAGATACCAATGTGCTGGGATGTTTGTCTCGGGCTGATCAGTTCATTGCCAACCTGGGTGTCACCTCAGCTCAGGGCAGCATTGATCGTACCGGCTACTTTGAAGATGGCAGCTTTCGCATTCTCTGCTACGAAGCGGGGGAAGAGAGCCTGGCGATTGTGTTTGCCTCCCATCAGCAGTCCATGGAGGTCGCCTCTAACTTTATCCGCATGGCCCTAGGGGAGCTACAGGGAATGCAATCCCTATCCCAACAGCCCGAATCCTAACCCCACCAACCGACGCCCGCCGCCATTGCCCCACGCCGGACGGGCCCACGGCCCCAAAAATTTGCTCTGCCACTGTAGTTCAAAAGAACTATAATAGCAGGGCAGGGTCAGGAAGACACCATGGTAAGGGAGCCGCAAAGCAGTGATGAACCTAGGGTCCAAGGGCTCATTACCCTTACTGTATGCTTCGCGACTGGCGGGGCAATTGGGCTAATGACCCCAGATCCCCAGCCCCCCATGGCCCATGCCCAGTCTCCCCAGCCGCCCCTGGTGAGTGCTGCCACCAAATCCGCCTGGCAGGGGGCCTCGTTCCCGGTGGAAGCCTTTACGGGCTATACCTCTGCCTTTGGCTATCGTCAGCACCCCCACGGTGGGCGGCGGTTTCACTATGGGCTAGACTTCGCGGCACCCCTGGGTAGCTATGTGCGCAACTGGTGGGAGGGGAAGGTGGTGCGGGTGGGCAGCGATCGCCAATGTGGAGTGCATCTAATTGTCCAGTCAGGGCCTTGGAGCCATGTTTACTGCCATCTACAGGGGCAGGTAGTGTTAGAGAAGACCGGTGATTGGGTCTTGGTGGATCGACCGGGGGGCATCGAGGTTCGCCAGAACCAAGTCCTGCGATCGGGGCAGCGGATTGGCCGAGTCGGCATGACCGGAGCCACCACCGGCCCCCATCTGCACTGGGGCCTGAAATACCAAGGAGCCTGGGTTGATCCCGCCCTGGTGATTCGGGCCATGGCCGCTAGTCAGGCCAAGCCCTAGGGCGCTTCCATCAAGGCCTGGGGCTGGCGAAAATGATAGATATCCGTGAGGACCCGCACCCAGCCCTCCACCAGGGAAGTTAACAGGCGATCGCCCTTCGCCGCCGTTGCCACCGTAGGGTCCCCCAGCACTCCACTGGCGGAGAGGTCACCCGTCACCCAGGCAAAGGGCAACTTGCCCTCCATACTCAGGCAACTTTCCGCCGGTAGGGGAGGAGGAAACTCTGCCCGAGCCAGGTGCTGCCGCACCTGGTCCGGTAAAACAGCTAACATTAGGCTGGTTTCCGCATCCCCGGCATGGATGCCAAACTCCAACTCCTGCGGGGTTAGTAACTCCCGGGCACAGTTAGGCGCCCGCCACAGGAATAGGGGAAACACCATCAAGTCTGGGTAACGTTGGTGCAGGTCCCGGGCGAGAATCTCCAACACCTGGGGCTGCCCCCCATGGCCGTTAACCAGGACAAACTTTCGAAAACCGGCCCGATAAATACTCTCCCCCACCTCCTGCAGCAGTCGCAGTAGGGTTTCCGCCGATAGGCTAATGGTGCCGGGAAACTGACCGTGTTCATTGGATTTCCCGTAGTATAAGGGCGGCAAACTATAGGCCGGAATGGCCGGGTCTAGGGCAGCCAGAGCCCTGCCCACCACCGTTGTGCAAAGGACGCTATCCACCGCCAGGGGCAGGTGGGGGCCGTGCTGCTCAATGGCCCCCAGGGGCTGAATGATCACCCCCTGGTGCCGGTTTTCCATGGCGGCAATGTCCGTCCAGGTCAGGTAGGGGAAGTATCGTTGGGGGGGAATGGGACCGTGCATGGGATTTCTCCAGCCAGGAATAGTTTCGATCGTAGCCGGTCTAGGGGCTAGGATCATGGGCATTTCCTGACCTAAAGATCTTGACGTTCAAAGGTTTTTCAGTAACACTGAATACAGAAAACAAACGTTCATCTCTTCCCCAGCCCTGAATGTTTTAGTTCAGCGGGTCAGGGAGAGACGGAAGTAGGGAATCATCCTGAAGGAACGCGCCTCTGTACCAAACCCTTCGTTGTTAACAGGAGAGGCGAATTATGTCCCTAAAATATCGTGGAGTCAACTACACTTCTGCCGTCAATCCAGTTGAGATTTCCGAGGAAGTGATTGGTCGTTATCGCGGTGCTGTCGTCACCCGACATATTGGTAAAAACCTTCAATCCAACCGGCCTCAAGGTCTCAAGTACCGAGGTGCAAGGGTGCTCTAGTTTGCATCCGCCTGCGATCGCGTTGGTTGCTCAGCTAATCTGTCCCAAGCACCCCCTAGGGGGGTGCTTTTTTGCAGTAACCTGAAACAGAAGCATAGCCCGGGCAATCTGAATCATTATCTATTGTTATCGCTGTGGCCATAGTATGGTACTTGATGGGGTTAGTTACCGGCGCTGGGCTGCTGTTATGGCGACAGCGACGTCGGGAAAAGCGTATTCTCAACCTGATCAAGGCTCCTTCCTGGTCAACTGCCCTCACCCGTTTACAAGCCTTGCTGGCGGATCAGCCGGAACAGCAGCAAGAACTGCAGTTCCTGGGCAACCGTCGTGACACCCTGGAGTATATTCTGCAGGCGGCGCCGGTGGGGTATCTGCAGGTGGATGATGAAAATCGCCTGATCTGGTGCAATAACGAAGCCAACCGCCTGCTGCGCATGAATCAGCCCTTAACAGGCTCGGTGCAGCGACGGCGGTTACTGCTGGAGGTGGCTCGCTCCTACGAATTGGATGCCCTGATCGATGAAGCCAGGCAGCGGCAGGTCCCCTGTCAGCGAGAATGGATGCTGTACCAAATTTCCCCCGATCCCATTCACCCCAGGGAGGAGCCCACCTATCCGCTGCGGGGTTACGCCATTCCCCTGCATCGCAGTGAGGTGGGGGTGTTCTTAGAAAATCGCCAGGAGGCGGCTCTTTTGGTGCAGCAGCGCGATCGCTGGACCTCTGACGTAGCCCACGAGCTAAAAACCCCCCTGACCTCCATTCGTCTGGTGGCTGAAACACTACAGTCGCGGGTTGAACCGGAGACCAGGGTTTGGCTTAATCGCCTGGTCAACGAAACCATTCGCCTCAGCCACCTGGTGGAGGACCTACTGAACCTCAGTCGGTTACAGGCCAATCCTGCCCAGGGGTTGGCGCGGCAACCCATAGATTTACCCCCCCTGATCCGCTCCGCCTGGCAAAGCCTGGAGCCCCTAGCCCAGGTAAAGCAGCTCAGTCTTCACTATCAAGGCCCTGAGCACTACTGGGCGAATTTGGATGAGCCCCTGTTTCTGCGGGTAGTGCTTAATTTGATCGATAATGCTATTAAGCACAGTCCCGCCCAAGCCCAGGTTTACGTACAGGTCTCCGCGCCGGCTGAGGCCCTTGAGCCCGGTGGCTTTGTCCTGGAGGTGATGGATCAGGGCTCGGGCTTCAACCCCAAGGATTTGCCCTACATTTTTGACCGATTCTATCGGGCTGACCCCTCCCGTAGTCGTAGTCAGCTAGCCGTCGAGGCCGATATACCCAGTACCAGCAGCCGTGGCAGCGGGCTGGGCTTGGCGATCGTCAGCCAAATTGTCGCGGCCCATGGTGGCACCATTACGGCGGCCAACCATCCTGACCTGGGGGGGGGCTGGCTATCGCTGGAAATACCGGCCGTTTCAGAGCCGGTGGACGAGGTAGGCTAGCGGCCTAGCTATAATTAGTAACGATGAAATAGTGTCGAGCCTTAGCCAATGGTGTCCGATTCGCCCCCAGAGCGCCTGCAAAAACTGATCGCCCAGCACGGCGTCGCCTCTCGTCGGGAAGCGGAGGCTTGGATTAAGCAGGGACGGGTTACGGTTAATGGCCAACCGGCCCATCTAGGACAACGGGCTGATCTGCGGCACGATCAGGTGGCGATCGATGATCGTCCCCTGCGGCCAGAACAGCGACCCAAAAGCCACTACCTTGTGCTCCATAAACCCCTAGGAATGGTCTCTACCTGCCACGATCCCGAAGGCAGGCCCACCATCCTAGAGGTCCTCCCCGATCACCTTCAAGATCTGGGCCTACACCCCGTGGGTCGGCTGGATGCCTACTCTACCGGTGCCCTGTTAATTACCAACGATGGCGACTTTACCTACCGCCTTACCCACCCTAAGCACGACATCGCCAAGGTTTATCGAGTCAGGTTGGAGGGGAGTCCTTCGCCCCAAGCCCTAGCCGCCTGGCAGCGGGGCATTGACTTAAATGGGCGGTTAACTCGACCGGCCCAGGTCAAGCGAATCGGTCAACCCGATGCCTACACTAGCGTTTTGGAGATTACCCTATGGGAGGGGCGTAATCGTCAAATTCGTCGGATGGCCGCCGCCTTCGGTTACCGGGTGATCAGCTTACATCGGTTGGCGGTGGGGGCAGTCTGGTTGGGTAAGCTAAGCTGTGGGGAGTACCGCCCCCTCACCAAGGTGGAAATTGGGGCCCTATTGGACCCCCGTTCCAGCGCCTAATTCATCGACAGGGCAAGAAGGATTCGGCTGATTTTACGGATTGACTTTCATGGTTAGTCTGCATGATGGTATCCTGTTCATAAATTTTAACAAGATCACCATAGAAGCCCGTTAGGTTTAGATCGCCTGTCTGCGGTTTTGTGTTCTCCTGTACTGTTCCAGTCTATACGTCCTGTATGAAGACAACCCTATTGGTGAATCCAAGTGCTTGGTATCAAGATCAGCTGGTAGAGATTGGCCATCTGCTCCAAACTACCCGGGAAATCCAAGGACATAGCCTGGAGGAAATGGCGGCTAAAACCCTGATTCGAGCCAGTCTGTTAGCGGCTATAGAGCAGGGAGATTGTCCTAGTTTGCCGGAACCGGTTTACTTGCGAGGCCTGATTCGCCGGTATGCTGAGGCGATGGACCTGGATGGACAGATGTTAGCTAGCCAGTTGCTCACCCCTCCAGAACCTCAGCCAAACCAGTGGCAAGACTCTCCCGCCGCCCAGCTGCGTCCCCTCCATCTCTATGTCACCTATGTTGTTCTCTTAGTTGCCGCCATCAGCGGTCTGTCCTATCTGCTACGACGTAATGCCCCAGAGCTGTTGGTGTTACCCTCCCTGGATCCTCTCAGTCAAAGCCAGGTGGAGAGACCTGTTAATCAGCCCGCCGTTGCTAGCGCAGATCAATCAGCCCCCACCCGCCCGCCGGCCTCCCCTATTGAGGTGGAAATGACCCTCACCTCTGCCTCCTGGTTACGGGTCGTCACCGACGGCACCACCGAGTTTGAGGGCATCTTACAGCCCGGTGACACTCGCCTTTGGCAGGCTAAGCAAGCGTTGACCATTCGAGCCGGCAATGCCGGTGGAGTGATGGTGAGTTATAACAATAACCCCGTAGCTCCCCTGGGCAAGCCCGGTATGGTTCAGGAAGTCACCTATTCTCCCAACCCGTCCAATAATGATGTGGTTAGCCTGGCCTACTAGGCTAATCCCACCACAGCCCCACTGCCCTCGATCACTTCACCGATCGCATAGGCGGCCAACCCCTGTGATTGAAACCAGCTAATCCCCTGGGACAGTTGGTCGGGGGGCAACACCACGGCGAAGCCGATGCCCATGTTAAAGGTATTAAACATCTCCGCTGGCGATACCCGACCGGCCTGGGCCAGCCACTCAAACAGGACAGGCACTGGCCAGCTGGAGGGGTTGATTCGCATACTTTGACCCTCCGCCAAACAGCGGGGCAGATTTTCTGGCAGGCCACCACCGGTAATATGGGCCATGCCATGGATGGTGAGCCCCGTGGCCCGGGCCTGCAGGATGGGCTGAACATAGAGACGGGTGGGGCTGAGAAAAACCTCCCCGAGGGGCGCTGGTCCCAAGGTAGGGACGATCTCAGTCCAACCATAGCCCCGGTCTGTCCGGTCCAGGCGCTCCCCCTGGTCAATAATGCGGCGCACCAGGCTCAGGCCGTTGCTGTGGACGCCACTACTGGCCAGCCCCACCACCTGATCGCCCAGGCGCACCTGGCGGCCATCCAGGACCTCGGACCGTTCTACCACGCCGACGCAGAACCCCGCCAGATCGTACTCTCCAGGCGAGTAGAAGCCCGGCATCTCAGCGGTTTCTCCCCCCAGTAGGGCACAGCCTGCCTGACGGCAGCCGGTAGCGATGCCCTCCACCACCTGGGTGAGGATGTCGGGGTCTAGCTTGCCGGTGGCCAAATAGTCGAGGAAAAATAAGGGCTCCGCCCCACTGGTTAAGATGTCGTTGGCACACATGGCCACCAAATCAATCCCAATGGTCCGGTGTTGATGGGTGGCCTGGGCAATCTTCAGCTTTGTGCCGACCCCATCGGTGCCGGACACCAGGATGGGTTCACGATAGCCCCTGGGGATTTGGCAAAGCCCACTAAACCCCCCCAAGCCTCCTAAAACCTCGGTACGACGGGTGCTATCCACCAGCGATCGGATGCGTTGCACAAAGTCTCGCCCAGCCGCCACATCGACGCCAGCCTCACGATAATCCATGGCAAGGGTACTCCATCGGGGGGTAAAGCAACGCGGCCTCCGTCAGCGATCGCAGCCCCAGCCGGCCAGCGGGGCTGCCAGGGGAGGGGGCGTGGGAAACCACCGTCAATTATTCTCCCATCCTTTAGGGGAGGAATGGACCTGGGGCGATCGCTCAACCAGGGGGCGATCGCCCCGAAACCCGGCCAACTTCTCCCTACCGTTTGGATCCAGATTGCCGTCTCTGACCCCTGTAGCCAGACCAAGGGCCCACCACCTAAGTAAATTCACCTATGAGTTTTTCCGCGAATTAGAGCAAAAACCCATAAGAAAGTCAAAAGTAAAACCACCCTGACTAGGGCCCTCGGAGCGTAAGCTCTGCAACAGGTTGGTGGTTTTCACAGACCACACCCGACACCTTATTCTCCAGGCAAGAATTAATGATCAGCCAGAACTACGGATTTTCAAGCCTGGAGGTTCATGATAAGTTACCTAACCATAAACAGTTAAGAGTAAACCTTTGTAACGAGAACAGACCACAAGGTTGTCCCTAGCAACCTGCTCAGTCGCCCTTAAGGCTATGGAGTTGAGTCGTTCTCTTCCTGTTGATCTCTTCTGGTGTGTATGAAATATTCTGTTTTGGGCGGGTTAACGGTTGCCGTTGCCCTGTCCATGGTTGGAGCACAGGTCCCAGTCCAGGCTCAAGATTCTGAGGAGGTTCCCCTTACCCAAACCCTGCCGGCCCACGCCACCCCCCGACCCGAGTCGGATCCGGTGGCCAACGGGGCTACCCCACCTGGGGAACCAGAGTCGGCCCTAGCCATGAAGCCCTCTGCAGCGACTAAGCCTGCTGAGTCCAGCTCTGACCGGGGGGTAACGGTTCTTCCCCATCCCCTTGACAGTCGCGAAGCAGCCACCGTCTATATCCGATCCATCCCGGTGGTCACCCTGGTGGGTAACGAACTGGCTAGCCTGGCCGGGCAAAAGTCTAACCCTAGTGCATCCCTAGCCACCGATCCCGTGGTGCGAGCTCAGCACCTGGTGAGTCGTCTGGAAAATCTGGCAGGGGTCGCTGATCCTGCAGAGATTTCAGCCCGTTGGGACGAAAGCCGAGAGGCTTACCTGGTGAGCTGGGGAGAGGAAGACTTAATTACCATCAACGACCAGGCCATCCTGCCGGATACCACCCGCAATCTCTCGGAGGATGCCCTGCAGGTGGCCAACCGTCTCCGTCGTCTCCTGGGTAACGCCCCCGCCCTGGCCAGGGTGGAGGGCCTGCCAGAGCCCTCCCCAACGCCTACCGTTCAGACGGCGGTGGTGCTCTCCACCTTGACCGGCATGGCCTCCTGGTATGGTCCTGGATTCCATGGTCGCCGCAGCGCCAGTGGGGAGGTCTTTAATCAAAATGCTCTGACCGCAGCTCATCGCACCCTGCCCTTTGGCACCCGGGTACGGGTTACCAATAGGCGTACGGGGCAACAGGTGGTGGTACGGATTAACGATCGCGGCCCCTTTAGCCGTGGCCGGATCATTGATTTGTCCGCCGCCGCCGCTCACCAAATTGGCCTTAGATCGGCCGGGGTCGGCCAGGTCGAGGTGGAGGTGTTGGCCAATCAATAGATCCAGGGAGAAAGGGCCACGGTACCCCAGCCTGAATCCCACCCTATTTCCTCTCAAGATCCCCCACCTTTCCCAGCCATGGCCGGGAAAGGTTTTTTGTTGGCATGAACCGGAAAGACTTGGCGGAGTAAAGGGCACCATGCTAGCGGCAGGGAACTAGAGAGAACTCAACGGTGGTGCTCTAAGACTACCCAGATAGGACCACGCCTTGGCGCTAGAGTGGCCAGATGGTAATCTGGCACAGGCGAGTTGGAACGGCGGAGGGCAACAGGTGGTACGGGTACTTCAGACTGTGGCGGGCCTCACCTGCTATCTCAACCAGTGCCGCCAGTTGCCCCTGAATGGCTGGGCGGAACCCTTGACGGTGGGGCTGGTGCCCACCATGGGGAACCTCCACCAAGGCCACCGCAGCCTGATCGATCGAGCTCGTCAGGACAACGATCTGGTGGTAGTGAGTGTTTTCGTCAACCCCACCCAGTTTGCCCCAGGGGAGGATCTGGCCACCTACCCCCGCACCCCAGAGGCTGACCTGGCGGTCTGTGACCAGGCCGGGGTGGATGTGGTGTTTATGCCCAGCGTGGTCCAGCTCTACGGTACCGCCCTGGCTGAGGTTGAGGCGATCACCCGGGTGATGCCACCCGCGGCCATGCTGATGGTGCTGTGCGGTCCCCATCGCCCCGGGCATTTTCAGGGAGTGGCGACGGTGGTCACCAAGTTGATCACCCTGGTGCGCCCCGATCGCACCTACCTGGGCCGCAAGGATGCTCAGCAGGTGGCGATTTTGAAGCAGGTAGCCCGGGACCTCAACCTCCCCGGTCAGCTGGTGGATTGCCCCACCATTCGGGAGACCAGTGGTCTGGCCCTGAGTTCCCGGAACCACTACTTAAGTGAGGTGGAGCGGCAGCAGGCGACGGTGATCTATCGAGGGTTAGAGCGGGCCCACAGCCAGTTTCAGGCCGGCGAACGGCAAGCCGTCGCCCTGATCACCGCCGTGCGGGAGGAATTGACCACGGTGCCGGCGATCGCCCCCCAATATATAGAACTGGTTCACCCCCATAGCCTGGCCCCCCTCACCCAGGTGGACACCATGGGTTTACTGGCGGTGGCGGCCCACCTGGGCCCCACCCGCCTGATTGACAACCTCCTACTGCGGCAGCGCCAACCGATTGTGGCCATCGATGGCCCCGCCGGTGCGGGTAAATCCACCGTCGCTCGGCAGGTGGCCCAACGGCTAGGGCTGCTCTACCTCGACAGTGGCGCCATGTATCGGGCGATCGCCTGGCGGGTGCTAGACCAGGGCATCGACCCCCAGGATGCGGTGGCGGTGGCGGAGCTGATCCCCACTTGCCAGATCCGCCTGGCCCCCACCGGCGATGACCCAGCCTGGGCCGCCTACCCCAGCCGCCTCTGGCTCAACGGCGAGGAGGTGACCGCCCTGATTCGCCAGCCCGGCGTCACCGCCCTGGTCTCCACCATTGCCGCCCAGCCAGCGGTGCGCCAGGCCCTGCTGCTGCAGCAACAGGACTACGGTATCCAGGGGGGAGTGGTGATGGAGGGGCGGGACATTGGCACCCAGGTGTTTCCCCAGGCGGAGTTGAAGATTTTCTTGACGGCCTCGGTGGCGGAGCGGGCCCGGCGACGGCAGCGGGATCTGCAGGCCCAGGGCCAACCGTCGGAGACCCTGGAGGCGCTGGAGCAGGCCATTGCCGATCGCGATCGCAAGGACAGCAGCCGCCAGGTAGCCCCCCTCAAACAGGCCCCGGATGCCCTGGAGCTCAACACCGATGGCCTCTCCATTGCCGCCGTGGTAGACCAGATTGTGGCCTGGTTTCAAGCTAGAGTGGAGAGGTAGCCCCCTGTCCCTAACCATGGCCATTACCGCCCATACCCAATTGCTCGGCGTCCTGGGTGACCCGATTCACCACAGTCTCTCTCCCACCATGCACAATGCCGCCCTGGCGGAGTTGGGTCTCGACTATGTTTACCTGGCCTGGCCGGTGGCAGCGGCGGATCTAGCCACCGCCGTGGCCGGGTTGCGCGCGATCGGGGTGCGGGGGTTTAGCGTCACCATTCCCCACAAACAGGCGATTGTGCCCCTGCTGGCAGAGGTCACCCCAGAGGCGGCGGCGATCGGCGCCGTGAATACGGTTTGGGCGACACCCCAGGGTTGGGCCGGCACCAACACCGACGTGGCCGGCTTCATTGCCCCCCTGGCCGGGGGGCGCGACTGGACTGGGGCCCGGGCCCTGGTGCTGGGTAATGGCGGGGCCGCCCGGGCGGCGGTGGCGGGCTGTGCCCACCTAGGGTTTGGGGCGATCGCCGTGGTGGGTCGACAAGCCGCCAAATTAGCCAGCCTTCAATCAGACTGGACCAACTCCCCCCAGCCGCCGCCGCTGACAGTCCATCCCTGGGAGGATCTGCCCCACGCCCTGGCGGCGGTGGACCTGGTGGTCAACACCACCCCCCTAGGGATGGGGGCCCTAGCGGCGGAAAGCCCCCTGAGCGGGTTTGATCTAGCCCAACTACCCGACCAGGCAACGGTCTACGACCTGATCTACAATCCCCGCCCAACACGCCTATTACAGCTGGCGGCGGCCCGCGGCCTCACCCCCCTCGACGGCCTGGAAATGCTGGTGCAACAGGGGGCCGCCGCCCTCTCGATCTGGTTAGGGCAACCCGCCCCGGTGGACACGATGCGCCGCGCCCTGGTGAACTGGCTGGAGACGCATTAGACTGAAGACGCATTAGAATAGATGGGACATGGGCCCATGGGAGGGAAGCATGGTTCGACGGGCGATCGCCAGTCTAGTCTTAGTCATCGGCCTCTGGCTGGGCAGCAGCCTGGGGTTAACCGCCCAGGCCCTCACCCCCATTGAACTCAGCGATGTGCACTACGAATCCTGCCCGGCGGAATACGCCGAGGGCATGGTAACGCCAGGTTCGGTGCAGGCCGCCAACTGCTACTTAATTTTAGGTAAGGCGATCAACCGCTCCGGCAAGCCAGTGATCAACGCCGACATCTTTGGCCGCATCTACGACGCCAACGACAACCCGGTGATGCAAAACCGCAACCGCCTGGGGTCCATCGACGAGGTCCCCCCCGGCGAGAGCGACTTCTCGATCCGCATTTCGGTCGCCGCCAACCAGCCCCAGCCCCTCAAACTCAAGCAATTTAGAGCCTCCGGCTTCACTGGCCAGGTGCGCCGCTAGGGCTAGACCAACCCATCGCCCTACCGGCAGTTGACCGGCTCCAGAGCCAGACCGGCCGCCCCGGGACTCGCCCTCGGCTGAGCCAAGGATTGGGGTCCCCGGCCAGGGGCAGAAATTCTGCTCAGAAAAGTGGCAATTCTCAAACAAATTGTGTACCATTCGTTAGCTTAAATTGTCCAGGGTGGTCTCTCCCCCCTGGTCAGGCTCGAAACCTACCCTCCAGCCTGGGGTCATCTGACCCGGTGAGGGCGCTGAGCTAGGGAACGTTGGTCATCCAGTTGGGGACGCTGCTGTGGATAGCCTGAAGGCGATATTTAATCGAAAACCTCCTGGGGTGGGCATTGAACTGACTCCAGAACGGGTCAACCTCGCCCAGTTACGGAAGCAGGGTAGCACCCTCAAGATCGAGAGTCTAGCGTCAGTGGAGTTAGGCGAAGGCATTTACCAGGAGGGTGAGATCCTCGATGCCCCGGCCCTGGTGGATGCCATCCAAACCCTGTTGACGGAAAGTAAGTTAAGGGTCAAGCAGGCCAGCTCCGCCATTCCGGGACGGGCCATTGCCAAGATTATCCCGGTGCCGGCGGAGTTGGATGACAACGAGCTACGGGAGATGGTGCTCAACCAGGAGGCCAACCTCTACCTGCCCTTTCCCCGGGAGGAGGCGGATGTGGACTACCAAAAGCTGGGCTACTTCGTCGATGAAGATGGCATTGAAAAGGTGAAGGTGTTGCTGGTGGGGGTACGTAAGCAGTTGGTGGATCCCTACCTGGAGGTGTTTCAACAGGCGGGCCTCACCCTCAATGCCCTGGAAACCTCTAGCTTTGCCCTGATTCGCACGATTCGCGAGCAACTGCGCCAATTTACCTCCCAGGAGGCGGCGGCGCTGGTGGACATTGAGTTTGAAAACACAGAAATTTCCATTGTGGTGGATGGGGTGCCCCACTTTTCTAGGACAGTCCCCACCGGCACCTTCCAGATCCAGTCGGCCCTCAGCCGGGCCATGAACCTGCCCCCCTCTCGCCATACCCAGTTGCTGCAGGGCATGACCGTGCCGGTGCAGGCCATGGATACGGTGGG
>CAYVMR010000002.1:0-48054 GCA_964452545.1 uncultured bacterium
TAAGGGCACATCCCCGGTGACCGCCGCCCAACCCACCAGGGGCGGAATGGCCCCGGCGGCCCCCCCAATCACGATATTCTGGGGGGATGACCGCTTTAGCCAGTAGGTGTAGACCACCACGTAGATGGCAATACCCACCATGGCCAGGACGGCGCTCAGCCAGTTGGCCACCCAGACCTGCAGGATAAAGGCCAGGGCTGCCAAAATGCCGGCAAACACCAGGGCATCCCGCACCTGGATGCGACCTGAGGGAATGGGGCGGTGGCGGGTGCGCTCCATATCAAAGTCAATGTCGCGATCGTAGACACAATTAATGGTTTGCGCCGCCGCCGCCGCCAGGGTACCCGTCAATAGGGTAACCACCAGCCGCACCGGATCAACCTGCCCCTGACCCGCTACCCACATGGCCGCCGCGGTTTCGATCAACAGCAGGGGAATGATCCGGGGTTTGGTCAGTTGCAGATAGCTACGCACCACAGCGGGTAGCGAATTATGGTGCCGAGGGGCATCATTCCAGGTGGTCAGATGGTCCATGCCGAAGGTGTCCTCAGGTACAACATAGAACTGGGGCTTACCGTTTAACGGAGGAGTGGAATCGAGGTTAAACGGGGGTCAGGGCGAACCGATGGCGAAAGGCCTAAGCACAGGATTTCGATGGGGATGGGGCGGTCAGGAGGGAGGCGGTGCCCAAGAGATCGCGCCAGGCCAGGACGGTAAAACACACCAGGGTACCCAGCAGCCCAGCCCCCAGGCTGTGATGGATCACCGTCAAGGGTTCAACCTGCAGTCGGAGCTGGAAGGTGGCAATACCCATGACCAGTTGTAAAACGAGAATCATGCTGGCCAGGTTGCCAAGCCATCGTAGGGGATAGGTAAGCGCCGGGGTACGCCAAACCGTTAGGGTAAGACCGAGAACTGTCAAACAAACCGGTAAAACTCCACCCAGATGACTGTTCATCACCTGGCAAAGCTCCTTGAGCCCAAAACATTGATGGGCGGCCCAGCGAGAACCCACCAACCCGCCTAACAGGCATTGACCGTAGACCAGCAGCAAAGCCACCAGCCCAAACCAAGGTAGACGGCCCACAGTACCGGTGGATTGATAGGGCAACAGGAGGGTACCCATGATCAAGAGGGCGCTGAAAAATAACAGGGCTACCCCCAGGTGGGCGGTGACAATGTCAAAGCGGAGCAATTGGGTGACCGTTAAACCACCCAAGCCTGCCTGTACCCCAATCAACAGGAAGGTCGCAGTGGTGGCCCAGGGGAGCCAAGTGGGCAACTGGGGACGATACCACCAACTCAACCCCACCAGCCAGAGGGTGCTTAACCCAATTAGGCCCGCATCCAGACGATGGAACCATTCTAAAAATACCTGCAGATTCATCTGCTGTTGGGGAATGAGTTGACCATAGCAAAGGGGCCAGTCGGGGCAGGCGAGACCGGCATTCATCACTCGCGTGGCACTACCCACCGCCATTAGGGCCAGGGCGGCCAGGGCAATTTTCCAGATCAGCCGCCGGAGACGATCAACCGGTGCGAGTGCCGTGGTCCTAAAAACCGAAGGAACAATTTGATAGCGGGAGAAAGCGGAAAGGGAAGGAAAGTTGGCGGCCATACTCTACCGTAGGTGTCCAATCGGAATAGGGACGACCTAAGTTCCTTTCCACTTTAGAGAGAATAATGGGTAGATCGGCCTAGCCTTAGGATTTTTTTCGGAATTCCCTGGCGCAGAGGCTTAATCAGATAATTGGGATTAGGGTAGGTGGGCCGCCACCTGATCCCCAAGGGTTGAGGTGGCCAGGCTGGGTTTTAGGCAGGGCAGCTGGATGCCCAGTCGATGCCCAGAGTCATCGTTGCCATAAAGCCGCATCTGTCCGCCATGGTAGCGGACCAGATAAACCCCTAGTTGGAGCCCCAACCAGTTTCTCCGACTGGCCTCTTGATCAATATCCAGGGGTAGCCCTGGGGAGCTGTCATTTTGGCCAGCGGTCTCCAGGCTGTGGCAGCAGCTGACTAGGCTAGACGGTAAACCATCTCCCGTCCAGGGGTTAGCCAGCCAGAGGGACACCGCTAGGGTGTCTTGCTTGCGGGAGATATGCATGCGCAGGGTGCTGTTTTCCCCAGCCATGTGCATGACGCTAAACAGGGTGTAATAAAGTATCTGTTTAACCAGCTGTTGATCCAGGATCCAGAGATTTTGCTCCGGTTCAATGCTGAGCTTAACCGTGAGGGAAAGTTTTTCCGCCAGGGGGCTGAGCATGGTGACCACCTGCTGGACCACTCGTTCAATATCCACTAAGGCGGGTACTAAGGCGCCAATGTCAGGGTTGACCAGCCCCAAGTCAACGATTTCATCGACCTGGGCCATCATGGCTTGGCTACTACGCCAGGCGATTTCGGTATATTCCCGTTGTTGTTCCGTCAAGGGTCCATAGACCTCCTGGCTGAGTACGCTGGTCATGCCCAGCACGGCGGTGAGGGGGCTGCGCAGGTCCTCTACCAACTGAGCCAGGAGATTTAATCGGACGTCTGCCATGGCGGCGGGGATACTGGGACTGGCTATGGGATTGGGGATCTCCCTGTCTGTCGTGGGTGGCAGCGATTTAGGAACTAGGTTAGGTGCCAGGGTCGATCGCGATCGCTCGTATTCCGCCATACCCCAACCAGCCGCCATGGCCAAAAAGGTGATATCCCGCTGGCTAAACTGGCGGGGATGATGATCCACCACCGCCAAAACCCCAATACACTCATACTCAGAGGTGATCAGGGGAACCCCGCAGTAGGCCGCTAGGCCGTAATCCGCCATCAGGGGGACCTGCGCCAGCAGCGGGAATTGGCTGAGGTCGGGTAATACGAGGGGCTGCTCGCTGTTAATCACATAGGGACTGAGGCTAGCCTCCAGGGGTAACTGGCGTTGCGTGGCCAAGCTATTGCCCAGACCCAGGGCATAAAGACCGTAGGCTCCCTGCAGCCATTCTTGATCGGATGTCGCCACACTCACCCAGCTGACCGGGGCGTTAAGGAATCGGGCCGCCATCTGGGCGGCTTCCTCAAAGGCTGGGACATGGCGATTAGCCCCCAGGTCTAGACGGGCGATCGCGGCTATCCTGGCGGCCTGGGCATTCGCCTGATCAGACTGGCGCAGGCGACAACAGGGCCAACCCCCGGGGGCACCATGGTCAACTGAGTGAAACACCTCTGACAATAGGGAACCTACCATAGGGACAGGGGACGCATCTGAAGTGACATAGCTAGGGTGCCCAACTGATGACCCCTAAGCACCTCCCGGGGGAGTCTGGGCCATGGATGGGGGTCGATGGAGCGCCCACCCAGGCCATTGCCATCCATCGTCGGGGCGATAGCCAATGGCTATTATAGATAACTTCTCGGGTTTCCATGACCGGTAGCCATAGGTATGACCCTAGCCATGGACCCCAGGAGGGTTGAACCACCATCAAGCCCCTGCTGCAGCCCCCTGTCCCAGGGCCGAGTCCGGGTTCATAGCATCTAACTGTTGCCAGATCTGTTGCAGTAAATCCGCCAAACCGCTACCGGTAGCCCCGGAGATACAATGAATGGGGCCAATGTCTAGGGCTTCAAACTGAGTACGCAGGTCAATCACCTGGGCTGGGGCGAGCCCATCAATTTTATTTAAGGCAAGAATTTGGGGGCGCTGGCTGAGTTGGTGCCCATAGGCCGTCAGCTCCTGCTGAATGGTCTGGTAGTTGTCTAGGGGGTGATCAGCGGTGGCGTCCACCAGGTGGAGGAGTACGCGAGTCCGCTCAATGTGGCGGAGGAAGTCATGGCCCAACCCCAGACCGGTATGGGCACCGGCAATTAACCCAGGGATATCGGCGAAGACAGTGCCATCGCCGCTGGGGCGCCGCACCACCCCGAGGTTGGGAATCAGGGTGGTAAAGGGGTAATCGGCGATTTTAGGGCGAGCGGCGGAGAGGGCCGCAATCAAGGTGGATTTACCGGCATTGGGCAGGCCGATAATGCCCACCTCCGCCAATAGTTTTAGTTCCAGGCGCAGCTGGCGTTCTTCCCCGGGCAGGCCTGGTAGGGCTTGCTCGGGGGCACGGTTGCGATTACTGAGAAAATGCCGGTTGCCAAGCCCGCCCTTACCCCCCTGGGCCACACAGAGTAATTGGTCAGGGGTGACCAGGTCCCCCAGCAGGCGATCGCTGCCCACCTCGTAGACCATGGTGCCGCAGGGCACCTCCAAAATTAGATCGGAGCCCGCCGCCCCAGTCCTATTCTTAGGCCCCCCCCGCTCCCCATCCCGGGCTTTAAAGCGATGGGCATAGCGGAAATCTAAGAGCGTTTGTAAACGCTCCACCGCCTTCAAGTAAACCGACCCCCCCGGCCCCCCATTGCCGCCGGCGGGCCCCCCCGCGGGCACATACTTTTCCCGGCGAAAGGCGACCATACCATCCCCTCCCTTCCCGGCAATCACCTCGATCTCAGCTTGGTCAATAAAAGGCATGGACTAGGGGGTCACCTGGGATGGCTGGGGTTGGGGTTGTTGCTGCTGTAGTTGAATTAACACCGTCCGAATCTGTTCCGCCAGGGTGGCATCCTCAGGGTAGGCGGCGGTAATAGCATTAAACTGGTCTACTCGCAGACCATTGGCGCGGACAATGTCGCTGGCTTGATTGCAGTAATTGACTAAAATACTACGCACCTGTCGTCGCAGCCGACGGGGCAGGGGGTTTAAATTGGGCGTCTCACTGCAGCGCATCTGAATGGCATCAACATCGTAGTGGGTGTCACTGAGCAAGGTCTTAATTTCATTGTAGGCGGCATTGCGGGGACCGTCCATTTCCAGGACGGAGCGGGCATAGCCCATGATCTCCTGGCTAGAGACGCTACTCCCTTGAGCCCAGGCAGCGGTCGAGAGCAGGGATAGGGCCAGGCCAATCAGGAGGGACCGGCCCAGGGTGGCGACCCCGGCGCCAGGCCAGGGCAACCTAGAGAGCGATAAAGCCGTTGGATAGTTCACGGGACCTAACTGAATTGGAAAATAGGGATGATCGGATCGCTATGTATTGTATAGCAGTCCCCAGCCGGGTTAGGAGAAAACGCTGACGATCATGATTCGCCTGCCCAGGAAAATTCGGCATTCCAGCGATCGATGGCGGTAGCCTGGGCATCGGCTAGTCAGGCGGCTTGGTCAGGCATGTTTGCCGGCGAAGGCTGCGGTAGGAGGCCCCAGGACCTGAGTCCCTGCCCATCTGCTATCCTTCCAGGCTCAGCCACTTTCAGGGGGTGGAGCTTAACCGTTCTAGCCGCAATCCTTAAACCGGGGGTGTTCCCTAAGGCTTTTAACAGGGCTGGTCTTTGAGCTGGCCGCCGCCCTCTCCCCAGGGGCAGCGGTGATCATAGGTAAAAAGGGCCATTCATAATAAATGCTTTGGCGAAACTAAGTCTTCTCAAGGATTTCCTTATGCTTTGCATGCCATTGATAATAGAATTTCCCAAAGGACTAACTTTTCTGGAAGTTTTTCCTATCTTAGACGCCCTATTGATAAGAAAATATTTGACTAAATCAGATCTTCTCAAGAATTTTCTTATCTTTGGCAGCCTCTGATCAGGAAATGGGTTGGTGCAATCAACTTTTGTCGAAGATTTTCCTATATTTGCCAGGCCCTAACTCGGAAACGGGGTGGGGCAATCAACTTTTGTCGAGGATCGTCCTGTATTCGCCAGGCTCTCAATAGGAAACGGCTTGCTGTAATCCAGTTTGGCCAGGGGCTTTCCTATATTTGTCAGGCTGCCAATAGGAAACGGGGTGGGGCAATCAACCTTTGCCAGGGATTTTCCTCATGGTTGCCCTGAGGGAACTCTCATCACTGTACTCCGTGCCCGTGGGTCGATTTTGCTGACGGATGAAAAGACAGACCTTTCATGAACCGCCCTAAACCATCTTCCTGTCGGGGCAAGGCTATGCCGACGACGGTCGTGACCCATCCCACCTCTCCTGATCACTGACCACTGATGACCGCGTCCTAAGCGCTGCCAAAAATCTGACAAAGTCGGATGGTGGCGGTTTGTAATACCGCCCGTTCATCCTGACCCAATTTCAGGTCTGCCTCCAGTTGCAAGAGCAGGGGCAGGGTACGTTGCAATTGGTTGACGCTAACTCCCCGCAACTCCTGGCGGAGGAAATAGAGGCGCTTTGGATTGGCGAGTTCCGCCGCCGCCGCCACCTCTGCTTCATTGTGAATGCCAGCGGCGGCCATGACCTGCACCCACAGCCAAAGGCGAAACTGACTGACCAGGGTGGCCACAATCCTGAGGGCGGGTTCATTACGGTGTAGCAGCTCCTCCACCAGATGCAGCGCTGGGGGAATATCCCCCTGTTTAATGGCCGCGGCTAATTTCAGGCTATTTTGGGTGGACACCGTCACCAGGTCGGTGACCACCTGGGGCGGTATCGGATCAGGGCGGTCCCAGTAGACGGCCAGCTTTTCCAACTCCAGGTGGAGCTGGCGGGTGTCGTTGCCCACCGCCTCCACCAATAAATCAACGGTTGGGGAGGCAAGGCGGATACCTGCGGCCTGGGCAACAGTCTCAACCTGCTGGCGCAACAAATCCGTTTTCCAGGGGGGAATAGTGGCGAACTCCTTAATTTCCCCGTACTGCTTAAACAACTTATAAAACTTAGAGCGACCGTCGGGCTTATTGGCACTACTGAGGAGTAGCACGGTGGTGGCTGGCAACATCGGTAAGGTGCGCTCTAACTCCCTCAGTACCTCCTCCGGACACCGCTGGCCCAGGGTAGTATCCTGGAGCCAGACCAGGCGCTGGCCTCCCCCAAAGGGGGGAGTCATGGCCTGGCTGAGGGCGGCGATCGGGCCATTCGCCACCGTTGGCGGAATCACATGGTAGTTAAAGCTAACCCAGGCATCCTCCAACGTCCGCCTCTGGAGAGCCAGAATCGCCCCCTGCCGCTCAAACTCGTTGTCTCCCCAGAAAAAATAGGCTGGCATAAACCCAGTAACCCTGCAAAACCATCGGCTTAGCCCACGGCAATGGGGTGATGGTAGCACACACCGTAGGGCTGGGGGCGGGGTTGGGGCGTCAGCAGCCGCCACCGGTCATGGGGCTGAATGAACGGAGAGATCTCAGGAGGCCTGGGCCAGGATCGATGAACTTTGGTCGAGGATATCTAAGGCGGCCTGATACTGGGGGTCGGCCTCAGTGGCCAGACTGTCTTGGCTAAGGGGAACACTGCTGACTAGCTGATCCGGGTGAATCCCCTGCTGGTTAATATCATGGTGATTGGGGGTTTCATAGCGGGCCACGGTGACGGCTAGACCGGCCCCATCGGACAGGTCAAACAGCGACTGAATCAACCCCTTACCAAAGGTTACCCCACCCACCAACACCGCCCGGTGGTTATCCTGCAAGGCCCCAGCTAAAATTTCACTAGCACTGGCGGTGCCCTCGTTCACCAAGACCACTAGGGGCGCATCGGTGAGGTTCGGACCGTAGGCTTCAAAGCTATCTAAAATGCCCTGGCGGTTAACGGTATAAACAATGGTGCCCTGGGGTAGCCAGAGGCGGGCAATATCGATACCGGATTGCAAGAGGCCCCCTGGGTTATTCCGCAGGTCTAAAATATACCCCTGGGCTCCCTGCTCAGCCAGACTAACCACGGCCTTAGCAATGGCCTCTGTGGCGTTACTGTTGAACTGGCTAAGCCGGAGATAGCCAACTGGCTGGCCACTATTTGTGAGTTTTAAGCTAGCCGCAACTGGATTAAGGGTGACGCGATCGCGCTTCAGCACCACTGTCTTGGGGGCAGAGCGATCCCCCCGCTGCAGGGTGAGGGTAACCTGGCTGCCGGGTCGACCTCGCAGGCTAGCGGCGGCCTCATCTAAAGACAGCGCCAGGGTCTCGACGCCATCGATGGTGATTACCCTATCCTGGGGTTGGATGCCCGCCTGATCGGCTGGAGAACCGGCGATCGGGGTGATCACCCGCAACCATCCCAATTCATCATCCTTAGTAATTTGCAACCCCACGCCAATCAGTTCCCCCGCTGTGTTGGTTTGTAAGCTGCGGTACTGATTTGGAGGCAGCAGCCGGGTGTAGGGGTCCTCCAGGGTAGCCAGCATATCGCGAATCGCCTGATAGGTTTCCTCTCGATCGCTCAAGGGTCGGTTCAGCATTCGCTGGCGGGTAAACCACCAGTTTTGGTGGTTAAAACCCTCATCCACATAGGCCCGATTGACAATTCGCCATACCTCCGCCACCAGATCCTGCTCCTCAGTCAAGGCTACTGCTGCACCAGGAAGCAGGGTAGCCGTGGCGATCAGACAAACCAACAGAATGGCAACCCACCGGCCTAGGATAGAAATAACTAAAGAGGGAGGGATGAAATGCTTGCATACCGACCGCCATCCTAGCCTAGTCGACCAACCCTGCTTCTCAGAACCTGTCATAGAGATACCTGCTTCACCGACATCTAACACCTGGGGAACAGAGGCTGGGCTGGGCCATGGACTCAACCTCCCTAGGTCTGCCAGGCCGGTCCCCAGGAACGGTTCAATCATTAAATTAGTGTAACGAAATGTTGTGGGTGCCATGGGCAGAATCGCTTTCCTTGGGAGGGAAATCCCTTAACAGGGCCCCTCGGGGTGATTCGCCTGCCCCCTCCCAAGGGATAACATGGACAATAATCTTCTTCCTGAAATAGGGCGCAGTCGTTACAGCTATGTTACATTCTTGGATAATGGTCTTTATAGATACCTAGAGCTTTCCCTTTCATGTTTACTAAGCAAGTTACCGATTCTAAAGCCTATCAATGGTTCAATGAACGCCTAGAAGTTCAGGCCCTTGCCGACGACATTTCCAGTAAGTATGTCCCCCCCCACGTCAATATCTTTTATTGCTTAGGTGGGATTACCCTGACCTGCTTCATCATCCAGTTTGCCACTGGGTTTGCCATGACGTTTTATTACAAGCCTACCGTTACAGAGGCTTTCAACTCGGTTCAGTATCTGATGACCGATGTAAACTTTGGCTGGCTGATTCGTTCGATCCATCGCTGGTCCGCCAGCATGATGGTGTTGATGATGATTCTCCACGTATTTCGGGTATACCTGACCGGTGGCTTTAAGAAGCCCCGGGAATTAACTTGGGTAACCGGTGTAGTTTTAGCGGTGATTACGGTCACCTTTGGGGTGACGGGCTATTCCCTCCCTTGGGACCAGGTGGGTTATTGGGCCGTTAAAATCGTGTCCGGTGTACCTGGGGCTATTCCTGTGGTGGGTAGCACGGTCGTAGAATTAATGCGGGGTGGCGAGGCCGTAGGTCAGGCTACTTTGACTCGCTTCTACAGCCTGCATACCTTTGTCCTGCCCTGGGCGATCGCGGTGTTCATGCTACTCCACTTCTTAATGATTCGTAAGCAAGGGATCTCCGGTCCTTTGTAATCGTCTCCGGCAGTTTTCCCTCCCCGTAATTTGTTAGTCTTGACTCAGCTTTGAGAGGAGAATATTAGATGGCTACCTTGAAAAAACCCGATCTCAGCGATCCTAAGCTGAGGGAAATGCTTAAGCAGGGCATGGGTCACAATTATTATGGTGAACCGGCCTGGCCTAATGATTTACTCTACATCTTTCCAGTGGTTATTTTAGGCACCATTGCCTGCTGTGTTTCCCTGGCCGTTTTGGATCCAGCGATGATCGGTGAACCCGCCGATCCCTTTGCCACTCCCCTGGAAATTTTACCCGAGTGGTATCTCTATCCAACCTTCCAAATTCTGCGGATTGTGCCCAACAAGCTTCTCGGCATTGGGGCCATGACGGCCATTCCCCTGGGTTTGATGCTGGTGCCCTTTATTGAAAGCATCAACAAGTTTCAAAATCCTTTCCGTCGTCCCGTGGCTACCACTGTGTTTTTATTTGGCACCCTGGTAACCCTTTGGCTAGGTATTGGAGCCACCTTCCCAATTCAAGAATCCTTGACCCTGGGTCTTTTCTAGCCATAGCCTTGAAAGGGAAACTGACTTCTGTAGAGGATTTGAAGACTTTTGGTGACGATATATAGGGTTCAGTTGCTCGACTTTGTGACTGAACCCTATTTTTTATCAGAGGTTTATTATCGACGATGCTCGGGTAGGTGAATCATGACCGCTCGAATCAGGCAAGCGCATCTTCAAGTAGGTAGTCAACTAGACCTGATCGATCAAGTCCAAGGTTGGTTTGCCGATATCTGTCGATCCCTGGAGGGAGAAACCAGCTGGATACAATACTATGCCGATCGCCTGGCCCTGGCCCTCACCGAGGGGTTCACCAATGCCGTCCGCCATGCCCATGCTAACCTGCCCACCGATACTGCCATCACCATTGATCTGAACGTCTATCGAGACCACATTGAGATTCGTATTTTAGACCAGGGTGCTCCCTTCAATCCTGAACTGTTGCCCGAACCCCAGCCAGGGGAACTCCTGGATAGTGGGTATGGATGGTTTTTGCTACGGCGGTTAGTCGACCGAGTCACCTATCAACGGTTACAGGACGGTCGAAACTGCCTGTCTATTGTGAAGTATGGCTTTGGCCAGAACGTTTAGGACAGCACCAATTAGTAATTGTGATGCCTCGTAACGGGAGGTATCACAATGCTAAGGCTGGGTCGTTATACTAGTATCAGCTGCCCGGCTACGCCTATAGGACCCACTCTATTACGGGTTTCTTGCGCAGAAGCGGGGTTAACAAGGGATTATAGTAAGCTTTAGCTAGAGCGCTCAGGACAGCGTTGATCGGTAAAAGCATCAATTGAATAGGCGTTCTGGCTCGCCTCGGCCCCCGTTTAGGTAGCTACGGCATACGGCTGTAGTGATTGTCCGCTCTGCCCTCGGGTAAACACGTTGTGAATCAATTCGACCTTAGAACCGTTCAGTTCAACCTCTCTGGTATTGGCTGCTGGCTCACCCTCATTGGCCTGATTTGGTTACTGGGAGCGGTAGGACTGGGGTGGTTGGTGAAATCCGTGGCCCTCTTGCTACTTCTGCTATTTCTGACGCCAATATTGGCCTTTTTAGGCTTTCGGTTTTGGCTACAGCGCCATCTCACCAGGGCGAATTGTCCGGTGTGTCAAATCCCCTTAACGGGCCTGAGGGGAACAGAAATAAGCTGCCCTAATTGTGCCACATCCCTACAGGTCTTAGGGACCGGGTTTGAACGGGTGGCCGAGGCTGGTACGATCGACATCACTGCGGTTGATGTGGTTGATGTCACAGTGGAGTCAGTCGCTGATTTACCCCCGTCGGATCTGGGCGAAAATAGCTGATCTCCACCTTAGCCACCAATCCCAAGGGGATACTGCGGGATTCTGTAGGGCACTAGAGTAATCTGTTTTGATGGGGATAGGGTAAGTTGACCAGTCCTGAAATTGGCATCATTATGGGCAGCGATTCTGACTTGCCCACCATGGCGGCGGCGGTAGAGATTTGCGAGCGGTTTAGTGTCCCCCACGAAGTGGCGATCGTTTCGGCCCACCGCACCCCGGATCGGATGGTGAGCTACGGTCAGACAGCCCACCAACGGGGGCTCAAGGTGATCATTGCCGGCGCTGGAGGAGCGGCCCACCTGCCCGGCATGGTGGCGGCCCTAACTCCCTTGCCGGTGATTGGGGTTCCCGTGGTCAGCCGTAGCCTGCAGGGTCTTGATTCCCTCTATTCGATTGTGCAAATGCCCGCTGGTATTCCGGTGGCGACGGTAGCCATTGGTAACGCTAAAAATGCCGGTCTTCTGGCTATTCAGATGTTGGCCAGCGATCGCCCCGCCCTACTCGATCAGGTGCTGGAGTACCGCCGTCAACTAACCGCTGAAGTCATGGCTAAGCAAGACCAGTTAGCGGATTTAGGGGTGCCAGAGTACCTGCGCAGGTTCTATACCTAGCCCCGTGACTAGGGTACAGATGATCGGTGAACGAAATCCTGAATAGGCGTTCTGGCTGGTGGCCATCCCGTCAACGCCGTCGCCAGTCCGGTGAGGGCAAGCGGCTGGTGCTTTTTTGATGGGCTGGGGTCCCAGGCTTTGCTGCGTGTCTTCAGCTAAATGGCTGCCGCTATGCTGGCGAGATCCTACCCACCTCCACCGGGCAAATCTGAGGAAATTACCCCTGACCATGGCAACTTGTGCCTTGTGATACAGATTGCTGACCTGAGAATTGGTGAAATCTTTACATTCTGGGTTCGTAAAACCAATGGCTCTGCTCAGGGGCTTTGCCCGTCGCCCCTACCCGGTGGCTTCACCCTGGGGATTAAGTCCCATCCTCCTACATCCAGAGCCGCCCCTGTGGATTTCACAGGATCAGGCGTTAATCTGTCTGATGATTTGCCCCATGCTTCCCATAGCTCAGGCTCGTATCCTCCATCGCCCTGGGGATTGATTGTTCATTTATGACTCGATCTAATTCCACGGGCTATGTACTCTGCCCAAAGGCCGTGTTTCCTGTTCAATTGTGTTGAAGGAATGTTTCCCAAAATGTCTAACTTACTGTTGCGAAATCGCTTTAAGTTTCGGAAGCGGTCCCAACCGTCTTTCTGGAATGCTAGCGTGCCACCCTTTGACCGGTTGGTACAACGACTCATGGGTCGAGCCGGGGGGTGGGTTCGGTTAGCCTGCATTCCCCTAGTTTTAGCTATTCTGGCGGTCTGGGGCCTGGCTGCCCATGCCCAGGATGAATTAACGGCGGCCGACGTCCAGACCACCCTAAACAATATTTGGGTATTGATTGCGGCCTTCCTGGTGATTTTCATGAACGCCGGTTTTGCCATGGTGGAAACCGGCTTTGCTCGCCAAAAGAATGCCGTCAACATTCTGGCTAAGAACTTGATCGTCTTCGCCCTAGCCACGCTGGGCTATTGGTTTATCGGCTTCTCCTTGATGTTTGGCACCAATGGTAACCCCTGGGTGGGTTGGGGTAATTTCTTTCTAGGCGGTGCCCCCGAGCTCTATGGTCTGGGGCCGGATGGCATCAATCTCTACAAAGATACCTTCTTCCTCTTTCAGGTGGCCTTTGCCGGTACCGCTGCCACCATCGTCTCCGGGGCAGTGGCGGAACGGATTAAGTTCATTGACTTTTTGATCTTTAGCCTGCTACTGACCGGGATTGCCTACCCGATCAGCGGTCACTGGCTCTGGGGTGGCGGTTGGCTGGCTGAGCTGGGCTTCCACGACTTTGCTGGTTCCACCATCGTCCACAGTGTGGGGGGTTGGGCGGCCCTGATGGGAGCGGCCTTCCTGGGCCCCCGCATGGGTAAGTACGACGCCGAAGGTCGAGTCAACGCCCTGCCCGGCCACAACCTCAGCATCGCTACCCTGGGCTGTTTAATTCTCTGGTTGGGCTGGTTTGGCTTTAACCCGGGTTCCCAATTAGCAGCGGATTCCGCCGTACCCTACATTGCTGTGACCACTAACCTCGGTGCCATTGCTGGAGGCATTGCCGCCACCTTTACCGCGTGGATTGTCAATGGCAAGCCCGATCTGTCCATGACCATTAACGGCATTTTGGCCGGCCTGGTGGCCGTTACTGCTGGTTGCTACGTGATTGGCTACGGCGGCGCCTTCTGGATTGGTTTAATTGCCGGCATTTTAGTTGTATTCGCCGTTAGTTTCTTTGACAGTATTAAAATCGATGACCCCGTCGGTGCCACCTCGGTTCACCTGGTTTGTGGCGTTTGGGGAACTCTGGCGGTGGGCCTGTTTGCCAACGGCAACAACTTTACCCAGGGGGGTGCCGAGGGGGCTATCCGGGGTCTATTCTACGGCGGTGGATTTAGCCAACTCGGTATTCAAATCATTGGGGCGTTGAGTGTTGGGCTGTTTACCGTTGTTCTGTCCACTATCTTCTGGCTAGTGCTGAAGGCTGTTTCTGGCATCCGGGTTAGCCCAGAGGAAGAACTCAAGGGTCTGGATATCAGTGAACATGGCATGGAGGCCTACAGCGGCTTCCTCAAGGATACGACCGACATGGGTAGTTCCTTCTAACCTGGATCTGAGTCCATATCTGAGTTAGTGGGATTGCATGGCAATTCCCCATACTTTACAGGCAGGACAGGCTAAAGCCTGTCCTGCTTTTTCTGTCGGGAAAGGCCCATCCCTGCCAGGGAAGGAATTCAGGCGCAGTACCTCTTTCCCCTATCCCGCCATTGGTTTCAACCAGTCCTTTTAAAGTTGATAGAGCCATTGCTAAAGCCCTAAATGAGTACCCTTTCCAGCAGGGTTTGGTGGGTCAAGGCCTGGGTGAAGAGCTGATTACGGCGATCGCCACTGAGGGGCTGACCCTGGTGGTATACCCCTAGCCAGGCCTGGGTGATGGCATCCACGGACCCGGGCCAGCCATCGCTGACCTGGGGGTTGAGATCAAACCCCGGCAGGTTTAACTCCCGCATCAGGTGGCTGACCTTAGGATCGTAGCTGAGGGCGAAGCAGCGATTCCCCTCGGCGGCGGCCATGATCAGGGCATGGAGGCGCATCCCCAGGGTCATCTCAACCTGGCGGAACAGCCCTTTTAATTGGCGGGGGTCGGCCAGGGCGCAGATCTGGCTGGGGCCCGGCAGGCGGGGTTGAATATAGTCAGCGATGGCCAGGTCCTTACTGGGCTGGAAGGGCACCAGGACTATGGCGGTTTGGGTGGCCGCCTGGAAGTTCACCAGGGCCTGGGTAAATTGCTCCAGGCGATCGGCGGTCAGCCAGGGATGGGGCCGGAGGGCAACGGCCACCCTGGGCCCGGGCAGCTTCACCAGATCGGGGGCCGGTAGGGCGGTCAAGGCCCACACCGGATCGGGGGCCTGGCAGCCGGTGAGCCGCCAACGCTCTAGCCAGGCTAGAGAGCCCCCATCCCTAACGCTAATGGCATCGCAGTGGCCCAGGGCGTAGCGCCCCAGGGCTCGACTGAGGCCATGGTTGAGGGGACCAATGCCCTGCCCCCAGGCAATGGTTTTTAACCCCAACCATTGGGCCAAAATCATTAATCCGCCGTAGTAAAGGGGGTTTTGCCGGCTGGTGGCATCCTGCAGCAGGCTACCGCCTCCCCAGATCAAGGCGTCGGCTTGCCTCAGGGCCCTCAGTAGCGCCCAGGCACGCTTGCGGTGGATGGCCTGCACCCCATACCGGTCTTGGGTTTCCGCCGGGTGGCCAGAAAGCACCAGGGGGGTCACCGAGGCTGGCAACATTTGCAGCAAGCTGGCGAGCAGGGCCTCGTCCCCGCCATTGCCCATGCCGTAGTAACCACAGAGCACCGCTCGCATCCCGTCTTCTCCCCCATCCCTGCACGAAGGCCGTAACCTCTCTACAATAGAGGCTGTTGTCCCGCCCGATCCCTATGCATGCCCTATCTTTGCCGACCTGGGTAATCCACATCTCCAGTGTGCTGGAGTGGATGGCCGCCATGGCCCTGATCTGGCAGTTTGCCAACCTCCGTCAAGAGCCCCAGTGGCGCTGGCTGGCGATCGCCATGTTTCCCGCCCTGGTTAGCGCCATGGCCGCCTGTACCTGGCATTTCTTCGACAATGCCGCCGGCCTCAGCTGGTTAGTCACCCTACAGGCGGCCCTGACGGTGGTGGGCAACACCACCCTTTGCCTAGCCGCCTGGTGGATCTACCGCCAGAGCCAGGTGGGGTCCTCAGAGCCCTAGTCCTATGCTTGATAAAAATACCCTATTTGCCCTTTCCCTCTTTCCCTACCTGGGTTTTCTGTGGTTTTTGACCCGCACCCCGGCCACCCCCCGCCTCGCCCTGGTGGGGTTTTACGGGTTGCTGGTGTTTGTGGCGGTCACCATTCCCGCCGGCGCCTACACCACCCTCACCCTCAACCAAGAACTGGCCAATGTGGACTGGATCCACGGTGGCGCCGAGGCCTTCCTCACCCTGGCCAATGTCTTAGTGGTGCTGGGCTTTAGCCAGGCGGTCAGCCAGCCCCAGGGCAAGGATTAGGCCTAGGCGCCCTCAACTCGGCGGTGGTGAAGGTGGGGGTCAGAACTCAGGGGTCACAGGTGGGTTGGGAGTGACTGGGGACCCGCATCCCCCTAGTCTCCCGGCTGATAAATCGCCTGGGGACGGCGTTCAACATCCACCTCAATCACCAAGTCGACCCCGCCGCCGGGCTGGGTCAGGGGAGGGATAAACAGGGGTGGCGGCAGGGCCCGCCAGAAGTAGGCCACGAAGTCCGCCACCGTGGCCTGGTCCATGCCGGTTTTGCCCTGGGCCTGCTCCGCCTGCTGGCGCCAGCCCTGGCTCCAGCGGTAATCCTGGGGGAGGATCAACAGCAGGCGGTCCAGGCTCTGCCAGAGGGGCAGGTAGGCCGCCAGCGCCTGGTTTATGTCCCGGGCAAATTGGCGATCGGCCTCGGGGGTCAACCCCTCTCCCAGGGCGGCCAGCCCCGTCTCGAGGGCCTCTGGGGGCAGGGGCCGCAGGCCCACAAACCATCCCTCAAACAAGAGGATATCGATGGCCTGAACTGGTTCTGGATCGGTGCGATCGCCCTCCCCGTGATGCAGGGATTTATCGAAGCGAGGTAGGTTGATGACGCGGCCAGGGGTAGCCTGGCGCACTTGGGCCAGGGTGGCCAGGCCCAGGGGGATGTCATGGGTGCCGGGGGGGCCCCGCCAGCGCAGGCGGGGATCGGCCCGCTGCAGCTGGCGCCGCACCCCCCAGGGCTGATAGAGATCGTCCAGGGAGAGGGTGGCGGCGCCGTAGCCCTGGGCCCGGAGAAGTTGACTGAGGATAGCGGCCAAGGTGGTCTTGCCCGTCCCCTGGCCGGCCAGGATGCCCTGGATCAGGGGGTGAGGCTGGCGATCGCGGATCTGCTTCAGGTGCAGGGCCAGGGGCAACCACAGATGCCAGGCCAGGGGTAGGTAGGTGCTGAGGGGGGCGGCGGGGAGGGGCAGGCCGGGGTGGAGTTGGGCCAGCGATCGCAGCCAGCGCAGGCGAATCTGCACCTGCTCCACCACGTTATCTGGACCAATCCCCCAGACCTGAGCTCGACGGGGGTCCGCCAATTCTGCCTGGATCAGGGTTGACCAGGCGGTGGCGGCGATCCGGCCGGTGCCCAGCCAGTCCGACAGGATCGGCACCAGGGTCTGGGGGACCGGCGTCATGGGTTATGGAGACGGAGGAACAGGGCACTGCGCTGCAGGCGATCGCTCTGACCATAGCAGGCCAGGGTAATGGCCTGGATATGCCGTAGCAGGGGATCGGTAACGGTTGTGATCAGATCCAACCGGGGGGAGCGGGGCAGGGTCCCCTGTAGGCGGGGCCAGTCGACATGCAGGTAGGCCGCCACCGGTGAGGCGAAACGGGCTCGTTCCGCCCACCAGGCGGGCGGGGCGGGGGCTGGCTCTGCCTGGCGACTCAGCACCTGATTGAGGATCTGGGCGGACCCAGCCAGCACCTGCAGCTGATCCGCCAGGTGGGCCTGTAACCCGGCTACCGCCGCAGTGACCTCCAGGTTCTGCCCCTGGGGTTGGACCAGCAAGCGGCTCCAGGCCCTCACCGATTGCTGCTGAATGGCCAGGGCACTGACCCCCAACCCCTGGGCCTGCCCCAGCTGGTTGAGGGTCTCCAGGGCCTCGTCCCAGCCTGGACTGGGGTGACTAAGCACCAGCCAGTCCAGGGCGTTGGTGGGCCCCGCCAGGTTTAAGCCCAGCCCATAGTCCTGGCTCGCCCCTGTCTGGATCGCCGCCATGGCGCCATCGCCAAACCGCCGATCAACCTCCTGGGGTAGGGATAAGGAGGATCGCCAGGCCACCGGCATCAAATCAACCAGGGGTTGTAGGCTGGGGCCCAGGTGGGTCAAATCATGGCCCACCGCCACCACGGGCAGGGGCTCGGGGAGGGCCGCCAGCCACTCTGGATCTGCCCCCAGGCCGCCCTGGTAGGCCGGTAGGGGGCGCCCTGGCCTGGCGGTCAAGGCCAGATCCGCTAAAACCCCCTGACGATCCAGGGCGAGGGATATCAAGCCCCAATCCACCAGGGAGTCTGGGGCGCCTGGGGGCGAGGCGCTGGCCCACCGCACCCCAGGGCTGCCCTCGCCCTGGAGCCAATGGTGCAGCCCGGGTAGGTGCATGGCCACCAGCCCCACCCGCCGACTGGGCAAGGCTTTGAGAGCAGCTTTGTAGCGGCTATCCAGGGCCAGGTTGGCATCCACCGCCTGGGCCGCCCCCAGGGCCTGGCGCAGCACCTCAGGGTGATTAGCCACTAGCAAAAACCGGTTGGCCACCAGGGTGGTGGCCAGGGGGATGAGGCCGGCCTCCGGCTGGCTGGCATAGATCAACCGATTGCCAGCCAGGTCTGAAAAGGTCAGGGACGTACCTGCGATCGCTCGATTTTGCCAGAATAGCTCCAGACGACTACGGGCGGTCTCGCCATCCTCACAGCTAAGGACCACCAAATAGCCAGGGCTGAACCCATTGTCAGGGTCCTGATCCAGGTCAGCCGTCACCACCGCCAGGGTAGCTTCCTCCCCGAGCCAGGGTTGCAGATCCTGCTCGTAGGATAGCCCCGTCCCCGCCAGTAACAGGTTCTCTAAGCGGGCCAATTCCCGCTTAATTTTAGGGCGTTGCCTGGGCTTAGCCAGGCCTAGCCAGAGCTCCGCAAGCTGATCGGGACGGGTCAGCAGGGACACCACCAAGGGGGATTGCTTAGGAACAAACTGCAGGGTTTCAGGGGTGGTCTGGCGACTCCCCTCCAGCAGGGTCAGGGAGCGGCGCCAGGCCCAACCGCCCCGCCCCAGGACCAACCCCAAAACCAAACCAGTGACAATCACCAGGGCAATGATTACTCTTCGCCGCTTCATCCCCACCACCGTTAAATGCCCAGGGCCGCCCAGGGGCAACCCGAAGTACCCTTTTCAGTGTAGGCTGCAAAGGGCCTTTTCAATCCCCTTGGCCCTGGGGCCCAGGGCTATCGCGATCGCCAGGGCCACCCTCAACCCTCCTGGATAGAACTTTGACCATGGATATTATTCACCTCACTAACCTACGGGCCTACGGCTACAGCGGCGCCCTACCGGAGGAAACCACCTTGGGCCAATGGTTCCAGGTGGATCTCCAACTGCGGGTGGATCTGCAGGCCGCCAGCCAAACCGATCGCCTGGCGGATACCCTAAACTATGGCACCGTTGCCACCCTCACCCAAAATCTGATCCGTCAGCGCCGCTTTGACCTGATTGAAGCCATGGCCGGCGCCATTGTCACCGCTATCCTGGACCTTGATCCCCGGGTGGCGGGGGTCACCGTGCGGGTGACCAAACCCACCCCGCCCATCCCTGACTTTACCGGCCAGGTGGCGGTGGAGATCAGGCGCGATAGAATGGCATAAACCCAGGTAATGTTCTGCGGCACTAGGGGTTGGCCCCACCGCCGGGTCTCCCTAGCTGCCTAGGCCACACCACCCAGCTCAACCCATTGCCCATGACTGTCCCCCGTCCTGAGTTAGTCCGCCTACCGGATTGGCTACGCCGCCCGATCGGTAACGCCAGTGACATCTCCACGGTGCAGAAAATTGTTAAGCAGCGTCAGATCCATACCATCTGCGAGGAGGGCCGCTGCCCCAATCGGGGAGAATGCTATCGCAACCAGACCGCCACCTTCCTGCTGATGGGGGCAGTCTGCACCCGCGCCTGTGCCTTTTGTCAAGTGGATAAGGGCCATGCCCCCATGGCTCTGGACCCGGAGGAACCGGCCAAGGTGGCGGAGGCGGTGCAGTTACTGGGGTTGCGCTATGTGGTGCTAACCGCCGTAGCCCGTGACGATCTGCCGGATCAGGGGGCGGGTTGGTTTGTGCAGGTGATGACCGCCATCCGCCAGGTCAACCCCGACACGGCGATCGAAGTGCTTACCCCTGACTTTTGGGGCGGCCGCGAGGCCGAGACCGCCCAGGAGAATCGGGTGGCGACCGTCGTGCAGGCCCAGCCGGCCTGCTACAACCACAACCTGGAAACCGTGCGACGGTTACAGGGGCCGGTGCGCCGGGGGGCCCAGTACGATCGCTCCCTGCGGGTGCTGACCCTGGTGAAGCAGTTCAACCCCGATCTACCCACCAAGTCCGGGCTGATGTTGGGCCATGGGGAGACCAGGGCCGAGGTGATCGAGGCGATGGAGGATTTGCGGCGGGTGGGGTGCGATCGCCTCACCCTGGGTCAATACCTGCGCCCCTCCCTGGCCCACCGGCCGGTGGATCGCTACTGGCTACCGGAGGAGTTTGACCAATTGGGGCAGATAGCTCGGGACTTGGGCTTCAGCCATGTGCGATCGGGGCCCCTGGTGCGGAGTTCCTACCACGCGGGCGAAGATCCGTGACGGCCCCCGTCTGGCGTCTGATTCCCTACCTGGAGGGCCCCGGCGCTCTGCACATGGCCCTGGATAGCTGGCTGCTGGACCAACACCAGCACCAGGGTCACCCCCCCACCCTGCGTTTCTATGGCTGGCGCCCCGCCGCCCTCTCCCTGGGGGTGAGCCAGCGCCAGAGTTATCCAGAGCACTGGCAAGGGATCACCTGGCGGGGGCAGCCCCTGGATCTGGTGCAACGCCCCACTGGTGGCCGCGGGGTACTGCACCAGGGGGACCTGACCTACGCCCTGGTGACCACGGCCCCGGGGCCGCGGCGTCAGGTCTACGGGCAACTCTGTCAGTTTCTGATCGAGGGATGGGCCCAGTTAGGCATTTCCCTACAGTTGGGCCATGGCAATCGGGATTATCGGCGATCGGCCCATTGCTTTGGCCAGGCCACCGCCGCCGATCTGGTTACCCCCCAGGGCCACAAGTTAATTGGCAGTGCCCAGCTCAAGCAGGGATCGGCGGTCCTACAGCATGGGTCTATGCAACTAGCCCCCGACCCGGAGCTGTTTGCCCAGGTGTTTGGTAGCCCCAGCCCGCCACCCCTCGTCCTGCCGCCCCTCGGGACGATTATGGCGGTGCTAGAGCAGGCCGCCGCCCGCTGCTGGGGCTGTGAGTTGGTTTGCCAACCCCTCAGCGATCAGGAATGGCAACAGGTGATCCAGCGACAGGCTGCCTACTCAGCTAGGGTTGTCAACCAAAGGGCTTGACGATCCAACCGGCGTCAGGCCCTTGTCGTTCTTTGCGGCCACCTCATCTACCCCGGAGGGGGAGACCAGCGGTGGCGCACCCCTAGCTCATGGCGGTGCCACTGCGATCGTAGGCAGAGAAATCATGGGGCAGCTTACCCTGGATGTGGCTTTCGTAGCGGGCAGCCGCTTCAATGGGAAGCCCCACCTCCGCGGCCAACCGTACCATCATCCCCTGCTCCCGCCGCCGACTGCGTTGATGACGCCGTAGAAACAGGTCCCTTGCCAGGGCGGTAATCCCGTTGGGCGCCGCCGCCGAGTCGGGGATGGGGGACATAGCGGTCACCGCCGGGGCGGGGATGGCCGGAATCTCCACCGGCATGGTTGGGCGCAGGCCACTCCGGTAGGCCACACCCCGCCAGACCAGATCGGCCGCCGGTTGCTCAGGCAACTCCGTAGCCGTCCGGAAGGTAACCGGCACCCCCCGATAGTGCCCCTGGCCCAACACCCGATCCAGTTGAGGAACCGGATTGGGGGTGTAATCATAGCTAACGCCGCGATAGGTCAATTTCATAATGCCGCCTCCTGGAAGCGAATAGCGTTTAGAGGCGCGTTCCTTCGGGAGTGTCCCTACTTCCGTCCTGCTGATGCACCAGCCCTTGACTTGGAGCTAACACAACAGACAGGATGAACGTTTTATCCCATATCTGTATCGTAGGATACGTTTTTTGTTTTTTTAGGAATTTTATAATTCTATACAGATAGTTTTCCTGAGGGTGGCTAGACCATCTCAACCCCCGGGACTAGTCGGCTACCCGATAACGAAGGAACACCACGCAGGAGGTTCCCCAGTTTCCATAGCCAGGGTAATGATTCGGCCCGTTTACTGCAGCTATCCCCAGGAATATGGTCAGAGCAGGGTAGTTCCTCCGTGCTCGGCAAAGTTGCTTTGAAGGGTTACGAAACCATCACCCCGGGTGAGTTTCCAATGCTTACCATAGTCGGCATCGACTCACCCGGGGAGTCACCGGCCACAATTCAGCAGTTGCAGGCCCTCAGCCCTCAACCAGATAGCCGTTTATTCAGGTGCGAGTTGGCGCCCATAGTACATTTATAGCGGTATCCGAGTTGGTAAAGGACAATTGGTGAAAGGACAAGAGTAGATGATATCCGTACTCGACATAAAGCCTTGCGATGCAACCCTACTCCTGCAATTTACGCTAACGTATTGTCGATCTCTTAGCAGCAGGGAGAGGGGTCGATGTGAGGACTAGCGGAGCCCTTTGAAGTCGGTCCAGGCTGGGTCTTTAAGCTGATTAAAGGCTACCGAGCAACCGGAAGCGTATCACCCAAGCCTCATCGGGGTGGGCCTCGGCTTGCCCGGTGTGCTGAGCTCAATGGCTACAGCTATATAGGGCTTGCCAATGCCAGGGAGTCTGGCCCATTGCACTTGGCTAAGGCGATAAATCGTTCCGATAGGCATGGGGTATGGCCCTTTGCCCATCGCTACTCTGGGAGCTGCCTCAGGACCAGCCCTGTCGCTGTCATACCTGGATGTGAATTGCTTCTCCCGAATTCCAGGGGCTGGGGGAAGAGGGCATGGGGAAAACGGTGACCCCCTTGCATGGCAGGCCCAAATCAACTGCGCTGAGGGGTTTGATCCAACTGATGCCGAGGTCCGGAGTTTGGCCCTATTGCCCGGGGCTGGAGTTTATAGGGAGTGCCCCGCCATGTAGCGTTAAGGAATGGTTAATGAAGGCCAGGGGGCTGATGGTCAGTGACAATAATACCTGCTACCATGCAATCTGACATGGCTAACACGATGTCTTCAATTAACCCCATGAGGAGTGGTCTATGCAACGTTACCTTGATTTATTAGGCTTGTTTGCGGTTTCTGGCTGTTTAACCTTGGTGGTCAACACCACCGCCCTGGCCCAGAGTCCTCATCAATCCCCATCGATGACCCCAGGTTTGCAATTGAGTCAGGCTAGTTCCACCGGGGTAAATCAGCTCACTGAGAATCTTCAAACCCAGCCCCAAACTCCCCTAGAGGCATGGGGTGAAGCCCTGGGGCTAACGGATAAACAAAAAACTGATATTGAAGCGGTCTTTTCCCTTTACCAGCCGCGTATTGAAGAGTCTGCTAATGCCTATTTTGAGTCCTTAGCGGCCCTCAACCAGGTATTGGTTCCTAGCAGTGAAAGCCAGGTGATCATTGCCGCTCGCAATACGGTAGTGACCCACGAACGGGCCACCTACGATCTGCTCTTTCAGCGGAATATGGCAGTGCGAGAAATCCTCGATCCAACCCAGCGAACGATGATTAATACCGCTCTTCGGGACCTTCTAGATCTAGATTCCCTGGCTGAACTGCCTGAGCAACTCCAATTTCCCGACAACTTGATTGGTCAGTCTAGTGAAACTGCTGTAGCGACCTTGACCAGGGATGGCTGGCAGGTGGTGGCAGAAACCCCTGGTCTGGTGCAACTGGATCGCGGTCAGGAATCCCTGGATTTGGATGTCAACCGCAATGGTGTAATTACCGGCTTCAACCTTCAGTAGATTGAAGTTCGCCAGTGGGGTGCCCGCTGGCGAGGTTGACGATCTGGCTAGTTTAGCATCGGCCAAAAACCCCAGGGCCCAGTTGATTCAGTCAAACTGCAATCTGGCCACCCTTGTTGGCTTCTCACCCCTGACCACAGAGGCTGAATCCTTGTTGGTCAGGGGCTTAGGGGGGCTGATCTGGCAGAGGGGGGGGAGATCGCCCAAACCACTTGCGATACAGCCGTTCGTAGGAGCCATCGGCAATCATCGCCTCTAGGGCTTGATCAATAAACACCTTATTGGCGGATCCTGGCGGTAGGCCAATACCGTAGTATTCCTCCGTCAGCAACTCTGGCAAGAGACGGATATTCTTTAACCCCGCCATTTCAATCATGCCTCGGGTGGTGGGCTCATCCTTAATGACGGCATCCACGTTGCCCTTCTCTAAATCCAGCAACGCCTTTTCGGCGGAGTCAAAGGTCACCAACTGGGTATTGGGTACCTGCCCAGCCAGATCGGCCCCAGTGGTGCCTAGCTTGACGGCGATTTTCTTACCCTGCAGGTCCTGGAGAGCATTGATTCGGCTGTCATCGGATCGTACGGCAATGGCTAAGCCCGATTTAAAGTAGGGCCGGGAAAAATCAACGGCCTCATCCCGCTGGGCCGTAATCGTGATGGAATTGATGGCCGCATCAGCGGTTTCCGCCTCCAGGGTGGCAAACAATCCATCAAAGGGAATATAGGCGAAATCCACCTGGAGATTAAGACGTCGCCCAATTTCCTGCATCAGCTCCACATCAAACCCCACCAACTGCCCCTCGCTGTTGAAGTAGACAAAGGGGGGAAAATCCGGTTCAGTGGTCACCACCAGGGTTTTAGGATCCTTGACATAGCCCCTGGCCTGGTTTGGCCCTAGGGCCAGGGGTGTAGTTGTGCAGGCCGCTGCGCTAATGCTAAACAGTACCGTTAGTAACCACCGTGGCCAGGCTATTGTAGGGCAGGGTAAGGCTCCCCTCATGGCTGCTGATTTTGCAGACTAACCTGGGCTATGGAGGCAGTAGTTTCTTCGATCGAAGGGTCTGGAGTTACATTCTGGCCCACCGGTCCCACCAGGGGTTCAACCTTAGCTGGAATAGGCGAGGGGGGTATCGGAGTAGATGGCACCTGATCTGTCCAGGATTGTCCTGGGCTACTTTGGGGGGGGACTGAACGATCTTGAGCCTGCTCGCGACCAAATTTCAGCTGGTCGCGATCGCCCTTTGACGGTGGAGATTGCTCCGACACCCCAGAACGATTGTGGGGAATGGGCTGAAACTGCTGCTGTTGGGGAGAGACCTTAGGTCCCCACTCCTGTAGCTGATCGGTCATTTGTTTCTGCAGATCGCCGCTGGGTAAGGATAGGTCGGGATTCAATTGCTCCGACTGGGGTTGCTTGGGCTCTGGGGTGGGGGAGGCGCCATCGACAGCGGGTTGATCCAGGGCTGGATTAGTAGACTTTACGGGGAGGACCGTAGGGGTTTCAGGGGTGACGAAGGGGCTGGTGGGGTCTAGCGCTTCCATGGGGGCCTTAGCTGGATTCTGTAAATCCAACACCATGGAGGACCTTAACGGCTGATCAAACTGGGCCGAGGCCGCCTGCAGGCGTTGTAGTACGGCTTCCCCCTCGGAACCGGTGAGGGTTTTGGGCCGGGAGTCGCGCACCTGCACCGGGACAAACTCGACCTGCATTTGGTCATCTCGGAGAGATACCTTGAGCATAGCAGAGTTCTGATCGGCGATGGGTTGGTCGCCCTTAAAGACAAAGTCCCCCAGAGAATAGGCAATCGGTCGACCTTTATAAATCTCTCCACCCTGGATGACTGTGGGGTGATAACCGACTACCACATCTGCCCCTTGATCAATGGCCAGACGAGCCAGGTTGGTTTGGACAAAGTTAGGTTCGGATTGCAAATGATCGACCCAACGGAAGTTCACGACAATCCAGTCAACTTGGTCACGCAGTGCCTTAAGGTCGGCGACGATCTCCGGCATACCCTGGGCATTAAATCCAGGCCGTTCTTTAAAGGCTGTACTTTTCTTAAAGTTTTCCAACTCCTTAGCGATGGTGGCATCCTGTGCCCCAGCTCGTTCCTTCAGGGCGCTGGTATCGATGGCGGCATTATTGCCCCCCATGGCGTAGCTGAGGTAGGCAATCCGTTTACCCTTCACATCTAAAATTTCAGGACGCCTGGCCTCCATCGCATTACGCCCCGCCCCCACCCGGTATAGCCCCTTGCTGTCAAGGGCAGTGAGGGTTTGGGACAGCCCCTCGGCGCCGTAGTTCATCAGGGTGCTACTGGTCAGGTTGACCAGATCAATGCCACTTTCAGCCAATAGGTCTACCGCGTCGGTACGGGTTCGCTGGTGAAGCTCCTCATTCAAGCTGGTGGCGGCGGTGGCCAGGGGAGTAGCCAGATTGACCATGGAAATATCCGCCTGGCCATAATCCTCCACGTCAGCGAAAAACCCCCCTTCACCCTGAAGTTGGGCGTAATCTAATGTATCTAGGGAGATGTCTCCGCCAAACAGCAGGTTAACTTCATCGGCGGGGCCATCCCCAGCTTTGTTGTAGGGGATGACACCAACCGGTTCGAGGGCCGTGTCGACTACCTTAGGACGCGGCTGGACAACCGGATCTGCGATCGCAGAGGATGGGGCCAAACTGGCCCTGTTGGGGGTAGGTCGATCCGTTGCAGACTTACTTAAGGGATCAGCACCAGTCACGGTGACAGATTCGGCTGAGTCGGGTGAGGGTATGGGAGTAGACGGTCCCTTCGCGCTAAGCACCGGTAGGGCGGGGGAGGGGCTGGTGAGGACCTCTAGCCAACAGCCTAGCATAAACGCCGCTACCGCTGATCCGCTCAGCATGAAGGCTCGAATCACCTTAAATCTCCGCCTGTGGCTGAGTTGACCCGGGCGAGAAACAGCCCTGAGTCGAGGGGGTAAGGAGGCCTGGACAGGGATAGCTTGACTGAATTGGGCCGCTGCTTGCCGTCGCTTTAACGCTGGAGTGACAATTTTCACCCGCTGTTGCCACAGCGGTCGTTGCCAACCAATGGGGCGCACCAGAATATAGATGCCTTCGATCAGTTCGGAGTTTAACTGCCAGATGCGGTGGCAGAGAAACCGCACGAGCCGATCCCTCAGGGGGGAGCGCTGAAACTCAACAATTAGCTTCAGGCAACCGGGTCGATCGGGTTGGACTTGAACAAAGATGCCTTGGGGAGCTAGGGGTTGGTTGAGCCATAGGGCAATGGATCGAAAATGGCCAGCCGCCGCCAGTTCCCGCAGAGATGGGGGTGATTTCTCGGACCCCGGTACCGAGACCGGAAGCGGGGGATGGGGAGGGATAACAGCACTAATCATAGTCAAACCCACTGATTGTCAATTGGTGGCCGCTGGGGTAACCCGTCATTACCAGGGTGGCGCAGCATTCTGGCCAAGGCCTGATCACCTGAGGTCGCCTCTAGGGGCAAACACAATTACTACACTTAACTTAAGAATTTCCATTTTATGTCAAGCTTCTGGTGTTGACATGATTCAATCTGTTAATGTCATATTTTAGCTGTCAAGGTGAACCATCCATGGCCTCCTTAAGCGGACGGGACCTGCTCAGTGTAAGCGACCTAACGGCGGAAGAACTCCATCACCTGCTAACCTTCGCCAGCGATCTTAAGCATGGCAAGCGTCATCCAAGCTTTCCCCAGAAGGTTTTGGGGTTATTGTTTCGGAAAGCCTCAACTCGCACCAGAGTAAGCTTTTCGGTCGCCATGTACCAATTGGGGGGGCAAGTGCTGGACCTACATTCAGGGGTTACCCAGGTGAGCCGCGGAGAGCCGACTAGTGATACAGCCCGGGTATTAGACCGCTACCTGGACGTGGTGGCAATCCGTACCTTTGATCAGGCTGAGGTGCAAGAATTTGCCAATTATGCCGAAATCCCGGTGATTAATGCCCTGACGGACCTGGAGCATCCCTGCCAAATTTTGGCGGACCTCCTCACGATTCAAGAGGAGTTTAAGGGCCTTGCGGGCCTTACCCTAGCCTATCTGGGAGATGGCAATAATGTCGCCCATTCTCTCCTGCTAGGCTGTGCTCTGGTGGGGATGAGTGTGCGGGTCGCCTCGCCCTCTGGCTATGCTCCAGAGAGTGCGATCGTGGCTCAGGCCCAGCAGCTCATGGGCGATCGGGGGGAGGTGTTGATCACGGCCGATCCGGTCGCCGCCGTAGCCGAGGCCCAGGTGCTTTACACCGATGTGTGGGCTAGCATGGGCCAGGAATCCATGGCCGATCAGCGCATTCCCCTATTTCAGCCCTACCAGGTCAATCAACGGTTGCTAGAGCAAGCCAGCCCTGAGGCGATCGTCCTTCATTGCTTGCCCGCCCATCGCGGTGAGGAGATTACCGCTGAGGTGATTGAGGGCTCAGCCTCCCGGGTATGGGATCAGGCAGAAAACCGTATGCATGCCCAGAAAGCTTTGCTGGCTAGTGTTCTAACCTAAGGGGTGATGGCCCTGGCCTTAGTTTGAAACGCTCTGGAGAAACCCATGGGAAATCGGCTTTCACAACTGATTAGCTGGATACTGGTGGCTGACCTGGCCCTGGTGCTAGCCTGTTTTGCTTGGTTTTTGCTAGCGGTGGTGGGCCAGAGCATGAATCTCAAGTTGGGGCTGGAGCTCTGGCATTCCCTTTGGAATCCCTTAATTTTACCCGCCATCAGTGTCCTGATGGCGGGGGCCATTGCCAGCGGCGTGATGGATTGGGTTGGCCGTAAGCTGAACGGGGACGCGTCCTGATTAAGGCCAAAGCTTCTGAGTGCCGGAGTACCAGCGGAGCAATACCTTGGCCAGATTTTGAGGATGATGGCGCACCGATAGATTTTCCCGCTCCTCCATAATGTTAGCGGCAATAATCCGACGTCCCGAGGCGATAATGGCCTCTCGATCCAATACTACTGGTTGGGCTTGCTGGGTGGCATAGTGGTTAATCACGGCCTGGGAAGGTAGCTTTCTTTGCACGAGGACGGCATCAAATAGGTAATGACCAGCCGCTGCATCAAGGGCTCGAATATGGTCTGAAACAGCAAAGTCATTGGTTTCTCCAGGTTCAGTCATGATATTACAGACGTAGATACGGGGGACCTGTCGCGTGGCGATCGCCCTCACCAAATCGGGCACCAATAGGTTAGGAATAATACTGGTGTAAAGGCTACCAGGACCAATAATGATATACTCAGCCTCCTCAATGGCTCGAATCGCCCTGGGGAGAGCCGGCGGGTTAGGGGGTAAGCAGCCAATCTGAACAATGCGGCGACGGGCCTCGGTAATTTTTGACTCACCGACGATGCGCTGACCGTTATCGAGCTCGGCCCAGAGCTGGACATCGCTGAGGGTGGAAGGTAGCACCTGGCCCCGCACCGCTAACACCTTAGAACTGGCCGCAATAGCCTGCTCCAGATCACCGGTAATCTCCGCCATAGCGGTCAGAAACAAATTACCAAAGCTATGGCCAACCAGGCCACTGCCCGACTCAAACCGGTAGTTAAATAATTCGGTCAACAGCTTTTCTTCGTCGGCCAGGGCTGACAAACAGTTGCGAATATCCCCAGGGGGGAGAACGCCAATTTCCCGTCGTAGTCGCCCCGAGGAACCCCCATCATCCGCCACGGTCACAATGGCCGTGATATTGGCACTGTAGTGTTTCAGCCCGCGCAACAGGTTGGAAAGCCCCGTCCCCCCCCCCACCACGACAATTTTCGGTCCCCGAGATAGCCGCCGTTGAGTGATCAAAGCATCTAGCAGGTCCTCCTCCTGTCCGGGAAGTAACACATCAGTGATCACGCCAACGGTGCGGGTTTGTCCCCAAAGGATCAGGGCTAACCCCAGTAATATGCCTAATGGACCGCTGACGTAGCTCGGCACGTAGGTGGTAAACAGCCGCAGAGCGGCCCCTAGCAACTGTCCGGTATAAAACACAGGGGTTAATTTTAGCCAGATCATAATGCCAGTCCCCACCAGCAGTACTCCAACTACACTGAGGAAGAGCCAGCGCTTCACCAGGAGTCCTGGAGTTAACCACCATACCCAGCGGTTGACTCGCCGTACCGCCGGAGATTGCTGGGTGTGGGCCGATGGTAGCCAGGTCCTAAGGGTCTGAATGAGCCGTTGTACAGGTTTTAGCCGCATGGCAAAAGGGGCGATAAAGGACTACCCTGAAACCAGCCGAGGCGCACTGAACAGCAACCCACCGCCTGGGAAAAGAAAGCATAAACTCGATAAATAACAGTCGGGGATAGTGTAGCTTCTATAACTAGGGGCTAACGTCTTTGATTTTAGCGGCTATCCTTGGCAGTCAGCCCGACTAAACTATAAACTCTAGCTAATCTGATAGCGATGGCAGTACTCGCCCATTACCGGTCATTACCCCACTGACAAACACCATGGATAAGATCCACCCCCTTGGGAATGACATCAGTGATGGCGTAGTCCGTGGTCAGCCCGATGGCATGAACCCTACCTCGATTACGGAGGATCTGGACCCTCGTAATCAGCATGGCGGTGGTCAGCATCAAGCCCTGTTAGAACTGCGGCAGATTTCCAAGCGGTTTGGCTCTAATCAGGTCCTGGATAAAATTAATTTAACCGTTTATCCCGGTGAGGCGGTGGCCATTATTGGCCCCTCGGGCACAGGCAAGTCTACTATTTTGCGGATTATTGCTGGGCTCTTGCCCGCAGAGGGCGGTGAGATCTATGTCAACGGTAAAAAACGCCAGGGTTTAATTGAAGATGCCCCAGATCCGTTGGGGATTGGTATGGTATTTCAGCAGCCGGCCCTGTTTGACTCCCTGACCGTAGAGGAAAATGTTGGTTTCTTATTATACCAACATTCCCACCTGCCTGCCCGACAAATCCATCAGCTGGTGGAGGAAGTTCTCGATATGGTTGGTCTACCCGGTATTGGCCGCCGCTATCCAGCGGAACTATCCGGGGGTATGCGCAAACGAGTTAGCTTTGCCCGAGCCATTATTGCTAATCCCGAAAACCCCCAGGATCGGCCGGCCCTGCTGCTCTATGATGAGCCCACCGCCGGCCTCGACCCCATCGCATCCACGGTGATTGAGGATTTAATCCGTAATATTCAACGTAGCGGTGGCTGTCGTGCCTATCTGATTGTGACCCACCAAGACAGCACCATTCGGCGTACGGCGGATCGGATTATTTTTCTGCATCAGGGCCAGATTCAATGGAACGGGCCCATTAGCGAGGTTGATCAAACTGACAATCCCTACGTGCGGCAATTCTTTAGTGGTGATGTGGAAGGACCTATTCAAATGGCTAACTAGGTGGTCGAAGAGGGCCCGTGCAGGCAGGAGGCTGGTGGGGGCCCCAGGGAGTCCTCTGCTCCCCAGAATAACCAGTCAGGGGGGTAAGGGCGCTAAAGGATATACCCTTTAGGCTGGGGCGTGTTTGACGGATTAAGACGGGTAGGGAGGAGAGGGCATGCGGCAACGAGCCATACGCGAAGGATCGGTTGGTCTATTAATTTTGCTGGCGATTGGTCTCTTTGCCGGTTTAGTGTTGTGGCTTAAGGGTTTGACCCCAGGGCGTCAAAGTTACCGCGTGAAATTTGTGTTTGAAAATACCCTGGGTATGCAGGAGGGCACCGCGGTGACCTTTCGGGGTGTACGGGTGGGGCGAGTACTGGGGATTAAGCCGGAGTCTAATCAGGTGACGGTGACGGTGGAAATCACCCAACCTGACTTGAAAATACCCAGTGATGCCAAGATCGAGGTGAATCAGTCTGGGTTAATTGGTGATACGACCTTGGACATTACGCCGGTGCGATCGCTGACTTCCACAGAACTGGCCCTCACCCCCTTCCAGCCTGGTTGTCAAAGTCAGGTGATTATTTGCGACGGTGATCAATTGCCGGGTCAGGTCGGCGCCAGCTTTGGCTCCCTGATCCAGTCGACCCAGGGGGTAGCCAGCGCCTTTGCTGACCCCAGCATTATGGGGGGCATTCAAACCACCCTGAGCAACGCCACCCAACTAACCGAAAACGGTAAGCTCCTGACGGAGGGGCTAACCAGCCTAACCCAGCAGGTCCAGGCTGACATCGGACCCCTATTGGCCTCCGCTAACCGCACCTCGGAGAAAATCGGCAACGCTGCCAGTGCCTTTGAGCTCACCGGCACCGAGGTGAATAGCCTGATCATAACCAACCGCCGTAACATCATCAGCACTCTGGATCAGGTCAACCGGAGTACCGCCAACCTGGAGGTAATTATGACCACCCTTGCCCCAGCCATTCAAAACAGCCAATTCTTGGATAACCTGGATACCCTATCCGCCGACGCCACCGTTGCCATGGCCGATATTCGGGCGATCACCTCCACCGTCAACACGCCGGCTAATTTGGTCACCCTGCAACAAACCCTCGACGCCGCCCGCACGGTCTTTCAGGGGGCCCATAAGGTGTTAGCAGATGTGGATGAACTCACTGGTGATCCCCAGCTACGTCGCCATATTCGAGATTTAATTAACGGCCTATCAACCCTGGTGTCGGCGACCCAACAGTTAGAGCAGGAGGGTCAGCTCGCTCAGGTGCTCACCCTACCTGAGGGCACCTCCCTCGATCGGATCACCCTCACCCCTGCAGTACCGTCCAGACCCCCTGGCCCAGTTGCTGGCGGTGGTCAGCCCCTGTTAATCACCCACAATGGTCAGCCCTACTACCTGACGGTCCACCCCAACCCCTCCCGTCCTGGTCCCTAAATCAGATGCTGGTGGCGGGGTAGAGATTCTCCCCCCAGGACGGGGCTGCGATTGAGCTGATCATCAACCTGGCCCTACCCTTGTGGTGCAATCCCCGCCCCCACTCCTAGCTTAGATCTAACGCAGAGCCGCTGCCTCGCGGGCCGCGTTAGCTTCATCGGGATGAATATTCAGCCGGGTAAGATTGATCCGGCCCCGGCCGTCAATCTCCCGTACCTTGACAATCACCTCATCACCCACATTGACCTCATCCTCGACCTTACCCACCCGATAATCCGCTAATTGGGAAATGTGGATCATACCTTCTTGACCGGGCATAAACTCCACAAAGGCGCCAATCGGGATCACCCGAGTCACGGTTCCGACAAACACGTCACCCGCTTGAGGTTTAAACACAATCGACTCAATCAAGGCCTTCGCCTGCTTGGCCTTTTCCCCCTCGATCGAGGAGACTGTGACGGTGCCATCATCGTCGATGTCCACCTTGGCGCCGGTTTGCTCCGTAATCGCTTTGATCTTCTTGCCCCCCGGGCCGATTACCATGCCAATCATCTCAGGATCAATCTTGAAGCTGAGCAGGCGGGGTGCATAGGGGGATAGCTCAGTGCGGGGGTGATCAATGGTGGCGATCATCTTTTCCAGGATATGCAGGCGAGCTGGTTTGGCCTGGTGAATCGCATCGGCAATCACCTTAACGGGTAAACCGGTGATCTTCATATCCATCTGCAGGGCGGTAATACCGCTGTCCGTACCCGCCACCTTGAAGTCCATATCCCCTAGGAAGTCCTCAATCCCCTGGATGTCGGTGAGGATGCGGACCTCATCCCCTTCCTTGATCAGACCCATGGCCGCGCCACTCACTGGCTTGGTGATGGGGACGCCGGCATCCATCAGGGAAAGGGTGGAGCCGCAGACCGACCCCATGGAGGTGGACCCATTGGAAGACAGTACCTCCGACACCACCCGGATGACGTAGGGAAATTCTTCCTGGGGGGGCAACACCGGCACCAGGGCCCGCTCTGCTAGGGCTCCATGGCCGATTTCCCGGCGACCGGGCGATCGCATTGGTCGAGTTTCCCCCACGGAATAGGGGGGAAAATTATAGTGGTGCAGGTAGCGTTTTTCCTCCTCCGGGTGCAGGTCATCCATCATCTGGGCATCGCCAGGGGTGCCCAGGGTGACCACCGACATCACCTGGGTGAGGCCCCGCTGGAAAAGACCAGTACCGTGGACGCGGGAGGGTAGCAGCCCGACCTGACAATAGATGGGCCGCACCTCATCCAGTTTACGGCCATCCACCCGCACCCCATCCCTGACGATTTGTTGCCGCATCAGCTTTTTAGTGACGGCTTTGTAGGTATTTCCCAGGGCTTTGCTATTTTCGGTGACCGCCAGCTTCACCGGGTTATCCTCCTCCAGGCCAGCGATGGCGGCCGCCAGTTCCTCCTTAATGGTATCGAGCTTGGCGTCGCGATCGGGCTTACTCAGCTCAAACTGTTTGAGTACTTCCTGAATCGCTGCGGTGGTTTTTTCCTCGATAAAGGTAGCCAGGGTGGGATCGGTTTCCGGTTCTGGCTCTTTGACCAGCTCAATACCCAATTCTTTGATCAAATCCAGTTGGGCTTGAATTAAATCCTGCACTACTTCATAGCCAAAGTCGATGGCATCAATCATGTCAGACTCAGGCAGTTGGTTTGCCCCAGCCTCCACCATAATCACCCCATCGGGGGAGCCTGCCACCACCAAGTCTAAGTCACCGTTTTCCACCTCGCGGTAGGTGGGGTTGATCACAAAGTCATCCCCCACCAATCCGACCCGCACCGCTGCCATGGGGCCATTGAAGGGGATTTTAGCCAACAGCACTGCTACGGATGCCCCCGTGGCCGCTAGCACATCGGGGGGCACCTGTTCATCCATAGCCAGGGTGGTGGCTACAACTTGGATATCGTCCCGCAGCCAATGGGGAAAGAGGGGGCGTAGGGGGCGATCAATCAGACGACTGATCAGGGTGGCCCGTTCCGGTGGACGACCCTCCCGGCGGAGAAAACCACCCGGAATTCGCCCGGCGGCGTAGAGGCGTTCTTCGTAATCGACTAATAGGGGTAAAAAGTCGATGCCCTCTCGCCCCGCCGCCCGGGTAGCCGTCACTAACACGGCGGTTTCCCCCGACTGCACCAGGACAGCACCACCGGCCTGGGGGGCGAACAGACCTACCCGCAACTTAATATCGCGACCATCAAAGGATATTGATTTTTCCAGTTCTTGCATTGACAACTTTGTCCTTACCGCTCTTAGCGCTTTTCTCACGTCATATCTGCATGATCCTAACACCGATAGCCACAATGGCCCCATTCTGTAACATATAGCTTTAGCGAGAACGCCGAGGACAGGGGTAATCGCTCAACGCTATAGCAGTCGCCAGTCTAGTCAGAAAGATAAAAATCCTTGGCGACTGGCTTGCAATCGTGATAGGATTGAAAGCCGTGGATAGGACGGGTCGGTGCCCGAGTGGTTAATGGGGGCGGACTGTAAATCCGCTGGCTACGCCTACGCTGGTTCGAATCCAGCCCGGCCCATCCACGGCCATTGCCCTTATAGCTCAGCGGTAGAGCACTCCCTTGGTAAGGGAGAGGTCACGAGTTCAAGTCTCGTTAAGGGCTTCGTATAGTAGTTGTTTCCCCAATGAGGGCAACATTTTGGCAATCTTTGCGATCGGCTGGGATCTTCAGGCTTACTCGGTGTGTTGAGCTAAATTGCTACAGCTATAGTTCCTGGGTGGGGGTCTACCGGGTCATGGTCGAGATCGCCCGTAGCGGCCCACTAACTCGGTCTGTTCTAAAATATGACCGGCCATCGCCTCCTCAACCTGCACTTTAGAGGCGCCCGGCTTTAAACCTAGCCAGGTATCCAGAGCATAGAGTTTGAAGACGTAACCATGAACGCCGCTGGGGGGGCAAGGACCCCCATAGCCCAACCGACCGAAGTCATTCTTCCCCTGGCGCACACCGTCGGCGAGCTCAGGCTGGGGTGGCACCGCTGTTGGTAGTTGACTTGCCGACGGTGACAGATTGTAGATCACCCAGTGCACCCAGGTTTTGCCCGGAGCGTCAGGATCGTCACAGATCAGGGCTAGGCTGATGGTTTCGGGGGGAAGATCATGCCAGTACAGTGGTGGCGAATGATCGGCCCCATCGCAGGTATAAAGGGGGGGAATTAACTGCTGGGCTGCAAAGGCGGGACTTTGAAGATGCATAGTCAAGGCCTCCGAAGGTATAACGTTGGCCAGAACCCTGAGAGCATAGCTGATCGGTCAACCCCTAGCCTGGGTAGGTGGTTCTGGCTCGCTGCCGCAGGCTGCGGCTATAGATGACCGATCGATGGCTAATCCTAGGATAGGGCAACTGCTCCGATCACCTCACCCAACTGCAGCCGACTGCCATTAATAAAGTCCCCTCCCTGCTGGAGTTGCTTGCCACTGGCTTTAACCTGTCGCAATAGCAATAGCCCCTCTCCAGTTTGCACCACCGGCCCGTATCCCTTTAGCAAGCCAACGATGGTACCCGGGCTGGCCTCGGGATTAACCTGGAGAGCAGTGACGCTAGCGGCCAGGGAGGCCAAATCCGGCGGGAGTCTGGACCAGTAGGGCTCCCCCAAGGGGACGGTGCCCAACACTTTCAGGGGCTGGTTGCGAAAGCGGGTGAGACAGTGGGGATAGAAGCCTCTTACCTGATTGTGGAGGGCGATCGCCGGCCGCCGCCAGTCAATCCCATAGTCTTGCTTTTGAATCAGGGGCGCATAGGTAGCCAGGGCATGGTTTTGGGGCTCGGGGGTCAGTCGCTGGCTGTCTAGCCCCCGTAGGGTTTCCACCAACAGGTCTGCACACTGCTGGGCTAGGGGGGCCGCCACCGTGGGGAAATTATCCAGTAGGTGAATAGCCAGATGAGACTTGAGCAGCATATCTCCCGTATCCATGCCCGGGTCCATCTGGATGGTGGTGATGCCCGTATGGCGTTCACCATTCACAATCGCCCATTGAATCGGGGCCGCCCCCCGGTAGGCTGGCAACAGCGACCCGTGACCATTAATGCAACCCAGCCGGGGCATGGCCAACACTTGGGGTGAGAGTAACTGACCATAGGCCACCACCACAAAAGCATCGGCTTGCAGCTGACTTAAGTGGGTTAGGGTAGGTTCATGTCGTTTTAGCCGTTCCGGCTGAAACACTGGACAGCCCAGGAGCAGGGCCGTCTGTTTCACCGGTGAGGCCTCCACCTGGCTACCCCGACCCCGCCGCTGATCCGGCTGGGTGACCACCCCTACCACTTCGAAACCGGGTTCCGCCACCAGGCGATTTAAGCTGGGGACAGCAAACTCAGGGGTGCCAAAAAAGACTAAGCGCATGGTTGCCCGGGGCCGTGGGTGCCGTTTAATGTTCTACGATGCCAATTTCTACCCGTTGGTTCTGGGCTTGGGAAGGAACCAGGCCCAGGGGTCGGGTGTCGCCAAACCCCACCACTAGCCAGCGGGTTTGGGGGCCGAGGGGCTGCTCAGCCAGGTATTTCTGTACCGCCAGGGCCTGCCGGAAGCTCAGCTGACGGGCCGCTACCCCTGTTTGTGGCCCATCAGTGTGGCTAGCCACCACCAGGGTGACCGGCCCCTGGCGGATCAGGTCCGGCTGAATCGTGGCGAGGAGTTGCTGTCCTACCGTGGTGAGGCGATCGCTGCCGGAGTCAAACAGCAGCGGGCTGGGCAGCAGAATCCGATCTCGCGTCAAGGCCAAGGAGGACGGCTGTCCAGGGACGGTCGTCTGGCTCACGAGACCATCGGATCGGGGAACCGAAAGGGCGGACTGGGAGGGCCGGCTGCGCTCCTGCAACTGCAGGAACCGCTGTTCCAGACTGCCCACGCTGGATTGGCCCCAGCGCTGTTCTAAGGCAGTTAGACGCTCCCGCCAATTGCTCAAGTCCTGGGCCAAGCTCTGCAACTCAGCCTGAAGCTGCTCTTGTTCTGGCTGAGAAAGGGGAGGCAGGGCCGGGGCTTTTGGAGCGCCCAAGGGCGGATCAGTCGGGGTGGACCCCTGCCACCCTTGGGGCAGCTGGCGCAGCTTTGCCCCGGTCAAACTAGCCTGGCGTAGGATCCGCTCAGACCAGGGTAGGGGGGCCTGAGCACGGGGCCAGACCTGGGCGATCAGCACTCCTAGGATCGCCCCTACCCCCAGGCTGGTTAGCAGCATCAGTGAGCCCAGCACCAGGTTCCAGATGATACCATGGGTTCCCCTAGCTACCGGCGCAGAAGGCGGTAATGTCACCGACTGGCTGAGCATCGATGGTGGTAGTGGTTCAGGCATAGTCACCAAATCCCTGGTTAACCCCCTAAGGCCAGCCATCCCAGGGACTCACCTGGAGCACGCCAGCGGGGGTGAAAACCACCATGAAGTCCAGTTGGTCAGTGCCAGAGGCCGCGCTGTCAACCAACTGGGGTAAGGGGGTTTCCTGGGCTAACAAGCCCGCGGCGGCATTTACCGGTGCGTAGGCCACGATCTCCCCCTCCCGATTGAGGCGGACCCGATAGGTCAGGGGTTCATTGGCGGATAAGGGCTCCAGATTAGCCAGGATGCCATCGTACAACCGATCATTGAGTTGCCGGATGCGATCGGGATCGGTGATCTTAGTAGCGATCGCGGGTAGTTCCGCTGAGGGCAGCGCCGCCGAGGCAACCGCTGGCTCTCCATCGCTCCAGGGTTCCACCACCACCTGGCCAGCGGGGCTAAAGGTGGCCCGGAACTGCCCCACCGGTTCCTGGGATGAACGGAGACTAGCCACGGGATCAAACGCCAGCTTAGGCAGTGGCGTACGATCCACCTCCGCTAAGGCGAGGTCAGTCTGATACTTATAGGCCAGAATATCCCCCTCTTCAGAAACCACTAGACGATAGCTGAGATCACCGCTGGGCCTGGTATCACTAGGCCAGTCCTGTTGAAGGGTGCGGGTTAGATCCCGCTGTAGCAAAGCCACAGTCTCGGGGTCAGTGATGGGGGGAGACTCGGTGAAATCCTCCGGAGTTGATGGGGATTGATCGCCCTGGGGTGGAGCGCCAGGCGCTGGAGTCGCTAGGTCTGTAGACAGTTCACTCGTAGTCGTCGGTTTCGCCTCAGGGGGGGTGACCTCGGGGACGGGCACAAAGAAGAGGGCCAATCCAGCGGCCGTCAGGGTGGCGGCCCCCAGGACCGCCGGAGTAGCCCGCTGCACCATGGGCGTCGTGGGCTTCACCAATTGGCGCGGCACAGACTGTAACTGGGAGGTTAGATCGGGCAGGGTTTGGCTGTCAGCCAGCAGCTGATCGATCGCCTCCATCAAGTCGTGGAATTGTAAGGTTGTCAACTTGACATCCACCGCAGGTAAAGCCTGGGGATCGACCTCCACCTCGCCCAGGGGTACGGACCGGACAATCAAGTGATGGGAGGTATCTTGTTGCCCCGCCTTCACGGTCACCGGCGCTGCCGCCTCACCGTCCAGGGGCCGGGCAATGCCACTGAGAAGCTGTTGGCCATAGTGGCTGACAGCTGTCACCAAACTATCTAAAAATTCCCGTCCTCCTGAAAGGTGCGGTTGATTGGCACCGGGAAATTGGCACTCCGCATTCATCAGCACCGTCAGCGGTGATTGCAGATCACTGGAACTTGCGGTCAAACCCTCCAGGGTTAGGGTACAGGAGGGTAGCCGATACTGTCGCTTAACGGTCATCGCACTTCTCCGTCAAATAAGCTCAACCACAACCGTTGGGTTCCCAATACGCCAGAACAGAGCAGCAATTGTTCTAACAACTGTAAGGCCAGTTGATCAAGTTTTTCATCAGTATCGTAGGCCAGCACACCGGCACGACGGGGATTCATGCGAGCTCGGAAATGGCTTCTGAAGCGACTGAGATAATCCGCCAAGCGTAAATGGTGTTCGGGGGATAACTGCTGGGCAACTAGCTGCTGATAGCCCATCAATAACTGGCGAATCAGCACCGTCAGCCGTCGGGATTGATGGCCGATCAGGGTGACCAGGGCTTTAGCTTCCTCCAGCTGCATAGGACGGCGCTGGCTGTAGCGTCGCATTGGATTCGTGCTGCGCAGCAGCCACAGATTCACCCGACCCTTAATGACTGGGTCGAGGCCCAAGTCTTGGGTGAGGGTCAACAGGGTCTCGCTACTGCTCAGATCGAGGGCCTCGGTGGCTAACAATAACAAATCGATCTGAATTCGAGCCCGCCGTGGACACTCAGGGGTAGATAGCTGAGGGTCGGGGAGGGCCGCTAAAATCAGCGATGGGGAGGAACGGGTGGGGCTATCTACTGGCATTCAGTTCTGGGTGGTGATAAGTCAAACAGAAAATATTTTATCAAAGACAGGTTTTAGCCTCTCTGCCAGCATAAACCGCCAGGAGGTTAGTTGCCACTAGCGAGTTGACCCATATTCTGGATATACCACTTGCCCTCTTGACGCACCAAATCATAGCGCATTGTCAGATTATCGTTATAGGAGGCACTGGTGTTTTCCACCTCATATTCAAACAATCGAGCCTGTTCCTGTACTGTTGCGGTCACCTGCAACTGATCAGCGGTGGGATCATCGGGGCTTACCGACTCGACGGTAAGGCTGTGTTGATAGTCCCAGTACCAGTTCTCCTGGACTGCGGCCGTGGCCCGTCGTTGCCATTGGGTCAATAGGGGTTGGACCAGAATATCAGCCAGGCGATCTGATTGATGATCTTTGCCCAGGGCCGCTCGTTTCACCGCCAACCACTCCTCAATCACGCCCTTAGCAATATCCTTAACCCCAATTTGTTGATCAGCGGTGGGTGCCGTCGGAATCTCAATGGCGGGTTCGACCAGGCTAATCTCCAGGGGGCGCCCACTGATCCTGGGGCCGGCCAGGCCTCCAGCCGTCCGCATAGCACCAAACCCTAATAGTCCTAGTATCCCTAGGGTCGCTAGGGATACTAGGCTGAGACGACCCCACCGAGGCGAGCCAGGCAGGAGTAATCGACGTCGCGGTTGCCGCTCAAGTCTCGAGGCAGGGGGAAAAGCCTGCCCGGGTGCTAAACTAGCCACCGCCTTAGGATCTCGACTAGCACCAATTCGGCTGCTTTTCCCAGGCCTGGGCTGAGGGGAGTTAGGGGCGATCAGCTGGCCGCTGGGGGATAGCTGGGCGACCCGCTCCGCCACCGAGAGCCCCCCCTCTCCCGGTGGAGATGATGGCGTTGCTTCCGGGCGGTCCGGGGAGGAGATAGAGTGGCGGCCATTGCCGAAAACCCCTGGATTGAAGGGCGATCGCGGGTGGGTATGGTCGTCCTTAGCCTCAGGGCCAAGGTCCGCCTGAGCGGCGACCAGGGTCGCGGTCCTAGGTTGCTTAGTGGCCGCCTTAGGGAGCAGTTCTGGAGGGGCCGTAGCCCTGGCAGGCTGGGAACGGTGATCTTGAACCCGCCCCTGGCGATGCCGATCTGCTTCCGGGTCTAACACCATTGACTCGAGATAGGCCTGCACGTGAGGGTCAGCAAAATAGTCTTTGAGGGTAGCCTGTTGATCCCGAAAGTCGCGGAAGTGGGGAAATAATTCCTCCCGCAACCAACGTTCGGTGTAGAGACACAACCCGGGCAGCAAATCAGGGGATTGGCGAGAGTGCTCCCGAATGTAGGCCAGGGGTTCGTACTCCTGACTAAGTTCTAGGGCATGGTTAGCCTCTTCGGTTTGGCCCAATAGCATGGCACAGACGGCCTGTTCCAGGTGCACATCTTGATGGGTGCCCAGGCGCATTAACAGTTGTTTAGCCCGACGAATCAGAGCCGGTTGGTGATCAGCAAACCCCCGGGCCAGCAGCGCATAGACGGTTAGGTAAATCGCCACCGGAGAGGGCCGCCGAGCCTCCTGCTCAAATAATTCCTGTTGCTCGGTAGTGGTCAAGTAATCCCGCAGTTGCTGGATAAACCGTAGAAAGTCATCAATGGCGAGACCCGATAGATCGTTTTCCTGGCCTTCAATGCCACCTCGGTCTTCTAACATGGCCTTCAGCAGCTGTAGTCCCTGCCGGCGCTGACGGGTTTGATCAAGGGGACTAGCCACTAGCTCCAAAATACGATAAGGCCTTAATTTGTAAAGTTCTGATTGAATTTCCGCCCGTACCGCTGGAAATTGGTTTTGCCGCACCAGCAGATCATGTCCCTTTTGTAGGGAACTGGCGGCCATTTCGTAATGGCGTTGTTGCCATTGTTCCCGACCCAGTTCAAGACAGGCCAGGGCCATGACTAGGGCTAAGTCAGCTTGGCCGGGCTGGACCAGGAGCCCAGGGGTGGTAGCCACGGGGCCGTAGGGCTGGGCTAAACTCAGTACCTGTTCGTATTCCCCCAGGTCTAGCAGGATGAGCAGGGCACCGCCCAGATGCTCTGGCTCAATTGTGATGGTCAGTCCGATTTCTTCCCCCACCGCTGGCTCGATCGCCAGCGATCGCAGGGTCGCCTCCCCCAAATCGGTATCCGTCCCTAATGGTCCATTGCTCCTGGTTTCCAGGGGCAGCGATGCCGGTACAGGATAGGCGGTGGCCAGCAACTTAGCGTCGTAATCACGGCGGCGATCGACATCGGACAAGACCTGATAAGCCTGGTCAATTAAGTACTTGCGGGAACTAATCACCACCTCGGAAAATTCTCGCCGGGGAAGCTGCAGACTGAGATCACGGTGGGCCTGTTGTAACTGCTCCGCCGTGGCCTGCGGTGGCAGACCTAAAATTCGGTAATAGTCTAATGGAACTTTCACAGATCTTACCCCTAGCAGCGAACTCACCCGCCATGGTAGCTAAAAAAGTGGGCAGAGAATCTTGCTGACCACCTCATCGCCCCAGACCTGCCCCTAGATTGGAGAGATGATTTTCACCCACGCCGGTACTGTTCAAATCACTACATTCTTAAAGCTGGAAGTTATAGCACAGGAAACGAGTTACGACCAGGGGTGAGGAATCCCCCCCTCCCCACTATAAACAACTCAGACGAAGTAGCGGTCCATTGTTTCGCGAGCTGTAAAGTTATGAATTGATGATCAGCTAGCCAGCCGGTCACTGCAGCGCCTGCTGGGACGGCTCGGTTCTGGTTATCATGAATACTATTGGTCTACCCCTGGCCATCGGGGCGGTCTTTTCGGTATAGTGAAGCGTTGGACATTGGCGCGTAGGACCCAGCAAAACCATGGTTCAAGAACGAACATTACCCCAGATCCAGGCCTTAGAAACAGAGCTTTCGGCCGTTGATGCGCGGGTCCTCTATGAAGATATGGTGCTAGGACGGTTCTTTGAAGATAAATGTGCCGAAATGTACTATCGCGGCAAGATGTTTGGCTTTGTTCACCTGTACAACGGCCAGGAGGCCGTTTCCACCGGGGTGATCAAGGCCATGCGTAGCGATGACTACGTTTGTAGCACCTACCGTGATCATGTCCATGCCCTCAGTGCTGGAGTGCCGGCTCGCCAGGTGATGGCGGAGCTGTTTGGTAAACAGACCGGTTGCAGCCGCGGTCGGGGCGGGTCCATGCACCTTTTCTCCAGCGAACACAATATGTTGGGGGGGTTTGCCTTTATTGGGGAGGGCATTCCTGTCGCCCTGGGGGCGGCCTTTCAATCGCGCTATCGTCGCGATGCCCTGGGGCAACCTGACGCAGATCAGGTGACCGCCTGTTTCTTTGGGGATGGCACGACCAATAACGGTCAGTTTTTTGAGTGCTTAAACATGGCGGCCCTTTGGAAGCTGCCCATCCTATTTGTGGTGGAAAACAACAAATGGGCGATTGGCATGGCTCACGAGCGGGCCACCTCCCAACCCGAAATTTACCGTAAGGCCTCGGTCTTCGGTATGCCGGGGGTGGAGGTGGATGGCATGGATGTGATGGCGGTCCGGACGGTGGCCCAGGCGGCGGTGGCCCGAGCTCGGGCCGGTGAAGGTCCTACCCTAATTGAGTGTCTGACCTATCGTTTTCGGGGGCACTCCCTGGCCGATCCCGACGAGCTGCGTTCTAAGGAAGAAAAGGAGGCCTGGTTTGCCCGCGATCCCATCAGGCGCTTTGAAGCTTATTTGCTATCCCAGCAGTTGCTCGAGGAGGCGGCCCTGAAGGACATTCGCGATCGCATCCAAAGCACCATTGATGACGCCCTCAGCTTCGCGGAAGAGAGCCCTGAACCCAATCCGGAGGATCTCTACAAATACATTTTCGCTGAAGATTAGTGAGCCCAAAACCAGGGCAGCCTTGATCAGCGTCTCGCCCCCTTCAAGTCTCCGGCGGGCCCCTCTAGGTTCATGTTCCCCTCAGTCACCCTTAACGTCTATCTAACTCCAGAGCTATGGCAGAAACCCTGATGTTTAACGCCCTACGGGAGGCCATTGATGAAGAAATGGCCCGCGATCAGACTGTTTTTGTCCTGGGCGAAGATGTGGGCCACTACGGTGGCTCCTACAAGGTGACCAAGGACCTGTATCAAAAGTATGGTGATCTGCGGGTGTTGGATACGCCCATCGCTGAAAATAGTTTTACCGGCATGGCGGTGGGGGCGGCCATGACCGGCCTGCGCCCGATCATTGAAGGCATGAACATGGGGTTTCTCTTGCTGGCCTTTAACCAGATCGCCAATAATGCTGGTATGCTACGCTACACCTCTGGCGGTAACTTTAAAATTCCCATGGTGATTCGGGGCCCTGGCGGCGTTGGTCGCCAGCTGGGGGCAGAGCACTCCCAACGGTTAGAGGCTTACTTCCAGGCGGTACCGGGCTTGAAGATTGTGGCCTGCTCCACCGCCTATAACGCTAAAGGGTTACTCAAATCCGCGATCCGTGATGATAATCCGGTGCTCTTCTTTGAGCACGTGTTGCTCTACAACCTCAAGGAAGATCTCCCTAACCACGAGTATCTGGTTCCCCTGGATAGGGCCGAGGTAGTGCGTCCGGGCAAAGATGTGACCATCCTCACCTATTCTAGGATGCGGCACCACGTCATGCAGGCGGTTAAGGGGCTGGTCGCCAAGGGCATCGATCCTGAGGTGATCGACCTGATTTCCTTGAAACCCCTAGACTTTGAAACCATTGGTGCCTCAATCCAAAAGACCCATCGCGTGATCGTCGTCGAAGAGTGTATGCGAACCGGTGGGATTGGGGCGGAAATTGTTGCGTCCATCAACGACCGCCTCTTTGACGAATTAGATGCCCCGGTGGTGAGGCTGTCTTCCCAGGACATGCCTACCCCGTACAATGGCAAACTCGAGAGTCTAACCATTGTCCAGCCCAAACAAATTGAGGCGGCGGTGGAGAAAATGGTGGCGCTGAAGGTTTGATCATGGCAAAGTATCAGGCTTGGTTAGGATTGATTCTGGCCCTTACCGTGGCCGCGGTGGTGGTGATTACCCAGGTGCCGACCCGCCTAGGTCTGGACCTACGGGGTGGGTCCCAGTTAACCCTCCAGGTTAAACCCACCCCCGCTATTTCCACCATTGGCGATCGCGAAATGGAGGCAGTACAAAGTGTGGTGGAAGGGCGTGTCAATGGCCTGGGGGTTTCGGAGGCCCTAGTTCAACAACTGGGCAATAACCAATTGCTGATTCAGTTGCCCGGGGTCAGCGATCCTGAACAGGCAGAACGGGTATTGGGAGGCACAGCTCAGTTGGAGTTTCGCGCCCAAAGACAGGGCACCGAAAGCCAGCTAGCGATAGAACAGCAGGTTTTACAGGGTCATCTAGATGATCTGGTAGCGGCGCAGAATAGCGGGTCAGAGGGATCGGCCATCACGGCGGAGGCCCAGGCCAGATTAGATCAGATTCAGGCCGCCATCACCACCAGCGAAACCGCCATTAGTGACCTGTTCGAGCCTAGTCAACTCACCGGTGATAAACTGACCGACGCCCTCGCCCGGCCGGGCAATGGCACCCAGTGGGTGGTTAACATTAAATTTAATAGCCAAGGGGCGGAGGATTTTGCCAACCTGACGCGATCAGTAGCTGGTACGGGGCGCGGCTTGGGGATCTTTCTAGATAATCGTCTCTTGAGTGCACCCCGGGTCGATGTCCAATACGCTGAGACTGGTATTGCCGGGGGAAGTGCCGAAATATCAGGGAATTTTACCGCTGAGTCAGCCCGGGATTTGGAGGTACAACTGCGGGGTGGCGCCTTGCCCCTACCGGTAGAGGTCGTGGAGAATCGCACCGTAGGTCCGACCTTGGGACGGGACAGTATTCAACGGAGTCTCTATGCCGGAATTGGGGGATTGGTCCTGGTTTTAATTTTCATGGCCCTTTACTATCGACTACCCGGTATTGTGGCGGATATTGCCCTGGTGATCTATGCCCTGCTCACCTGGGCTGCCTTTAACTTGCTGGGGGTCACCCTGACCCTGCCTGGGATTGCTGGTTTCATTCTCAGCATCGGCATGGCGGTGGATGCGAACGTTTTAATCTTTGAGCGGACTCGCGAGGAGTTACGGGCTGGGAAAACCCTTTATCGATCGGTGGAATCGGGGTTTTATCGCGCCTTTTCTAGCATTCTTGATGGTAACGTGACCACAGTAATTGCCTGTTTGGCTCTGTTTTGGCTAGGCGCCGGTCTGGTGAAAGGCTTTGCTCTGACCCTAGGACTTGGGGTCGTGATTAGCCTGTTTACGGCCTTGACCTGTACCCGGGCTTTGTTGTTTTTTGTCCTGGGTTTACCCCAGTTTCGTAAGCCGGCTCTGTTTTGTCCCGGTCTGGGTAACCTACCTTCCCGGAGTGCTACCCTATGAAACTAGCGGTTACTAAGCAACGCCGCCTGTGGTGGTTAATATCTAGCTTGGTGATTATGCTCGGCTTGGTTGCCATGGCGTTTTCCTGGCAACAGTTTGGTGCTCCCCTCAAGCCTGGTCTCGATTTTGTTGGTGGCACTCGCCTCCAACTCACCCGCCGCTGCACCCTGACCAATGCCTGTAGCGCCGATATCGATTTAGCTCAGGTTCGCCAGTTACTAGCGGACCAAGGCCTGGCGGCTAGTACCTTGCAGATTCTAGACCCGAAGTTGCAGATTCTTTCCATTCGCACCCGGCCGCTGTCGGTGGAAGAACGGATCCAACTCCAAGGGGCCCTGGATGCTGAAATCGGCCCCTTTGACAGCAACAGCGTACAAATTGACTCGGTAGGGCCAGTCATTGGCCGGCAGTTGTTAAGCTCGGGTCTGCTGGCCTTGCTGGTTTCCTTCGCAGGGATTGTGATCTACCTCAGCCTGAGATTCAAACTGGACTACGCTATCTTTGCCATCGTTGCCCTGTTCCACGACGTGCTAGTCACCAGTGGGGTGTTTAGTTGGTTAGGGCTGGTGGCAGGGATTGAGATTGATAGCCTCTTTATTGTGGCACTCCTGACCATTGTCGGGTTTTCGGTGAACGACACGGTGGTGATCTACGATCGCGTCCGCGAAAACATTAAGCTTTCCCCCAAAACCCCCATCGGCGAAATTGTTGACAATGCGGTGAACCAAACCCTCAGCCGATCGATCAACACCAGTTTGACCACTACCCTGCCCCTGCTGGCGATCGTCACCTTTGGTGGTCAAACCCTCAAGTATTTTGCCCTTGCCCTGATCATTGGATTTGCCGCTGGGGTCTACTCTAGTATCTTCATCGCTAGTTCGCTTTTAGCCCTATGGCGAGAGCGCAGCGGTCAGGTTTACGGTGACGATGAGGTCGAAACGATTGCCAATCAAGGGATAGAATCAACCCATTAACAGACTTGTCAATTCAGTGACCCCGGACTCTAGCCAGAAAAAGCAACTTGAGCAACTGCGAGCAATTGCATGGCGGCGTTGGTGGTTGGCGATAACAGGATTATGGCTGACGGTGGGTAGCTTGAGCCTGTGGAGTCTTCGCCCAGAACTGATTTTATTACACCAGTACTTTACTTGGACAGCCCTACGCTATGGGCTGGCCTACCATCGTTGAGCCGCCCTGGGTCTGGGGCTATGCTTGGGTTTAACCGTTGCCCTACTGGTGGCAGAAAGCCGCTATCTCCTCTTCGGCCTCGCTAAAGGGGAGCAGCAACGGCTAGAGATCTGGTTACGCCGGATTAACCGCCAGGGACCTCGCCATCGCCTCTGGACCTCTCTACACCGCAGCAAGTCGCATTAAACCTCAACCTCTTAGCCCATACTAGAGCCTAGACAGAGATGCTACTCCCTGGTACAATTGTTCTGAGAATTTAGTATGGCTGCCCTGGCCAACCGTTTATGGAATCCCTAACCCCTGCCCAACAAGAGCTCTACGATTGGTTGGTTGACTACATCCGCAGTAACCAACATTCTCCCTCCATTCGCCAGATGATGAAGGCTATGGATCTCAAGTCTCCGGCCCCCATCCAAAGTCGGCTGGAACACCTAAAAAATAAAGGCTATATCGAGTGGACCGAGGGTAAAGCTCGCACCATCCGAATTCGCGAAGATCTCAGGGGGTTACCCATTCTAGGGACCATTGCAGCGGGCTTTGTCAACGAAGCCTTTACCGATGATGTAGAGCGCCTAGACCTGAACGGTATACCGATTAAGTCCGGAGACTATGCTCTCAGGGTGACTGGAGACAGCATGGTAGACGCCATGATTTTGGAAGGGGATGTGGTGATCATG
>CAYVMR010000003.1:0-37710 GCA_964452545.1 uncultured bacterium
GGCTACGGGCGGTGGACTTCGTCAAGCCAGCCAAATCGCCATGCTCTTGGGAATTTCGGGTGGTGTCTGTGAGTCGACCCGTGTCCCGCCAGCGCCCTGAAGTACGTCGCCGTTAAAGCAAATCAGCGTCGGCAAACCATGGCGTCTTCGGGATGCCAGTGGAGGGGGCGGCCTTGCAGGACGTTGGCGATGTTGTTTTGCACCGCCGTCAGCATGCCGGCTGTCAATAGCACCCAGAGAAGCGCCAAGACGGCGTTTTGGGTGGTCCGAAACCGAGACTTCAGCGGGGCGAAAAAGGTTTGGAGCAAAGTGGCGACGGTCAGGAGGACGAATTGTGTTCCCACCAGAGGATAAAACATCTGGCAGACCACCGTCCGTAGCCGAGCCGGATAGAGCGCTTGATCGAGCCAGAAGGCGCGGGACTCACGGAGGTGGACAAATTCGAGGATCACGGCCGTCAAAACCAACCCAAGAGCGAGCAAGGGCCAGCGCAAGCAGCTGGGGGAGGGAAGGTGTTCGCGAGAATCGGGCGCTGCCTTGAGCAGAGATGCGGACTGCTGCGAAGGGAAGCGAAGGGCGAGCGAGCTCATGGTTGAGTTATTTCGCAAAGTGTATAGCCCTCTCTGCGAAAAATCTATTAAAATATGGAAATTACCGATATTTTACCTCTTGGATTGATCGACGTTCGTCTCTTCGGTGAGATGAATTGCTGGCGAGGCCATGCGATTTTGCAAGAAAATGCGATGGAGTCGATGACTTTCATAGCAAGGGCGCTGCTGCCACTTCGGGGGCATCCGCGGTGATTCACCTGATTGCTGCCCGAGTTGAGACCAGCTTCGCGACCTGGGCCTTTGAAGAGGAGGGCCATGTGGAGGTGCCACCGAAGGGGACCGGATGGCCGTGCACGCTTTGCGGGAAGATTGTGCCGAGCGGGCTTGAGAGACTCCGGCAGTAGGATTCGAACCAACTTTTCACCCCGTCAAAACCATTCATTCTAACTCCCGCTCCTTGCTCCCGCCTGCGCAATCACGCGCCACGTTTCTGCATTCTGCACCCTCCGCCGTCACATCACTTTCTTGCGAATCGACTCCGGAAGCATCCGGAACGTCACCTCTGCCACCCGGTTCCGGGCTACGTTTAGCTGGTACAGCTTGCGCTGCTTCTCCGCGGCCGGCATTCCGCTTTGCATCTCGATCAGGCGCATCGCTTTCGTGATCTCGCTGAACTCGCGTTGGGCGGCCATGATCTCTCCCAGGCGGGTGCGGCCGGTGCGGGGATCCACGACGGCGGAGAGTTCTGCGATCTCGCGCTGGTGCCGGGCGACGTGGGCCTTGACTGTGCCGGCGGGAAGCTCCAGCAGGCGCGCTTCACTGAGCGGCGCCATGAGTGTCTTGGCCTCATCCACGCCGCGGAACATTAGCTCCACGTATCGGGTGTTTTCCAAATCTTTGGGACGGAAGCGCTGGACACCGGCCAACTCCCGGAGCACGGACGGCCCGGCATCGGGGCGATCGTGATATCCGATAAGGTGACCCAGCGCATCGATCGCATCCGTGCTGAGTCCGCCCAGCGATGCGAAGTGTCCGCGGATCAAGTGATCCACCATGATGGGGGACACCTCCAGGCCCACGCTCGCGGCGGACTCCCCCACGGCCCGGGCCAGTCCGCTGGTCGTGTTCGTGAACTGCATCTGCGCCGGCAGCCCCTGCAACCGTTGCGGCACGATCGGCCCGCCGCTAAACGTGCTGTAGTTCATTCTCATCTCCATCATGGGCCCCACGATGGACGGCAGAGACACGATATCCCCGTGGAACAGCGTGTAAGACCAGGAGTTTTGCAGCCCGTGCAGCACACCTTTGGGATCGTTTCCGTACCATTGATCCAGCGCCCGCTCCACCTGTGTGCCGAACACCGCACCCACTAGGAACGGCTTGGGAAAGCTGACGATGTAATGCGGTTGTCCCGGCATCACGCCCTCCAGGAACGGGCGCAGGTTGATGTTCCAGAAGTAATTCTTGCGCCACTCCGCCAGATTCTGGAGCTCCTCATCGTCTTTGCCCATCCACCACGTCAGCACGCTGGGCACCGTCACCATCATCGTGCCGCGCAAATAGGCTGCAGCGATTTCCCGGCGTCCCTCTGGCGTGCGCATCGCCGTGGGATCCGCAAACGCACGCATGACCTTGTCAAAGTCCTGCATCCCCACGTTGAAGAACGCGATCATCGCGTTCAGGGTGCGCGACACCGCACCACCCCGCGAGAAATTCAGGGTCACATCCTTGGCCCGGTTCACCGCCGCCGTGGGGGTCAAACCCCGGCCACGAGCCCGCAGATACTCACCCATCCGTGTGGCTTCCTCCGCCACTTCATTGATCGCATCCATCATGCGGGCATATCCGCGGGCCAGGTTGCGCGGATCGATCAGCGCCAACGCCGCGGCCCGATCCTCGCCCGTGAGTTCCTCCAGCGCCCCGCGCAATGAATCCCGGTTCGACGTCGTGATCCCGCTGAATCGCCCACCATTGGCCACCCAGTCTTGATACTCCCGGGTGTGGCGCACCACGTGATACGCCCCGCGGATGCCATCGGCAAACGGGATGTATCCGCTGCGGGACTGAACCCCGGCCACAAACTGATCGCGCAACCAGTTCGCCAGCGTGAACCCTGGCGTATACGTCGCCCCCAGCCGGAGCATCGCCGCCCCTGCCCGGAGCACGGGGAACAGCGGCCCCAGCGCTTTGGCCAGATTTCCCGCACCGGCATCGGCAAACGTCAACGCATCATAGAGCAGCGGATCATGCACTTGATACATCTCCCGCCGCCCGTTGCGCCAGACCACAAACTCGCCTTGCCCGCGGTTCGGCTGCATCGCCTGCCAGAGATTGAACTCCAGGTTTGTGCCGGTCAGCTGCTGCGCATTGGCCACCACACCGGCGCGCACCAGTTGATCGACTACCTGCTGATGCGGCACGCGGACCGGCGCCATCTTGGTGGCAACGTGATCCATGATCACCCCGTGCCCGCGCATGCTTTCGACCGCTTCCGTGAAACTGCGTCCCACCTGGTTGCGCTGCGCCAGGCTGCGGAACAGATACGTATTTTTGATGATCGATTCCAGCGGATCCACGATCAGCCGATCACTTCCGCGGATCTGGCGCAGCCCGCTCTGCAGGTTCACAAAGCCCACCCCGCTGGCCGGCCCGCCCAGCTTCGTGCCGTGGATTTCCTCAAACACCCGGTAGAACGGGACGTAATCCTGATTCGCCTGCATCATGCGGGCATACTCCGCCTGGCCTAGGATCCCGCTCTCCACCAGGAGCTGCAGCAGGTTGCGCTGATACTCCAGGAGCGCCTGGCGCCGGGATTCGTAGCGGCCTTCCCATTCTTTCATTTGCGCGGGCGATACCGGGGGCACCCCGGTCTGGATCTGGCGCGCCTCCAGCTCATCCGCCCGCTTGCGGACCATGTAGAGAGAGAGTTCCTCACGCTGCTGCGCGTTCAGCCCTTCCAAGATCGATCGCAGGGAGCGGCCCACGACACGGCCCGCCAGGTTGCGCTGGCCGAAATACAGATCCGCCTCTGCCGCGGAGGCCGCGCCGCCCTGGTGATTGATCGCCAGCTCGGCAAATCGCTCCGCCTGATCCTGCGGCATCCCCATCTGCACCAGCTGGCGCGTCACCCGCTCGATCGGATACAAGCCGTTGAACAGCTTTGTGTAAGTGGTGCGCCACCAATCCCGCACCCCATCCATGAACACCCGCGTGTCATGCCGGCCACGCACCGGGCCTTCATTGAAATCCACCTGCGCCCGGAGGCGCGCCGCTTCCGGCTGCTCGATGTAAGCCGTGATCATCTCCTGCGCCTCCGTGAGCGCCTCCAGCACCCGCGGATCATTGGCTTTCAGGAACTGCGTGAAATGCTGATGAAACGTCGGGGCCAGTTGCCGGCCGCGCATCGGGTCTGCGAGGAAATACCGGACAAACTCCGCCACCCCTTCGTTCCGGATCTGCACCGGCGTATACCCGGGCAGACTGGTGGCTTGCCCCAGGCGCATCAGCTCTCCATCAAACTGCCCGCCAAAGTCCGGGGAACGCGGTGCCCCGGTCCGTCCACCCATCAGCACATAATGGATCCAGTGGCCGATCTCATGCGCCAGCGTCTCCACATCCTGCGTGTGCCGCAACCGGATGATGTCCGGGCCGGCCGCAAAAATCCCCAACGCCTGCGCCGCCCGTCCGCGCCGGCGGATGCCAAAGCGCAGCGGCACCTCCAGCCGCCGGATCAGCGCATCCCGGATCTGGGCCAAAGACACCGGCCGCCCTTGCCGCGGGTTACGGATCTGCGCCGCCGTGATGTTCGCGATGCGATCCCGGATCAGGTTCTGCTGCTGATACGTCGCCGCGATCACCACGGGATCCTGTCCATTGCGCTCCGCATCGGTGAAGAACTGCATCACCTCCTGCGCCACGGGCACCAGCTCCTCCGCGTGGCGTTGCGCCCGCTCCTCGCTCATCACCTGGCCCTCGCCCAGGCCCAGCACCTGCACCATGAGCTGATCAGACGTCCCGGCCAACATCCGCCGCGCATCCTCTGCCGTGGGCTGCTCCCCGCGGATCTTCCCGCCGCCTTCCACCCAAGCCTGCACCGCCGCATACAACCCGGCGACCTGGCTGTCGGACAAGTCTGGGGATTCTAGGCTGTAACTGGTATCACCTAGGACGGCATTGCTTCGTCCTCCTGCGTCCAGTCCTCCTCTGAGTCGTAGGCCTGCAAGATTTCGTTTATGTCGTTCGACCCAGGGTGAAAAGCGTTGAGCAAATCGTTTGATGGATTTGGATCCGGGGCGGAGATCAAATGTGACTGGGATTGATTCAAGGTCTTTTCCATATTTTGCCCAAAGTTTGCGACCTTCTGGAGTGGCGGTCAATCTCAGTAAAGATGCACCCCGGCCTAGCTCTAACATTTTCCTGTAATCATTAGCCACCTCAGGAGGCACAGATTGCATCCGGCCGCGCAATTCGTCCGTCCATAATCCCTCCATAGGCGGCCCAAATCCAAGAGGCAGCTTTGAGGGCACAACGCCCAGAGACGATTTGTCAAAATCGAAACCCAACGCGGGCCAGGTTTTGTATCCGGTGGCATCACCTGCACTCAGAGCCAAAGTGCGCACCTCTGTAAACCCTGCATTGCGAGCCCCTACGATTAAAGAGGCGAGCGCTCCAAGCGAAAGCGATTCACCGCTGCTGCTTGATCGCATCAATTCAACTTCTACGGCATTATTAGCCGCCCGAAACATTAGAAACCCACCTCCCAAAAGATGGCCCTCAATGGCTCCCTCGTAACTAGGGGTATAGCGCACACTAGTCCACGGCATCGCCTTCATAAGCCGTTTATACTTAACGGCCAACGGCAGCGCATCAATGGACTGAGCGGCGCTTGGACTTAAATCTGGATGCGTGAAAATTGAACCCGTCGTCTGCCCGCGAGCCATAGCAGCCACTGCATCGGCCAACGCCACGGCGTGATTCATGCGAGCCGTGAGCCTGGACTCCTGACTGTCAGAGAGATCGGGGGATTCTAGGCTGTAGCTCACATCCTGATCCGCCGCCTGATACTCCGGCCACCCGGTCATCTCCGCGATCTCGATCATCTGATCTCCGGACAGCCACGTATCCGTGTCCCATACCAGCGTGGACCCGGCGCGGAATGCGATTGCATCCCCGATCACGTTGGCCAGCACCTCAATCGGCACCTTGCGCGCATCATATCCGCGGCCCACCAGCTCCGCTTCCAGCACCTGGTAAAATCCAGCGTGTGGCATCAGCGCCTGGATGTGGTTCCAGATCGCCTCCGCTCGGGGGAAATCCTCCCTCTGCATCCAATGCGCGGCCTCGTGCCCCGCCACGGCGATGCGCCGATGAGACGCCAGCGCCGTGTTGATCCAGACCTTATTGCCGATCCCTAGCGTTGCCCAGCCCCATTCTCCGCCGATTTGGCGGTAGAACTGGACACTGCGGCCGCCAATGCGGCTCGATAGTCGTCTACCTTCTCTTGGGTGATAGGCTGCGGCGACGACGGGCGCTGGAGCACGCGTGACTTGGCGGATGCTGGCGATTCCGGCTTGATCCTCTGGGGCGAGCTGCTCATCAGGGATGAGCGTAGCAGATCCGCCATAGGCGTCAAGCTCATCCGGCATCATGCTGAAGCTCACATCCTGATCCGCCGCCACGATCTGGTCCACGATGTCCGCATCCTCCACCTTGATCTCCGGGATCACATCCAGATACACCACGCGATACGGCGGCCGGCGGGAACGATCTTTCAAGATGCGGAGGTTATCCCGCCGCATATCATAGAGCTCCACCGGCCAGCGCTCATGCCGCCACGTCCCCGACATCGTCAGGCGGAACCCACGCTGTTTGAGATCCACATCCACCGGGTTGCGGAAACTGAGAGAGAACATCACCCCGTCATCGATCTTGGCCTGGCTCAGCACCAACGCATAATACTTGCCCTTGAACGGAGTGACCCCCTCCAACCGGTAATCCGTCCCCAGCAGCGCGTTGGAAGTCTCCAACCGCTCCAGATACCCGATCATCTCCCCTAACGTCGTGCGGGACGGGATCCCGTGGATCCCCTGCGTTATTTTCAGCACCCGGGTTGCATCCTCCGGATCCGGCAGCACAAAATGCTCAAACCCCTTCTTGCCCTTGAGCCGGGCCCGCTCATACGTCACTCGCTCGGGGGGAAGAACTCGGAGTTCTCCTTGCGATACTGCTTCCACCACGCCTTGCGCTGCTGCGTAAGCGCGTCGTGCCGCATCTGCGCCGTTCTGCGCATCGGTTCCGATGAGGGCTCTGCGGAGTTCACCGATGCGGCGCCGTCCTGCTTCTGCGGCTGCGGCGCGCTCTTGGGCTTGACGGGCTGCATCTTCATAATTCGCGAAACTATCACCAGAGCCGGCCGGTTCCAAGGAATAAGACACATCTTGCATCTCCTGGTCAAAGACCCCGGGATCCTGCTGCACCTCCTGCAGCGGAGCCAACGCCTTGGCCACCGTATCGCTCACCCGGAACACCTCCGCGGACGTCCATTTCTCCAGCCGATTCAGCTGGCCCGCAGCCTCCCGCACCTTCCCCCAGCCTTGGTAAAGCGCCACCTTCAGCTGCAACCAATCCATCACGGACGCCGCGCCCATCAGATCTCCCTGATGCCGGAACTCTGACCACGTCGCCTCCTCCAACAGCTGCGCCGCCTCCACACTATTGTCGATCAATATCGCTCGGTCGATACTCCCGCCCGCCAGCTCCGCCCGCTGCGTCCACGCCTGCGCCACGATGCGCGCCGCCTCCTGCAGCCGATTTCCCCGCAACGCCGCCGCCGCCCGCTTCGCCGCCGCCAGCTGCACCTTGGCCCCGATCGTCCCGCGCTCCAGCAGCTCGATACTCGCCGCCAGGTCATCTTTCAGCTCCAGCCGCTTGCGTTGCAGCACCACCGCCCGGATCTGCTCCGGCTTTAGATTGGCCAGATCCTCCATCGCGATGCCCGCCCGCACCAGATAATCCACCGCCGCCGCGTCGCCAAAGGTGGCCGCGGCTAAAATATCCTGCTGCGTCGTCAACCACATCCAATCCACCGTCCGGGACGCCAGCTCTGTGATCACCTTTGAGATCTGCTGCAGCTCCGCCGCCCCGGCATCCAGCAGCTTGCCAAACGCCTCCAGCTCCTCATTCAGCAGCGGGCTCGTGTAATACCACAGCGCCTCTGTGAAGTGCGGCCGTGGCACTCGCTCAAACGGATTCAGACTCGTGCCCACCGGCATCGCCGTGCGCCGGCGCACCCTCGCCTCACGCGCCGCCGCTAGGCGAATCACCTTCTGCGTCACCTGTGCCAGGAACGTCTCTGCCCGGTGCACCAGCGCCTCCGTGGCCACATCTGCCGCCAGCGCCCGCGCCTGCATCGCGATCCCGTCAGACCCTGGCACCGCATCCAAATTTGCCTGCACCTCGCTCAGTCGCTCCCGGCTGGACATCCGCAGCGCCTGCAGCCGGTCCGCCGTCCTCAGGATCTGCTGCGCCGCCGCCTCCATCCGGCTGTGCGCCTCCAGGAATCCGCGCACCCGCGGAGAGATCGCTGCATTGCGCTCCACCTGATGCTCCAGCTGCGGCACCGCGCCGGGCAATGCGATGATCCCGCCCCATTGATCCTCCAGATTTGCTTGCCCGATTAACCGCCGCCAAAACGCCAGCCATGGATTGCGCTTGACTGGATGCCGGTCAAACTCACGTAGCGTCAACAGCTGCGCAGGATCCGTCCGCCACTTATTGCGGGAATCAAAGATTCGTTCCACCGCAAACTGCAGCAAGCGGGACAACTCCTCAAATGACCGCGGCCCACCTGGTGGTGGGGGGGGAGGCGGATACACGATCTTGATGATCTCATCCTCCACCTCCGCCTCTGTCCAACGCTCCCGTAGCACAGACGGATCATCCTGCAACTCCTCCCACAACTGCACCGTGGAGCGCGCCGTCTCGTCCGCGGACGGCCGGAGCGCCTCCGCGATCGCCGTATGCACCCCCGGCTGCCCGAAAATTTGCTGCAGAGGCTTATCAAAAAAATCCCGGAACTCCGCCTCCAGCGCCGGCCGCAGCAGCGCCTCCGTCAGCGGCGGCGCATCGCCGATCTCTCCGTATCTCTTCCCCGGATTCGCCGCCGCCGCTTTGGCGATCGCCCGGGCCTTAGCCTTGCTGGAGATCTGCACCTGCACATACCGCCCGTTTGGCTTGCGGACATACAGGATCGCATCATCCGTCTTTGTCGCCGTATATGGGCTAAACCGGCCCGGCGTAGGCACCAGCTCCTCCACCGTCTGCAAATGCAGCCCTTTGCCGGAAGCATCGGTAAACGCCACGTGCGTGATCACCCCGCCGTCCACCGTCTCCCGGATCGCCTCCACGATGCTCTGGCGCCGGCTCGCGCTCAGCGCATGCACCGCCGCGCCGATGATCTCCTCCGGGATCGGCGGCATCCCTTCCCCCGCACCCTCCGGCACGGAGATCACGATCTTATCCGGATCCTCCCGGATCACCCGCTCCGCCACCTGCGCCTTGCCGTCTCCGGACCGATACGCAAACTGAATCCGCCGGCCCAGTGCAGACGCGGGCACCGTCTCCAGCAGCGTCTCCACCGCCATCTCGATCGCCGCCAACCGGTCCGCGCCGAAGGCGCCGCCCGGCGCAGAGTCCGGCTGATCGCTGAAATACGCATCCGCATCCCAAATCCGCTCCCCGCCGCTGAGGCGATACCCCTCCAGCACCGCCGCCTTGGCCGCTTCCCGGGCCGCCAGCTTCTCCTGACTGCCGGGGAACTGAGACTGCAGCCCGCGCAGCTCCGCCACCACCGTGGGGGCTACCTGCTCCCGGTGCCGCGCTTTGCGGCGCATCGTGTCCAGAGCCGTGCGCAGCTCTGGCCGCAGCTGAAACAGATCAACCCTGCGCCCCGCCAGCTCTTGCAGACTGGCTGGCCCACCAAGCGTTCTCCCGGTCTCTGAGTCCGTGGTTGGAGAGGATCCGGACGCCGGGGAGGTCTTCCGGGAATCCTTGGGCCTCGTGGCATTCTTCAAGGAACTCTCCAAGCCACTCGCGCCAATCGCCCGCTTCCGCTCCTTCAGGAAGCTGGGTTTGCTGGTCTCTCTGCGCCATGCGATAGACTGTGGATCAATTTGATCATCCGGGTCAAGCGAAAAAGATTCGCCCTCCAGCCCCACGCTCAGCCCCTCTGCCCGGCGCTGTGGCGCCTCCATCTCGATTACCTGCTGCCCCACCTGCAGCGATCGCTCCAGCAAACTGCCCGCCTTGGGGCTGAGGCCCAACACCCGGCGCACCGCATCCACCAGGGCCCGGAACAGACTGATCTTCTTACCCCGGGCAGACACTCCATCCAGCCGCTGCTGCAGATCCTGGTTGGAAAACACCTCTGGGAGAAACTCCCGGATCCCCACCGCTAGGCCGCCGCGTTGATAGGCCGCCGCCGTGTTGAGCGTTTCCGGGTCGATGCCCAGCGCTTCAACCGCTTGCGTGTAGACGTCCACCAGATCGGCCAATGGAGTGCCCGCCTGCTCCGGGGTAGCGGCCCAGTCGCGAAGTCCCTGGAGATATGCGGTCCCCGTCGCCTCCAACCGGGGTAAGAGAGGATCCACCTTCGCGTGGGTAGCCTCGTGAATTGCGGTGGCAGCTCCAGCGGTAGATCGTTCCACCACCCGGCGCTCACTATGGATGTACTTGCCACGGGCCCGGGGCGGGAGCTGAGAATCATCAAAGGTATGAGCCACGCTCCGAGTATCATCATCCAGTCTCTCATAAATCTCCTTGGCCAGCGGGGCCAGCGCATCGTCAGATTCCGCGATCTCCTGGAGCCGCGCCCCCACCGTGCCCACCTGGCGCCGCGGCGCCGCCTCTTGGTCTGCGCCCATCCGCAGGCTCTCCCCCTGCATCCGGCTGCGCTCCGCTTGCAACGCGGCATGCACGCGGCCGATCGGTGCGTTCACCGGCAGACCCAGCGCCCCCTTGATCGCCGCCTTCTCCTCCTTACTGATCCCGCCCTGCGCCCACGCCTCCCGGAAATTCTCCACCGCCAGACCGCTGAGTTCCGCGCTGCGCTCCGCCCCCAGCAGATCCGTCACCGGGCTCAAACTCTGTCCGGCCAGCCCCGCCTTCACCCGCCGGGCCAGTTGCTCCGCAGACGGACGTGGCGCCACCGCCACCGTCTCCGGTTCCGGTGTCACCGCAGCCTCCGCCGCCGGATCCACCGCTCCATCTTCACCACTGACCCGGCGCTCCATCGCCCGGCGCACCGCATTTGCTGCGGCTCCACCGGCCGCACCTACACCCACAAAGCCAAAGCCCATCGCCGTGCCGGCCTCATACGCCTTCCGCACCTCCTCATCGGTAGATAAAGGATTGTCCGCCCGGGTCTGCACCGCCTCAGTCAATCCCTCGGCATTTGCTGCCAACGTCGCCTCGATTGCAGATGTGCCCACCTCCCGCGCTGCCCGGCCCAGTTGCCGCGCCCGCAACATCTTCCCGGCCCGGCCCAGCCTCGTGAATATGCCTATGCCGGAGTTGATCTCCAAAAGATTGGCCGCTAACTCAATCGGATTCCCGGCCATTTCCATCATCCCGGCCTCAAACTCTGTCAGGCCGCCGGTCAGCTCTGCCTTGGACCGGTCAAGATCGACATCCTTCGCGGACCGGCTCATCCGGGCCAGGAGCGCATCCAGATACATCGGATTGCGCGTGAGCTGAAACCGGTTGATCAGCCGCTCATTTGTCTCATCCCCCAGGCGCCGCCCTTCCTGCTCCTCAAACGGCGTGCCGTCCAATCCCTCTGGCTGCCCCCAAAACTCCCGGGCCAGCTCAAGGATCTTGCGCTCCCGCGTCTCCAGCTCCCGCGCCAGCTCCTCCTCCGGCCGGGCCACATTCGCCGGGTCTGTAAGAAATGCCTTTAGCTCCGCCTGCGCCTGCTTTAGCGGAGTATCACGGCGATAAGGAGAGCCCTCCTCTTCCATTTCAAAGCGCCGCAGCCGCACCATATCCTCCGGTGATTTGCCGGGTGGCGGCGGGGTCTCAAACACCCGCTGCAGCTCTGCATGCGCTTCCGGCGTGAGGTGCTCCACCTCCGCATTCTGCAAAGTCTCCTGTGCCTGGGTTGCGAACATGCGGATGGCACCAAACGCCCGCCGCTCCCCCGGTGCCGTCACCCCTTGGCCGCGGATTGCCTGGCTAAAGTCCGCATACCCTGCCGCGCTGTCGGTCAGCTTGCCCATGGCGCGCGCGCCAGCTTGCAAGCCTTGGCCGGCATCTTCGAGGGTCATGCCCGGGCGCAACATCTGCGCCATCTCAGGGGCGATCTTTGTGTAAGTATCCAGATCTCCCGTGGCCAGCTTACCGGCAGAATCTGCCAACGCACCGGCGGCACCGAAGGTGCTCATGATCGTGTCAAACGGCGCCGCCAGGAACGTCCCTAAGACACTTTGCCCCAGGCTCGTCGTCACACCGCTGACATACTCCTGCGCCCGCTCTCCGAATCCTTTGCTCTGTTGGATCGCCGCGCGCTTCTGATCGGCAAAACTTGAGATCTGCCGGGTCCACTCCTCCGGCTCATAATCCGGCATCGTCGGGGCCAGCAGGTTGGACAAAGAGATCCAGTTATCCAGGATCTCCTCCCGCTTCTCCGTATCGGCCTTTTGATAGCCCTCTTCCTGCTCAACCTGATCCCACGTCAGCCAGGTGCGCCGGACCTCATCCAGATCGATCGGTGCTTGCGTCGCCATGTCAAAAGCATGCGTAACCTAGCGGCCGATTCCTAGCAAGTCTTTCGTGCTCTGCGGTTGCACCGGTGCGGGTGCTGGTGCGGGCGCCTGCTGTGCTTGCGGAGCCTTCTGCCACGGCCAGCGGAATCCCTTGCTCTGCGAAGCCGGATCTGGTGTTAGATATTTTGCCACAGGATCCTCCCGCGGAGCATTCGCCAGCGCGGAGCTGCTCACCACCTTGCCCGTCATCATATCCACCGTCACCACCTCACCATTCGGAAGCGTGGCCTGTTGGAACCGGGTGTCCAGCGTCATCGGCGCCATCTGCCGCGCTGCTTGCTGCTGTTCCAAAAACTCCAGTGCTTCCTCTGGTGGCAGCTCTGCGGCCATCTCTCTCTCCTCATCGGTCGCTCCCAGAAAGTCCGCAAAATTACTGATCACCCGTTGCTGCTGCGCTCGCTGCCGCCTTTCCTCCTGACGTTCCATCTGGATCCGCGCCTTGGCTCCGCGGATGCTCTCATCCGTCTGGATCCGCGCATTGTCCGCGGACCGCTGCCGGGACGCTTCGGATTGGATCTGCTCCGCCTCGATCATCTGCTGCCGCCGCAGCGGCCACTCCTGCTCCAGCGCCTTCAGATCATATTCCGTATCGATCTCCCGTTGCTGCCGGAAAAACTGTTCCCGCAGCTGCAGCTCAGCTTGCAGCGCCTGCTGCTCCTGCTGCATCAGCATCGCCGCGGAGGCCTGGCTCAGGATCGCGCGCTTGGCCGCCACGTTCCCGTCCATAAACTTGTCCAGCTGCTCCGCATCCAGGATCCCGGCTTGCGCCAGTCCCGTCGCCTGCTCCGTCAGGAAGCGGTTCTCATCCGCCGCACTGATCCCGCCGATCCGTTTCAGCTTCTCCTGCGCCGCGCCATCCCCGGCCCGCGCCGCACTCTCCAGCGCCCCCATCTTCTGCTCCCGCCGCGACGTGATCCCACGGGCGATTCCATCGCCGAACGCTTGAAACCCTGCCTGATAATTTGATCCCGGTGTTGGCATAAATAATCGTCGTCTATCGTGATAGGAACAGATCCACCGATGCCCGCGCTGGGTCTGCAGGCAGCGGCTCCAAAAATTCCGTAGGGATATATTGCAGCTTCCCGCTCTTATAACCGCCTCGCGCTTTAGTCACCGGCCCCAAAATCCGCAGATCCGCTGGCACCTTTTCCTCTGGTGGAGCTTTGCGGATCCGCAGGCCTGCCCCGTCGATGGATTTGCGCAGCCCTGTCGGATCGTAAAAATCGATTCGATCATTCCCACCACTGCTCTCGGGGATCGTATCATCTACCGTGAACACCTCACTAACGCCATCCGGCATCATGACACTCACCCGGTCTCCTGCCTTGATGTTTACCCCCAGCTTCGCTGCCGTGCTCTCCTTGAGCGCCACGCTGCGCCGCGGGTGTAACACATTCTGCCGGTTGCCGATGCCCTTGGATGAATTCGGGTCTCGATACGGGTCTCCCTTGTATCCATACCGTGTCCCCTGCACAGATAACCAGTCTTCTCCGGGCGGCGCAGGCGGTGCGTCTTTTGGTTTCTCCTTCGGGTTCCCCGGTGCGGGTGACGCTGTTTCTTGAAACCATTGCACATCCATCTGCCCTTCCTGCCCGTCTACCATCACCCGGATGCGCCCATTCGGATCTAACCCCATCGCCTCCACCGTCGCCCCGGCTGGCACCGGCCGGCTCTGCTCCAGAATCCGTCCACCCCGCTCCATCGGGAACATCTCTGCCGGGCTTTGCCTTAGATACTTCCCTAGCTTGATCGGTGGCGGGGTCACATCATATTCCACGTCTGGCGCCTGAGGCTGTTGCACCCGCACGGCACTCGGCACAGGCGCAGGCGAGGGCGGGGCTGCATCAGGCATTTGCCCAAAGGCTGGCGTCCTGCTCCGCGCCATCGGCGCCCGCATCATCCGGGCCCGGTCCGGCACCGCCATGGCACTGCCTGGCATCTGTCCAAAGGCCTGCCGGATCCCAGCGCCCAGCTCCCGGATCGGCTGCCGGCCGGGCCCAAAGATCGCCCGGCCGATTCCCCGGATCGGCGCCATCATCATTTGTCCGAATGCTCTCATCACAAGAATGCCCCGATCACAGATCCCACGGCACCCAGCGCACCGCCCATCATCCCGGCCCGCTGCTCCGCCTGCATTTGCTCCTGCTGCATCACCGCGTCCAGCGCGGCTTTGCTGCGCCGGTAGTCATCTTCCATCAGCATCTGGTTCGTGCTCAGATTGTAGCTTGCATTCGTGCCGTGCAGATTGAGCAGCTGATTCATCGTCTGGCTCTGCGCGCCGGGCACACTGTAAGCGCCAAACACCCGGCGGTATGGATCCAGAGTCTGGAACAGCTGGCCAAAGGCGGTGCTGGTGAAGGCCCGGTCCGCCTGCTCATTCTGGCCGCGGAGCTGCTCCACGCCCATGGCAAACTGGCGCCGCTGATTGCGCCGTGCGTCGGTGAACCCTTGCCGGTTCAGCACCTCCGCCAGCGCTCCCTGATTCCCCATCATCAGCCCCCGGGCACCCATCGCCGCCCGGGCCTGCTGCTCCGCCTGGCGCACCTCTTGAGAGGACAGCTGCCCGCCCATCTGCAGATCCGCATACGCCTGATCATCCAGCGTCTGCATCAGCCGGCTGGGGCCGGCCGTCCCCAGCCGCGCCATCATCGCCTCCGTCGCCGCGCGCAACTCTGGCGCCGCGGCATACAGCTCATTCATGTGCTTGCGGCCCAGCTTGCGCACACCGGTGATCTCCATGTCCGCCCGGCGCCGGCTGCCCGCCGCTTCAGAATTGATCAGCTGCGCATACGCTCCCCGGAACCGGGGCAAAACCTGGCTGAACTGCTCCTGCACCGGCCGGTCCGTCATGCTCGGCCGCCGATGCTGAGAAGGATTCAGCAGGTTATTGATGAGATACCCTGATGTGGGTGCTGCCGCCGTCATGTGTTTGTCACCTCCTCGATCTCCACCATCCCCTGAATGGTCGCGCCAAACGTATCACCGGACGTGCGCCGCAGCCAATACCCCGTGCCCGCCGCCACCCCCCAGCGCAGCGTATAAGTCTGACTGCTCAGGCTTGCCACCGTGGTCTCAAACGTGAAATGCACCGGCGTCGGTCCATCCACCTGGATCGGCATTGACCAGAACGCATCCGTGGATGCGCCGGCATACATCGCCAGGACACTCACGCCGGCCACGCTGCGGTCCATCACTCCGCTGACCGTGAACCGCAGCTTATTGCCTACTTGCTGCGGAAGCACATCTGCCACGGCTAACAGTTCCACCGTCTCCGTGCTCTGCGGGATCGTATTATCCACCGGCGTCACCTGCGTCGTGGAAGCAGACGTCGTGGATGCTGTAGACCACCGGTTTACCACCCGGCTGATCCCCGGCCGCCACACCGGAGCTCCATCCGTGGGATCCACACACACCCACACATCCGTGCCGGAAATTAACACATCCCCGGCCAGGAACCCGTCCTCCACATCAAACACGCCGATGTCATCATACTTCACCCGCGGCAGACTGCGTACGGATGGATGATTGAACTCCGTCGCCGCCTCAGCGATCTCCAGCTGCGCCCCTGCCACCCACCAGGCATGGCCCAGATCCGTGAGGTTTGCCGGCACCTGGATCACCAGATCAAACCCATTCTCTACCCCTGACAGCGCGGAGAAATCGATCGTCTTGCTCAATCGCGTCCATGTCCCCAGCCCGTGCTCCACGGCCGTCGTTGCCTGATCATACACCTGCGTCGGGGTGCCCCGCGTGTTCTCAGATTGCCAGGCCCAGATCTGCACCCGGGGTGTCACGGATGCGCCTGTGTTGTTGCGGAAGTAAAAGGAAAACGTCGCCGCGGTCTGCACATGCAACGGCTGCGCCAACGCCTCATCAAAAAACTGACCCAGCTCCACGCCGCTGTTCGTCCCAGCCACGCTGCAGCTGATCCCCTGGCACATTTCCGAGATGCCATCCAGTTGGATGTAGTTCACCTCCGCGGAGATCTGCGCCGTCCCCGTCGCTCGCCGCCACCAGCGCAGCGCCTCGCTCGGCACGATCTTTGCCGTCACATGAGAGTAACTGGGCCCACGCTCCGCAAAGATCGGATTCCGGATCCAATTCTTTGCCTTGGCCACCTCCGCAAACTCCGGCGTCACCTCCTCTAGGTTCAACTCACGCGTCCCAATCGCATCCTCATCCACCCGGACCACTGGCGTGGCCGCCGCGTTCAGGTTCGCATCCGTCACCGGATCCGCGCTCCACGTCTTGCCTGGTGTCACCGTGCATTCTCCGCTCATGCAAATCTCCTTCCTACGTTGATCTTGCGCACTCCATCCACCCGGCACATCCGCACCCCGCAGGTGCCGGAGGTGCTGCTGATCTCGATCTGCACATACCGGCCCGTGTCCCGCAGCCCATAGCCCAGTTGCACTGTCTGCTCCCGCTCTGGATACAACGTAGCATTCGGGAAAATCCCGTCACTGCTCAGCACCTGATAATCCTGCCGATACGGCGCCGCATGCGCCGCTCCATCACTGAGTGCATGCAGCCCCGCCTGCAGCGTCAAATACCGCTGCCGGTTCGGTGTGTAACTGCCCACCGTGCGCTCCTCGCGCACCCCGTCCACGATCGCCCGCACCGTCACCGCCGCTCCCCAGGTGCTGATCTCCAGCGTCGTGTGCCGCCAGCGCTTCGGTTCCGTCCGTCCCTCTTGCCCGGTGTAACCGCGGGTGAGCAGATAATCCTGGATCCCATACGTGGATCCATCGATCTCGTCCGTCCGGCCCAACCCATGCACCAGCACCAGCCCGTCCAGATCCACACTCACCAGCCGCCGCTTGCCCTGCACCTGCATTGTGTGAAGCCGATCCAGATAAATCCCGTCCGGGAACGTATCCATCCCCTGCCACTGCCTCGTGATCGTGTCCCAGACCAGAAGCACATTCGGCCGGGTCGCGTCATCGATCGGCACCGCCAGGTAATAATACCGGTCCACCGTCCGCGCACAGCTCAGGTGCACATACGGCCAGTTGATCCGCTCGATCCACGGCCGGATCGGCTCAGACACCGGCAGCTCCTGCGTCTGCATGGAATCCTCCAGCGTCTCACTCAGCCGCATCACCCCCTCCGCGGAGAGCCAGATCAAATCACCGCCCACTGGCGCCACCGTGCGGCGGGCCACACACCCCACCTCCGCATTGATCATCTCCGCCGCCGCCGTGCTCAGATCACCCTCCAGCCCCGTGAGCCGGTGCATCGTCCGGTCCTTCAGGATAATCATGGAATTGCGCCGGAACGGCACCAGCGCCACGATCCCGTCATCCTCCCCCGTATTGATCCGGAACGTATTGTAGGCCTGGTCCCAGCTCGTGTAATCCAGCAGATCACTCACCGCCACCTGATCCCGGCCCACCGGCGCATACGCCCGGCCGCTCATCACGACGGCATAATCCGCATTCGGCAACGGATCGAGAAAGTCCACCGTCGCCGCCGGGTCCGGCACCGGCTCAAATTGTCCCGTGTTCGTCCCGTCCCAGACCAGCACCTCATCCTCCGTCCCGCGCATCAGCAGCACCCGGTCAAAGGCCTGCACCAGCTCCACCGTGCCATCGATCGCATACCCGCTGCTGAGCGTGATCAGACTCGTGGGCCCCACATCCTGCCGGGTGCGATACACCCCCGCGCTGGTCGCGATCAAGAGCCACTCCACCCCGTTCGGGTCCGCAAACGTCCCGGTCCCGTAAATCGTCCCCCAACCGCCGGCCGGATTGAACTGCACCGGCGTCTGCGTCCCGGGCCGCGTCTCTGCATACCCGCGGCTGAACCGCTTGTTGCGTGCATCACTGCACTGCCCCGGCTCCAGCTGCCCCGGATCCAAAAGCGCATTCACGCCGATCCATCCGCCATCACCATCCTCGGCAATGTTCGGTGTCGGGTCAATGTTCTGGCGTTGCCGGGGCATGGGTTTGTGTCAATCCCTCGTATACAACTCCTCAATCCGCCGATGCAGATCCGCGCGGTCGCGCTCGCAGCCCTCGGCCCGTTTCTCCAGCATCTGGATCCGCTGGTCCTGTGCTCCGGTGTAGAGCTTAAACACATAGACCAAGGCACCCGCCAAGATCCCGCTCCACCCCATCTGTCCCAAGACTAGTTGCCAATCCATCGTGTTAGATTTTGTTTTGTCGCAATCTCACTAGCATGTAAGCGATCTGGAGCACCGTCCGGATCTTCTCCTCGGGCAATCGCCCGAACCATTCCGGGAACCGCTCCGCCAGCAGCTTCAGCTTCTGCGGCCCGGTCCGTTCCGTGTTCTCATCCTGCGCCTCGATCCACCGCATCAGCCGCCCCACATCCTCCCCCTTGATCCGGCCCAGCCATTGCGCGGCCAGGCTCAAGACCAGCTGGAGCAGGAGAGGGGAGAACTGTGCGATGATCGGCGGCATGATCAGGTCAGGAGGCTTTGAGGATTCCCAGATCCCGCAGGACCGGATACACCGTCCGCGCAACGTCCGGCGCCAGCTGAGTGAGGAACTCCTCCTCCGTCAGATCCTTCATCTCCGCGCCCACGGCCCGGATGTTCTCAAACGCGGGCCGGATCACACCGTTGAGGCTGAACAACACCGTCATCAGCCGCATCGCCGTCACCTTCTCCCCGCGGTTTGCGCCGTCCAGCACATCGCTGATCGCGTCATAACTCTGCCGGATCAGCTCCAGCAGCTCCTTCGTCTCTTTGATCCCGTGCATCTTTTTGTCAGTCAGTCAGGTCAATCAAGTCACCCGGGTCAATCAGAAGCCCGGCCGTTGGCCAGCTTGTGCAGATCATGCACCGCCAGGAAAATATGGACCTTGCCGGCCGTGATATCCCCGGGCGCACTGGTGGCGGCCTGCGTGGAAAATCGGGCCACCAGCACATCCGTCGCCGCGGCATAAGACCCGGCCTCCGTCTCCGGAGTGGCGCCGGCCACCGTGGCAAACGGCCCCGCCGTCTTCACGCTCGTGGCGGCCAGGAAGTTGTCCGGGTCTCCATCCGTGCCCACCTGCAGCGTCAGCGTGCCGCTCGGATCATTCGTGAACGCCGTCTCCACATACGCGGCGGCCTTGTCCACCAGGAAGTTCCCCCCGGTCTCACCGATCGTCACCGTCACCGTGTCCCCCTGCGCTCCGGCCGTGCCGTTGATATCAGAGGCCTCAATGGTCACCATGTGGGTGAACCCCGTTTTCAGCGTCTCCTCATTGCTGAGAGGCTGCATGTTCTTCGTTACCGCGATGTCTGCCATGGTATCGTATGCTTAGTTGGTTCCGTAAAAAAACTGTCAGTGCACCGCTCCTTCCAGGTGCATGCACTCATGCTGGATCACGCGCACCAACCGGTGCATGGGCCGTGCATGATCGGGCCGGATCCGGATCACTGCCGGTAATCCCGCCGCCGGACTGGTCACATCTGCTGGCTCCCGGATCCCGGCATCCATCCGGATGATCACATGCGCCCCGGCCAGGCTGTCCACCATCCGGATCACACTGGGCCGCTCCACCAGCTCATAGCGCCGGCCGTCCTGCTCATAACTACTGAACCACAACCACCGGCTGCGCCCCGTGCTGGGCACCTTCTCTTGTGTCCAGAAATACCCCTCCATGGTCCGGCGGATCGTCGCCTTTTCCCGGTCCGTCCAGGCATCATCTGCCGCGCAATACACCCGCACCTCCGCGGGCCACCACGTCCGGAACGGCTGCGTCCAGCTGGCGGACGCCTGCAGCTGCGCATGCGCAGCGCTGGCGCTAAGGAGAAGACAGAGCAGGGAGAGCAAGAATTTGGTCTGCATAATACGTTTTCTTGGTTTGAAGTGCATTCGTCTGCTCCAGCGTATACCCGCTCGGAGCCTGCAGTGCAAGTATTGCTGCACGCGCTGCTGCATCTTTCCCCAAATCCAAGAGCTGCCCCACGTCTCTCCACGTACTCCAGGCCAGGCCCAGGAACTCATCGCTCTCTGCCAGGAACTCCGCGCGCAGCGTCTCCCGCGCCACCGCCCTCCGTTCCCGGTCACTCTTGGCCACCATCTGCCACCGGCGCTCCACACTCTGTTCATCTTCAGCCAGCGCCAGATACGGCTCCGGGCGGTGCGTCTCCGTCTCCTCCGGCCGCGCCAGCTTCACCAGCGGGACGATGCCCGCCGGCCAGGCCTCAGATTCATCAAAGTCCAGCGATACCGCTTCCACTCCATCCTCAAGGATCTTTCCGTAAGTCTTCATCATGATCAGGTTCCGTATGCCAGTTCTCCTCCTTCGATCACCGCCAGCCAGCGCCACGTCTCCGCCGCGATGCCCGTCACCGTGATCGCTAGCGCATCATTTGTATCATCCGCCGTGATGGTGATCGCCGTGCCCGCATCATCCTCATGATCGGTGCCGATCGTCTGCACAGATCCAACCAAGGAAGTCGTCCCAGCCACGTTTTTAATCGTCACCTCGCGCAAATACTGCGCCACGCTGGTGCCGTCGGATTGGATGCCGATGACGCGGACGCGGTAGCTGCAGAGCCTGCCTGCAGGGATCGACACACGCGCAGAGGATCCGTCTAGAAATAACTCCGTTGGCGTCGCATCCGTCGTTACTCGTGTTGCACAAAGAGCAGTGCGCTGCGCTACGTAAGACAACGTACAGCCTATGGCAGATTCACCACGACGGGAAGCTACTCCAGAGATACCACCTGCAAAACTCCCCTCGCCGCTCGCAGTGGTGAGTTGTCCGAATGATGCAGCCGCTTGCCCTGTCGCAAAAGAACCCTGTCCGGCCGCAAATGCCGCGTAGCCCGTCGCATAAGACCCACTAAACGCCACGGAAAAATTGCCGGATGCCTGGCCTCCACCAGGGCCCAAGAACGCATCATCACCACTAGCGACTCGATCTGCCACCGCAAACGTACGGTTGAAATCCACCGCACGCGCTCCACGCTTATTACCTCCGGTGGTTGTTCCATCCGGCACCCCACCCAAAATAAACGCCCCCGTCCCCTTCGGAGTCAGCACCAGATCCGCATTCGTGCTCCCGCTGGCGGGTGCCACCACATGCGCGTTGACCGTGTCATTGGGTGCTGTCGTGTTCAGCGAGATCGGCGCGCCACCCAGTGCGGCCAAACCCGCCGCCGCATTTGCCGCCTGCAAAAACGCATCGATGTCACTGCTCACCGTTAAGTCTGGCATAGTCGTCTCCTCCTCTGATTACGGCCTCACATACAAGCTGCTCCCATCCGGCCGCAGATACACACTCGTCGTGTCCGGCCGCACATACGTGTGCGTCGCCCCGCCCGGCGTGGAATCACCACCAACAGCAGAAGGCCGCCGCAGCCCGCGCAAAGACACTCTCAGCCCCAACGTCGTCATGGTGTCCGGTCCCTCCGGATAGCGATCCCTTCCCCGCTGGTGAACGTGATGCTTTTGAAAAGTCCCGGGTAATACCCCACCGGCAGAGAGGTGAGATCTGCCCACGTCTTGCTCCCGTTCACGTTATACCCGGTCTCCCACGTCATCGCACTGATCACCGCCTCTGCCGTCACCAGCAGCCCGGTGTAATTCCCTGTATGCGCGGCCGTGTCATCAATGATCTCCTGCCCGGCCCAGGCATGGTCTGTGTATCGTGGGTCTGCTTGATTCATGGTAGTCTCTCAGTATCCGTCCATCCCTACCCGGATCGTCCGGTAGGATCCGCTCTGCAGCTCCAGCCGCTCGATCTCCCGGAGCAGCAAATCCTCCATCTCCGCCCGGATGATCTCCGCGATCGGCGCTTGCCCATCCTCCCGCGTCATCGCCGCGTAAGCGCCGGCCTTCACCGCTTCCGCAAAGAGATCTAGGAACGGCACCACCTCCCAGTATGAATCATCGCTGGGTGCATGCGCCTCCAGCGTGGCAGTGCCCACACAGCGATACACATTCCCATCCCCAGAAGCCCAGTAGACCAAATCCCCGATCGCGTAGGAATAGCTCCCGCCATCGCCCCACGGTGTGGACGTAAACTCCGGCGCCTTGGGCCGATACGTCACATACACCGTTTGGCTGAACCAGTCCGGCCCCAGATACGCCCCGCCCTTGTGCAGCCTAAAGCCGATTTCTTTCGGGTTCCGATCCGTCCGCGGATCATTCTGCGTCACCATGAGAAACGTCTCGATCGCCGTATCCCCGTCCTGCTGATACGCCACCAGCCCGTCCGCATCCGTGGAGCGCGCCTCCACCTCCACCACATCCGGCCACTCATAATGCCGCCACGCCAGCTTGTAAGCGCTATTCACATACTCTGTGATGGCCGCCGCGATGTCCGTTTGCAGGTTGCTTACGCTGCCACCCATGCGGATGTGAACACCGTTTAGCACCTTTTGATACGGAATTGTTAAAGGAGTGGACATAGCCGTTGCTGCGCCGGAATTGCCGTTTTTAGGTGGGGGTCATCGTTTGCGCCGTATTATGATTCCCGGCGCCGGATCCTGGCATAAATTTCGTATGTTCCTCTGGCGCCGCATCCTGAATGCCATCTGGATGAATCACACAACAGCTCATGGATTGCCAGGCAGGGCTCAGTGCGTCCAGCTCTTGTTTGCATAGCTGCAAATCTTTCTCCAGTTGATCTTTTCTGGATAACAAGTAATCCCGCCGCTCTGACAAAGCACGAAAAATCTCATACACTTCTGGCGCTTGGGATTCTGTCAGGCGCCGCTCCACACCCTTGGCCACCACCACCCGCTCCCACGTCGGTGTGTCCAGCGGACTCTCCAGCTCCGGCGTCGTCACCGGCGCCAGCTTGCGTGCATTATCCTGCTGCAAGATCATGGACAAGATCCCGCGCCGCGGCGTCACAGGCGCAGGCGCAGGTGCAGGCGCAGGCACCGGCTCCGCGTGATTCAAGACCTGTTGGGCGATCGGGTTCATCGTCATCCTATCTCCGGATCGTCACCTTGCGCGGCACATACTTCACCCGGGCCGCTTCGTTGTCCCGGTGAAACTCATGGCGAAACTGCGGATCTTGCCAGCACTCATACCCCAGCCGCGTGCCCCAGTAATGGTACGCCTGCGGCGTGATCCGCAGCACCAGCTGCCCCAGGCCCTCCACCGTGCATGCCTCGCGCCCGCCCATCTGTTGCAGGAACTCCGCCGCTTTGAGCTGCTGCTCTCGCGCCACCGCCCGCTGCGCCTCGATCCGGTTCGCCAGATTCGCCCGCACCAGCGCCATGATCTCCTCACCCACCTCCTCACCGGTCAGCATGAGAGACGGGACGGTATCCGGATCAAACTCTGGCTCTTGTTCCGTGGCGTGCATGTCAGTCAGTCAGGTCAGTCAAGTCAGTCCAGGAGAACGCGGCCGGCCGGATGTGCGCGTGGAGAGAAGAACGGCCGGCCGCGACCCTGTCATGGACAAAGATGTTTACCGTCAGCTGGTCGCAGCAAACTTGCCGAGGCCCAACGGATTGGAACACTGCAGGGCGTAGATGGAATCCACATACCCGCGTTGACCACCGCCCGCGTCCTGGAGCCGGACATTGCCCGGGTTCCGGAGCGTGCGCAGCTGCAGCTGGCTCATGTCCAGCACATACGCCCGGTGATCCGCCGCGTTGCTCGTGCCGTAGCCCAGCCACTTCGTGGGGATAAACTCCAGCTCACCGAAGTCGCCCACAAACACGTCCACCGTGGCGTAAATCATCCCGCTCTTGGCGTCCTGATTGTACTGCCGGATGGCCGCGATGCTGGAGCTGACGCCCGGCTGCAGCTTCGTGAAGTCGGAAATGGCCCGCTTGAAATCGGGGCCACAAAGACACGCATGCCGCTTGCGTTGCCCGGTCTGCGTCCAGATGGACTGCAGCACCCCTTGGAGGATCGTCTCCGTCAGAGACGCCATCGCCGTGGTGTCGATGCTCGCCGCGGGGGTGCGATAGCTGGAATGCACCGGCAGATCACTCTGCTCGCTGTTGTTGATCCAGCTCCCCAATCCCCGGGTGTTGTAGCCGTTGACGCCGTCATCCGCTTGGGAATCGTCATCGGAACCCAGAGATACTTCCATGTCCCGCTTCAGTTCCGTCAGCGCTTGGGCGATCGCCGCCGCCGCTTCGCTCTTGATGCCGGCCACGTCGCTCAGCTCCTCACTCAGCGTGGATACCTTCCAGCTGCGCAGCTGCCGCTTGATCCGGCCCTGCAACATCCGGCGGTTCGCCGCTTTGTTTTGGAACGTCGTGACGTCCGCACCATCCACCACACCCGCCTTGCTGGGGGTATCGTAAGCATTCGCCTGCCACTCGAACAAAGCGTTCTTTGGCTTGGGCCCTTTGGGGATCATGGTGACGAGCGGGCACTCGTGCATGTCCACGTTGGAAATCAGGTCGGACAAGTCCTCCCGTTTCCCGATCTGATTCGGTTCAGTCAACTGAGGCATATTCTTCTGTAGTTGTTGGAAGTTGGGGAGGCTGTTGCCATGCCGCGGTTGAGCTGCTCAGGCGTGATGCCAGCGCGCTGGTTTTAGAATCAGAGTCTTGCCTCGATCACCTTGGCCAGGTCCGTCACCTCACCCGTCGCCAGGAATCGCTCCGTGGCGCCGTTCGTGGTTTGGACCTGTCCCTTGCGGGGAACCGTGCCGGATCCACCAGGTGAGGGTACCATCGGCGGACGGACAGCGGCGCTTTTCTTGGCAGGGTTCGCGGCCTGGCCTTTCGGCACCAGCACCGCACGCCCTTCCCGGACCGCCCGGCCGATCATGAGATCCCCCACCAGCATCACATGCTCCGGATACCGGGTGATCTCTGGGTATTGTTGGGCGATCGCGTGGGCCATGCGGCTCTGCGGCGTGTTGTCCTGGAACAACTGCGGGTAATGCTTGGCCGCCTCTTGGTTGGCGGCAGCCAGCTGCTGCAAGTACTGCGCCCGCTGGGGCACCTGCACATTCAGCACCCGTTCTACCGCGATCCGGCGCTCTGCCACCTCCTCCGCAGTGAGACTGCGGGTTTGGCCGTCAGACGTCTGATACTCGCCGCCATACGGATTCTTGATGAGCCACTCCAGCGCACCCCGGGCCGCATCTGCATGATGCTGCAGCTCATCCCAGTTCCGGATTTGCGGCAGCGGCACCTCCGCCGCCTCCGCGGCTCGGGCTTGTAACTGCTGCCGCAACTCCTCCGCCTCCGCCCGGGCCTGCTCCAGATTTGCCGCCAGCTCCTTCTTTTGCGCCGTCAGCTTGCCCACGCGCTTGCGCGCACTATCAGGCCAATCCCCTGGCGCACGGTCCGCATCAGACTCCGGCTCATCGCCATCACCGTCACCCTCGCCATCGTCATCGCCCTCACCTTCGTCCAGCCCGGTGGGAATATCGATTCCCTCCTGCTCGTCCCGTGAAAGGGCCTCTGATTCTAATCCTGCGTCCGGGTCCGCATCTAGGGGAATCCCCTGTGTGGACGGGCTGGACGCACCAGCATCGGCGTAATCCGCCGCATCACGCCTCAGCAGCTCGGCCGCCACATCAGCCGCAGTCTCCAAGGGTGCTTGGTTGTTGTTTGGTTCGGTAGTATTCACTCGTTTTGTGGAGTCAGGCGTTTTTGCATGCCCCGCCAGGAGGCCATTTCAGTCAGACCTGACCATTCACACCCTGTGTGAGCGGCCGGTCAGTGGTGGCAGAATGTCAGACCTCTGCCTAGCAGACAATGCATTTCTTGTCCTGAACCCTGATTTGTTCGTAATTGTCCGCGACTGTCCGCGATTTTGCGCGGTTTAATCTTCAGGTAACCACGCCCAGGAGATGCAACGCCCCAGGAATACATCGGAATTCTTCAGTTTGTGATGTTCCTGAAACCACGCCCATAGATCCTCCCAGTTCTGGAATCCATCCCGTTGGGCGAATTCATCCATCGTGCCCATCTCCCACCCGTCGCGCTCCTCCATTTCCCGCCGCACCCCCAGCCGGCTGATGCGCACATCCACCACACGGTGCACGTGCGCCCGCGCAAACTGGATCTGCGGGGAGGCATACGCCACTCCCTCCCAATGCCGCAAACTGATCGCTTCCCCTCGCGTATACTGCCGCGGCCCGCGCCGCCGCACCGTCTGCGTTTTGGCCCCGCTCAAGATCAGCGGCACAAACTGCCGTTGAAACATCAAGACCTTCATCCAGCATCCTGCCCCTGCTCGTCCAGATCCCCCGCCAGCTCTCGGTCAAATCGTTCCTCGATCCGGGAAATCGCATCGAGCAGGGCCCGCTGCTCCCCGGCCAGAAGCGTCGCCTCGTGCGTCCCTTGCACCCGGGTGCTCAGGCTCTCCTCATGCGCCGCCGTGATCATCTCACACAACAGCGCCCGGATCGCCAGCCACCCGCGCCCATACCGCCCCAGCCCCTGGATCGCCTCCGTGATCTCTTCCTCCGTGAACTCCCGTTCCCCCGGCCCAGCGCCGTAAAACAGGAGCACGGCCCGCTTGTCTGCATGCTTGCTCATTCCCTGTATCTTTCAACTGTTTTACAGATCCGACGGGCTAGCCGATCCATTGGTTCATCGTAAAGGTTGAACGCAGTTGGGTAGATTGAAGCAACCGCCTTGATGTCGGCTTTGATCAATTCCACCAGCCCCTCCTCTGCTTCCCGCAGTTTGCGCTCCGTCAGGCTTAACCTATGTTCCGCCTGCTTAATATCTTCGATCGCACGTTGCATAGCCGTCACGCCGCCACCTCCATCTCCTTCTCCGCCATCCGCGCCAGAAACCTCTGGATCGCTCGCCCGCGCTGCGTCACCTTCTCCCATTCAATGATCTTCTCCCGGCAGTGGGCGATCGCCAGCATCTGGTCCACCCGGCTCAGATCCCGGAACTCCGGCATCTTGCGCTGCGTGCGCAGATCCAGCACCTGCAGCCGCAGCATCGATGCCCTCCCCAGCAGCACCGTCAACTCGATCTGCAGCATCCGCCGCATGTCCGCCCGGCTCGCAAAATACCGGCGGCCCTCCTGTGTTTGGTTTATGTCCATGCTCATAAATCGTCACCTCACCCCATCACCCGCCCAGTCCCCACGCGGCCGATCACCGCATTCTGCTGTTGCTCCACCATGAAGCTGTGATGCTTCACCCGGTTCTCCAGCAAGGCGCGGAACAGCTCATTCTCCTGCGCCGCTTGCGCCACGATCGGGTTGCTCTGCATCGCCTCCTGCAGCACCATCAACCGCGTCGCGTGATCCTGCCCTTCGATGAGATCCGGCTCCAGGCCCACCATCATCTGCGCCAGCGCCGCTTGCTCCTCGGCCCGCTCCCGCTGATTCTGCGCCGCCGCCGGCCGGAGCGCCCGGCTCGCCAGATAGGGATCGATGCTCCGGAACGCCCAGGCCAGCACCTCGGGCCGATCGATCACCCCCGCGTTGTCGATTCCCATCAGCGTGTTGATCAACCCCAGCCGCTCCGTGACAAACTCCAGATTCGCGTCCCGCACATCACACCGCCAGAGGAACGCATACTGCCCCTGGATCTCCTCGCGGGATACCTCCAGCGTCTCCTGCGCATCACCGCCCTGCACCGCGCTCACCTGGACCGGGTCCAAATACTGCTGACACAGCGCCCAGATCTGACGGCCCAACGTCCCGCAGTCCGCCAGCCATTCGTTCATCTCCGCCTGCTGCTTCTCGATCGTCACCGGCTCCGGCACCGTCGCGCTCCAGCGGCCCATGAGCCGGTCCACATCCTCCCGGATCCGCGCCTCGATCTCCAGCACCGCCGGATCCATTGGCGGGAACACCATGGCCTCCGGGGACAACCCGCGCCGCATCGGGATCTGTGACCCGGGCCGGAACGGATACCGGCCACCACCGCGATCGCCCGGCACCTTGATCGGCGGCAGCGTCAGCAGATCCGCCCGGTCCGCCCGTCGGTCCCGGTGATGCTTGATCTCCTGCTGATGCGTCATGATCACCTCCGGGATCCCCCGGCTCGTGATGATCCCCCTGGCCTTCGTCTCCCGCCGTGTCCCCACAAACGGCATCATCCCGTGCCGATACGGCAGCGCACGGTCCACCGCCGCCAGCTCCGGCACCTCGGGGCAATAGACCGTCTCCCGCACATGCACCATCCCGCGCCGGTCCACCGCCCGGTGATAATGGTGCATCACCTGCAGCAGCTCCTCCCGCTCCGGCATATTCTGCCCCGCATGCGTCCCGCGCGGCACGCCCTCACTGCCTGGCTCATCCAGCGCCTCGCGGATGTCTTGGATCGTCGTGTCCCATTCCTTGCCATGATGGGGCCACGCCTTATCCACCCACTTCGCACTCCATCCATCCGTGCGCACCCGCTCCTCCACCTGATCCCGGGAATAATACGTCACCCACGTCACCCACGGCGCCCGGGTCACATCCAGCGTGGACAGCGGGAAAAACACATCCACCATCGGCCGCAAGGCCGTCACCTTGGGCCGGCTCAGATACGCCCGCTCCACCGGATACGTCGCCCGGCCTTTGTCCCGCACATCCTCCAGCACCGCCTGCACCTGCGCCTCCGTCAGGTGCGGCATCAGCGTGGCGCGCATACTCTCCACCATCCCCTCCAGCTGCACCGGATCACTCAGGCTCTCGCGGAACTGCTCCACACTGCCGATCGCATCCTGCAACAGTTGCGCCTGCACCTCCGGATCCTGCGCCATCTCCGGCCCCTCCTCCTGGATCCGCGCCATCTGCGCCTGCACCGCTTCTTGCAGCAGCATCTCCAGCGTCAACTCCTGCTCCTCCAGTTGCGCGCATCGTTCCCAGCCCACATGCCAGATCGCCGCGCCGCCGGTCTGGCGCCAATACGCCGCCAGGCCGATCTGCATCCCCAGGTCCGGCTGCATCAGCGTTCCTGTGACCCAGCGCATCGTCTTGGACGCCACCGCCGCCCGGTCCGTGGACTGGCTCCCATGCGCCACCGCGGACAGCTCCGCGCGCATCCACCCATTCTTGAGCCGGTCCACCGTCTCATCCACCACCTCCTGCGCCAGGCGGATCCGCAGATCATGACACCCCTGCCACGGGAACGGCTCCCGGCCCAGCTTCTCCGCCCACTTCCGGCCATCGTTGCTCTGCCCTTCCCAGTCGCACCACTCGATCTCCTGCGCCATCCGCAGCCGGGAGTGGTACGCCGTGCCCGCATCCCGCACCACCTCATCCAGCGTGTCGATCAAATGCTTGATGTTCGCAGGCTCAGCCCACTCCCGCTCCTGCACGGCCAGCGCCGGCTGATTATCCGTATGCGTCATTCTCATTGCTCCGTCTCCTTTTCCTTGTGTGTCACTGCAGGCAGCAGCTCGTCCATGATAGCATCCCGAAAGTAAAACGCACGCACAGACCCTGGCACCACATGCTTGCGCACCTTATGGTGCGCCACCAGCTGCCGCCACGTCCGCTCGCTGCCGCCCAGTTCCCGGACCAGCTCAATCGCCCGGGCCCACCGCAGCAGCATCGGGAATGTCTTACGCAGATCGGCGCGCATGTCACTTGGGTTCATCCTTTCGTATGAAACACGATATACATCATGGACAGGCACACCGCGGCCAGCAGCACCTCAACGACTTCTGACGCCACCATCACCAAACCCTCCTTCCATTCACCCAAGCCCGCCCCGGCCGCGCATCCAGATCCGCATCCTCTACGGCCGTCACCCCTGGCACCACCACCATCACCGGCTCCCGCAGCACCAGCCACCACACCAGCGCCATGTGCACCAGCGTCACCAGCAGCAGCACCGCCCCGGCCACACTCTGCGCCCACTGCGCCCGCGTCTGGCGCTGCAGCAGATGTTTCACGGTGATGGGCTTTTCACTCATCCGCGCACCCTCCGCACCTCAGCCCCAGCCCCGCTGCCAGGCCACGCCGTCCATTCGAGCCGGCACCCATCGCACCAGCATTTCACGGAATCATCGTCTTGATCTTCCGTGCGGTCCGCCGGTTCATCACACACATGGCACGTGGGGATTAACTCCACCTGCACCGTCCGCGGCCCGCCCAGTGCGGGGGGCAGCCATTCGCTCGGATGCATCGCATGCCGCCCCGGGTGCATCCACGCCACCCGGCCCTCTCTCATTCCTTTTGCTTTCATACTTTGTCTTCTCTCCAAAGTCATCAGGCGCTCATCCCTCACACCGTCCCCGGAATCGGCGCCATCACCGGCAGGAAATAATCCGGCGCAAAGTCCGCATGCACCCGCCCCACATAGACCCGATGCCCATTCCCATCATGGAACCCCAGCACCTTGGCCTCCGCCTTGCTGTCATAGAACAGCACCTCCGCAAACGGCTCTGGCTGCTCATCCTCCAGCTTGCGCCAGCTCAGCAGCAGCCCCGTGCTGCACACCCGCCGCATGGCGACATGGCACTCCCGCGCCTCCTTGTATCCTTCCCCGGAGTCCGCGATGGTTTCCCCATTGGCCGCTTTCATGCGCCACCGGAACTCCCCGGATGCGTCTGGATAGATCTCGATTTTCATGATCTTACTTCTTCCTCCTTGCACTTTGGATCCGCCCCACATCCTCTTTGATCAGCTCCCGGAACTCCGGCATGGTCAGGCTTTTGCCCTCGTAGACGATGGATCCCCCAGGATCCGCTTTGCGCCCCGGGCTGACCTCGTCATGCCCCAGCACGCGATCCAGGGAAAACACCGCTGGGTAATTCAAGTGCAACCAGCACGCCGTGCGCCGCGCCAGATTCACCTGCGCCTCTGTCAGCCGTTGGTAATACCCGGCCACGATGTTCGCGCGTCGGTTCACGCTCACCACCTCAGACGGATCGACAAACGCCCCGGACCAGCTCACAAAGTTCCCCGCGCGGTTGCGGGATACCTTGCCCCAACACTGCAGCTCCAGGCCGACCAGCTCATCACTCACTGTGCCATTCAGGCCCGGATACGCACTGGCCCCGGCATGATAACCCCAGTGGGAAAGGGGATCGCTCTGCGCCAGCGCCCCGTATTGATCCCCCACTAAGTAAAGCATCCCCGTGGCCCGCATCAGCACATTGCCCTCGGTCAGCCCATTGCGATGTCCTGCCGTCCAGTGCAACACCATCCCGCGCGGATACTTATTCGGATACGTCCCTCGCTTCTGCCCGCTTAACACATCGATCGCCCACGGGATCCAAAGCCGTTTCTCATTGAAAGAGTACCAGCTCAAATCATGCACCGGATGCTGGCGCGCCACCTCCTTCACCACCGGCCGCCGCTCCTCGCTCACCACATTCGTGGCATCCCCCGCAGGCAGCCCGCCCTGGCGACGCACCCGCCGGAACTCCAGCGCATCCTGCAGCATCCCCAGCAACGGCCGCAACATCGCCGCCTCATCCCGCCGCCCCGTCACGCCGTGAAGCGCCCGCCAGATATACTGCCAGGCCTCATCCTGTTTGTGCCCCGGGATCTTCTCCTCGTCCCAGGCGTCAAAGTCGTTCGTGTTAGGCTTTGTGCTCAGCACCTTGTTTAATTTTAATCTCCTGTCCATGACTTAACTAAATGTTCCCTTCTCCCATCCATCGATCTGGCCGGGCAACGCCCGCCGATGCGCATCCTCGATATACTGAGGATCCGCCAAAAGCAAGTATCTTAATGCATCAATGCAATCTTTGCATGCACCGTGCTTGCCGTCCTGCCCCGTCCAGGTCTGCAGAGCGAACCGGAGATTACGGCAATCCTCGTGGATATAGAGTTTCGGCTGATTCTGGCTGGAGATCGGTTCGTCGTGGTTGTAATCCAGCGCGTCATTGATTAACGTAATCCCCTCATCCAGCGCCACCCCGGCCGTCGGCTCAAAGTAAAGCGGCCCACTCGCCAGCTGCTCGAACTCTTCGATCAGCGTGGACGTCTCCCCGTGCGCCAGCGTGGGCGCATTGCCAAAGCGGGAATCCATCAGCCGCTCCGCCGGCTCGATCAGGATCCACTCGCCCTTGTCATCCTGCTTGCGCCCGCCCCACTCCCGGCTCGTCTCCTGCTCCACCCGCCGCATCTCCTCCGCATAGCGCGTGAGTCCAAAACCGAACGGCTGCTGCGCATCCCCCGGCGCCCCGTCATGCTTCACCCCGTCCGGGATCGCCCACATACCCGGATTGCCGATTCCCGGGATATAATCCCCAGGCTGCGGCCACTCCCGCCGCACAATGATCCGCTCATCCGGCGTCACACACGCCCAGATCATGTAGAAGTTCCGCCCATTGCACGGATCCACCACATGATACCAGGTGCCCTTCGTCACCAGCTCCCAGCGCCGCTGATCGATCACATGCACCCGTTCATTGTATTTCGGGAACCGGCCCGCCACAGCTTTGGTGGGCACGCCATACGCCCGCGTCAGGATCTCCTGACGCGTCGCATTCTGCAGCTGGCGACGCAACCGCTCGAACGGGTTGAACGGGTTCTCCTGCGTGTGGAAATACACCACTCGCGCCGTGGGCGGATTGATGCACTGCTGCACCAGCGGCACCCGCCGCCGCGCCGGATCCGGATCATCTTTCAGCAGCTCCGCCTCCGTATCCTGCAACGTGATCGCCCCATCCAGATACGCCTTCACCGTGGGCGTGTAGCCATGGATCGGCGTAAACGTCACAATCAGGATCCCGTCCCGCGTGATCAGTCGATACCGCAACGTCTCCAGCCAGTTCAGTGGCACTAACTCGTCGCACCAGCAGATATCAATCTCGCCCCCCTCGATCGTATCCGGATCCTGCGCATAATTCCGGAAATCGCAAAGTGACCCATTCGGCGCAACAAACCGGTTATTCGTGAAACCCGTCGCCTTCTTATACGTGATCGCCGTGATCTGCCCGCGCCGCGCCGCCTTCCATTCCGGCAGCAGGTAATGCCATACCCGCGGCTGCTGCATCAGGATGGAGTTTTTCTCCGTCGTCTGAAAACACCACGCCTCCGCGTTCTCCTTGCTGGCCAGCACCTCGACCACCTTCCGCGCCGCCCACTCCGTCTTTGCTCCCCGGTTGCCCCCCAAGATCAGCAGCTCATTGCACTGCTCCCGCTCGATCAGCTGCGCATCCGCCCGTTCCCAGCTTGATAGCCGCACCCCATGCCGGAACGGATCCGCCTGCTCCAACGCCATCCGGGCCCGCCGCTGCTCGAACAGCTTCTGGAGATAAGCCACCCCCTCCGGCCCCTTCGCCACCAACGCCGCCACCTGCCCCGCAGACGGCAACACCCAAACCGGATGCTCCGGCTCTGCGGCCAGGATGGCGTGAGGATCGGTGGCGCCTTGCGTCATACTGGAAATTCGTTCCACTCGCGGCCGTCGAGCAGGCGCCCGGCCGCTTTCTTGCCAACGCGCCATGTTTTCCCGTGATCTGGCGCTTTAAAGTAATGATAATTCCTTTCGTCATCCGCAGCGCTGCCTAGGCAGTCCGGAATGATTTTGCCATTGGTTGTGACATTTCCGCCGGGCAGCCACTCGCCCCACTGCTTAAAGAAAAACGGCACGCCCGCAGCTTGGCACTGATCCCGCAGCGATCGCGCCCAGTCCGGGTGCATAGGGCGCGCATTCCGGCCGGACTCGCCGCCGCAGATCACCCAGTGAATGTTGCGCAACCATTCCGCCCCTGGTGTGCCATTCTCGCACCCTCGATCACAATCGCATCGGCCAACACGGAAGTTGCAATCGGAATGATGGGTCTCTGGCTCAAGATCCACCGGTCCCAACAGCGGCTCGCAGCTCAAAAACCGCACCTTCGCCGGGATCTCCAACAGCGCCGGTATCCTTTCGTCGGCCCGTTGCTGATCCTCAACGGTGGTTCCGATCCACACGTTTGAGGGCGGCGTGCCCGTTATCCAACGAAGCACCATCTCACCCGATGCGCCGACGCCATTCATCACGCCGTCCACTTGATCCAATCGAGCGGCGAAGTTCTCCGGACGCTTTGTGAGAAGCAAAAAGTCGATATTGGAACACTCGGTGATCAGCACCGCAAGATCCGCCAGCCACTGCAACGGCACCTCGTCATCAAGCCAGTCCGAAAGCGAATTGATAAACACGCGAGGACGGCGCTCCATCCCGACCGCCTGCCGGTTGATTTTGCGCAGCATCTTGTACGCGCTGTGATGCCGAACCCGAGGCGCACCCGGCCCCCATTTGCCCAGCGCAGGAAAGCGCCGGGACATTTCCTCTGCATAGCAGAATTGACAAGCCGGAGACACCTTCGTGCATCCAGACCAAAGATTCGCCGTGTGCTCGGCCCACTCGATTTTCGTATTCTCCATGACAGTTCTTTGCAATCTCCTCACGCAATCACCCGCCGCACCCCAGCCAGCGTCACCTCAATCACTGCGCCATTCTCCGCCTCCAGCTTCAGCGTCACCGGCTTGGCGTTGGGCTCTGGTTCATTGCAAATCGTCAATTCCTTTTCATCCCACCAAACCACCCCATCTTTTCCCCGCCGCAGCACCGGCACTTGACCCTGTTTGCTGGCTGGGATAAATCGCGGCCAGCATACCGTGCGCTTGATTCCTCCAATCCCGCCCAGCACATTAACCTCTGTCCCATCCGGAAACCGCTCCCGCAACGGCACATTCTCCTCATACTCACGCTGCCGGATCGCAATCAACAGCCGCCGCAACAGCACGGCCACGCCGTCCACCAGCTCCTCATGCGTGATCTCCTCAGGATACTGCTCCAGCCGGTTTGCCAGCCGCTCCATCTTTTTGTCCAATAAGTCAGTGGGTGTCATAGATTTTGTCCTTTCCAGGCGGGTTCCCAAACCGCGCCAATTCTTTCACGAAAACACAATGTTGCTCGCCCACCGGGCCGTTGCGTTGTTTCGCCACATCGGCGATCGCATCCACCCGCGTGAAGCCATCACTCACCGCGGACACCGTCCGCGGCGGCGCGTCGTCATCCAGATCATCATCATCATCCGCGGCGTCACCGGGCTTGTAGTAATCCTTGCGATACAACAAAATCACCACATCCGCGTCTTGCTCGATGTTCCCGCTCTCACGCAAGTCCCCCAGTTGCGGCCGGCCGGGCGAGGCCCCCTTGCGCTGCTCCGGATTGCGATTCAGCTGCGCCGCGCAAATGATCGGGATGTTCAGATCTTTGGCGATCTTCTTGAGCCCCGCGGAGATCTCCCCCACCTCCACCTGGCGGGACAACCGCGCCTTGGCCTCGCTCCCGCGCATCAGCTGCAGATAATCCACAAACGCCGCCTTGATCCCCCAGCGCTTCACCGCCAAGGTCAGCCGGCTCCCCAGTTCAGATATCGATATCGCCGCCTGATCATCGATATACACCTGGCCGCGGGCCAGCTGCATCGCGCTCTGCTGCAGCCCCATCAGATCCCGCTCCCGCAGCATCCCGTCCCGCATCCGCACCAGGTTCACCCCCGCACGCCCCCACAACATCCGCTGCGTAATATCAAGAGCCCCCATTTCCAAGCTGAACGCCGCCACCGGAACCGGCTCCTGCTTGAAATCACGGTAGGTAACCCCCGTGGCCATGTTCTCCAACCACGTCATCAGCATCGCCGTCTTCCCCATGGAAGGCCGCGCCGCAATCACAATCAACTGCCCGCCCTTCACCCCCAGCAAACACCGGTCAATGTCCGCCAGCCCCGTCGCCAGCCCGCCCAAAAGCTGCCCGCGCCGCTTGTAGATCTCCTCCGCCTGCACAATCGCCTCGTGCAAAATCGGCTGGATCGGCACCAAACCCTTGCGCGTATCCACCCCGCGCACCCGCTCCAGCGCCGCCGTCGTCTCATCGATCACCCCCTCCGGCTTCACGTCCAGCTTGCTGACCGCCGCCCGCAACTGGCTGGCAATGCGTGCCATCTCCCGCCGCTGCCAATACCGCACCACCACCCCGAGGTAATGCGCCAGCTGCTGCAGGCTGGGTGCATGCCGGTAAATCTCAAGCAAGCGCACCGGCCCGCCGATCTTCATCAATTCTCCGCGATCCTTCAGCCAAGTCGTCAGCTCCGCCAGCGTCACCGCCCCAGACCCCTCCGCGGCCAGCTGCTGCAACCCCTCAAAGATGAGCCCCCGATCCGCCGCAAACGCCTCCGTCCCCATCGGCAACCCCTCCAACGCCGCCGGAATGCAATGACCCGGATCCTGCAGCATACACGAAAGCACCCCATCCTCAGCCTCCCGCCAATACCACGCCGCCTCTGTCTGCTGCTCGCTCATTGGCAATGCGGGCACTCAATTTCACCCCGGTTCCTACAGACGCAGATGTCACCACCGCAAAAGCAATCGATCACGCCAAGATTGCCGCAGTGGTCGCACCACTCGTCCCCCGCATCGTCTTCGTAGTCCTCCCATTCATAATCATCCAAATCACACTCGTTTGCGCTCATCCTTGCACTCCCTCCTTCGCTTGCTCCTCAAGAAACTCCCGATACCGGCGCTCCATCCAGCCGTTGGGAGACTCTGGCGCGCCACGCTTTTTGCGGGTTTCCATGAATCGGATCATCCAGGCAGGATAATCCGCCTCTGCTTCAAACACGTGCTCATATAGCTGGGTAAACGCCACCGGCGGATCGTATCGATCCATCACTGAATTGACCTCGTCGCGAATCTGCTCGCAGTCCGCGCACGTCTTGAACGTCGCCCAATCGCCGTCCCAGCACCCCTTGAAAAGATGATAGGTTTCCCCCTTGGCGATCGTGCCTTTGCACTCGCAACACGTATGCTCCCGCCGGGCTTTCGGGGTCAGCTCTGACCATACTCTTGGCGGTTCGTCGTCCATTATCATTGCACTCCTTCCTTTGCTTGTTCTGCCAGCCACTGCTCCGCAGCGCGGCGCGCCAGAGGCTGATTCGTCTCAATCTGATGGCTCTGCATGCCCATCAGCATGCACGCCAGGAAAGTCTGCCGGTCCTTTGCCCGCACCTGGCACCACTCCGGCGCCCCATCGCCCCACACCCGCGCCCAGGCCTCCTGCCAATCGCCGGGCAAGATATCCTCCGGAAGCGCCTGCAACCGCGCCCGCCACGCCCCCGCCGCATCTTTTCGCGGCCGGAAGGCCTTCCCCGCCTCAGAATCCAGCCAGGCCTGCGCCCGGTTCAGCTCATCGCGCAACGCGCCCAGCAAGGCCCCCAGTGATCGCCGCCGGTGCCGCCGGTCATCCAGATCAGACGGCGGTGCCGCATGAAACGCCAGCACCACCTCCCAGCCATCCGCCCCCAACTGCCCCGCCAGCACCCGCTCCGCGCGGCTTAGTTGCTCGCGTTGGAACAGTGCCAGGATCCTCCGCTCGATTCCTGGATCCAATTCCTCCACCATCTCTCCCTCGCCCTCCTTGAGAGAGTCTTTATTCTCTTGAAAGTACCTTGTACATAATAAGGCATTCCGTGTGGCGGACTCGTCATTCCGTGTGGCGGACTCGTCATTCCGTGTGGCGGACTCGTCATTCCGTGTGGC
>CAYVMR010000003.1:37810-43572 GCA_964452545.1 uncultured bacterium
GGACTGAAAGAGCACCCCTAAGCCAGCCCGCACCAGCACCCGCCCGCGTTTTTCGACGGATAACCAACCCTCCGCAGTCAAGGCCGTCAGAGCCGCATACATCGTAGAGCGCGCCATGCGCCCCTCCAGCAGCGCCCACACCTCCTGCCACTGCTGCGCATCCAGGCACCACGGCCTGCGGTGCGCATTCCACACATGCAGGAACGCCCCCATCACCGCCAAATCCACCGGATCCAACGCCCGCCCCTCCGTTTTTCGCGACCACAAGACCGCCAAAGCATCGTAGTAATTCATCGTCTTCAGTTGGGATAAACCTGCTCCACCATCTCCACCGGAGGCATCGCCGTGCGGATCCACGCCACAAACGCCTCACGCGTCGCCTGGAAGGCCGGATCACCAGGCTCCAGATAAGACCGGATCCCGCCCTCCAGCGCCGCCGGATCCAGCTGCTTGATCGCCGTCTCGCAAGCCACCGCCATGCACTCCAGCACCAGCGCCACATCCTCCGGCCGCCGCCGCCCGCACCCGCGCAGCAGCTCCTCAATGAACAACTGCGTGCCACTCATACCCGCTCGCCCCGCCTCCTCGGATGCCGCTGCGCCAGCTCATACATATCCTCCGGCCCCCCCACGCTTTTTCGCGCCAGCACCTCCTGACCGCGGATAAACACCCGGTTGTCACGCACCCGCACCCGCACCGCCAGATCACCCAGCCGGGCCAGGAGCAGGTGCGTATTGAGCGGCAAGCCTTCCACCCGCACCCGCACCGGCCCCCCCTCGTTTTCGGCCGCCGGCGCGTTTTCGGCCGCCACCTCACCCAGCCCAAACTCCTGCCACAACTGAGCCTGTCCGGCCGGTGAAAGCTGCAGCACCCCAGCCCCCCGCGTTTTTCGCGTCATCCCCCGGGGCAACCTCCCCGCAGCCTCCCGCACCACCCGATCAGTCAAACCGACCGAGAAGGCCCAAGCCTCCACAGAGACCCATTGGAAAAAATTGTCCTGGCCTCCGGATCGATTTTCAGTATCAGAAAAAATCCCCTTCGGGGATCCCCCCCCCCGGGGGTGTTCGGCCGTCGCCTGTTCGGCAAGTGCCGGATCCGGGAGAGCCGCGGTTTCCCCGGCAGAGTCAGCATTAGAAGGTTTGTCCATAGCCCGTAGAAATGTAGATTCGTAACCTACGCAAAAGGTGTTCACTCATCGGAACACGTGTTCAAAGGAGCGGCGCCCTTTGCGCCGTTTTCATCCCCATCGCAACCGGTTTCAATGACCGTTCCTTGAACCGGGATCTCTGGGAGGCTCTGCACGAGTTCCTGCCATGCGCCAGGGTCATAGCTTTTTACTGTCTCTATGCGCGCAGTCGCTTCTCCATCAAGGAGTTGCGCCTTGTCCACGGCGATTGCGACAGCCAGCGGAAGTTTATCCACCGGGATCTCGTCGATCTCTTCGACGAGTCGCTCTGCGCCCATGCGGGCAAAGCGCCGGAGTGCTTGCGCAGTGCGCCGCTTGCCATCGTCCACCAGCTCACATTCACGATCGCGGATGGCGCGGACGGTGTTTGTGCTCACCTTGAGCGCCCTGGCAATCTGCCGGATGCCCATGCCTTCACCAAGCGCGGCCACGATGGTGTCATACTTTTCTCGATCAGCGCGAAAAAGCTGCTCGCCCGAAAAATGACCGGCGGCCTGAAGATCAGCTACGTGCGGACTCCCGTCGAGCGCAAACAGCGTAGGCTGTGCATTGGCTTGCTCCTTCTTTATGAGAGAGTCCATAGGGCGCAAAACGCGAAAAAATCAGCGGGCGGCAGCCATGGCCTCAGATCGAAGATTGTCCACGCTGGGATCTTCCTCTTGAGCCATCAGATCAATCAGATCTGACTCCGGGATGCGCCACTCGCCCCAAAGTTTGAAAGCGCGCCGAAAAACAGGGGCGGGGTCGCTGTCCCGCGTGCGCAGGCGCAGGCGGATGTATTCTTCCGAAAATGAGAGGAGCGCCGCAACCTCGCGTGGCGTGTAAAGCGGCTCAGCAAGCCGCACAGACAGCTTTTCCAGCTCAATCTCAGGGATCAACCAGCGCCCTTCACTGTCTTGGCGAGCGCCGGTGATCTTGCCGTGGGCGCACCGTGCCCGCAGCGCCTCAATAGAAAAACGCGTCAATCTGGACGCCTCCCGCAAGGTGATCATAGTGCGACGCTAGGCACGCATCACGCATGCGTCAATGGCAAATATGCAATGATCGGGCTAGAAAACGCTCGCATTGCTTGCATTAGCGGGTTGTGCATGTATCATTGCGCATCATGGACCAGCTTGCGCAATCGGAATTTGTAGACCAAGATGTCTCGTATTCTATGGAAGCAGAAATCATTCAAATGAGCTGGCGCCTGCCGCGGGACGTGGTGGAGCGCCTGAAATCTCGCGCGCCCCTTGTAGGGAAGTCGGTCAACCAGCTAGTGGTTGATTTTTTGGAACGGAGCCTTTCAGAGCCTTTTACGTTGCAAGAGGAAGCCGTGCCCTATCGAACAGAGACCTGCGGCCATGCTCGCATGGACGGCAAACACGTCATCCAGACGCATGATCAGGGCTGGGTTCGGATGCTTGGCGTTTGCCGGGGCAAAAAGTGGGATCATCTGCTCGGGCCCGGCACCAGTAAGGCCACCTTGGACGATCTCACGCGCCTCCTGAAAGACGGCGCCGATCTGGACGGACAGATCGTTTTGTATGCGCCGGACGATCCAGAGACGCCGATGCTGCTGGCCATCGAGCTGCAGCACGCCAACGGCGCCATCTGGTTGCGGGCCAAGCCTGTGTTTACAGGCGGCCAATGGGTGCGGCGCAGGCGCCAGAGTTTTACCCTGCCAACGCTTGGCGAATAAAAAACCCTCCTGGCCACTCAGCCAGGAGGGTGGTTTAGGGTCCGATCACTTGCCACCTCATGATGGCATCATGCTTGCATTTGTCAATGCACGCATCGCAGCGCCCGTGCAGATAATTCCCAATGTGATAAGCTGCACCCAGTCTTGCGCAATCCACGCTCCCGCGCCCACCAAGCCGGTGTAAAGCGCGAGGCCTCCGCACAACACGCGCACCACGATCTCTTTGCGGTCCGGGGCAACCCACCAGGCGGCCAGCACGGCGCCGATCAGCACGCCCAGACCTTCCGCAATCGCGTTCAGATACGGCACCATGGATCCGAAAACCCAGGCCGTGCCTGCCAGCATGACCCCGACTCGGCACATTACCGTCATGAGATACCCGCCAGCCAAAACAGCCGGCGCCAACAACACCCAGCGCACGATCTTCATTCTCGGGCACAGCATTGGCCGCCGGCGGCATCATTGGCAAGCCAAATCACTGGGCACGAAGCACGCCACTGGATCATTCCCTCGTCATCCACCCAGATCTTGAGCGTCACCCCATCGGCGCCGTGAAAGGTGCGAGCGGGAGCTCGCCGGCCGTCAGGCAGGGCCGGGTACGTGAGGAAACCTTGCAGCGCGCTGTCTGGGATCGATAAACCTGCCTGCGTATACACCTCCAGCATCCGTGCCGAAAACACACCGCGCGCATGGTTCAGGAAAGAATTGATCGATCGATTCACGGGCAACACCCGATCCCGGCGGATCCGGCCTTGACCTTGGCGAGCACGGATGAAGGCGTCCACCGTCGCGGCGTTGATCACACCGCATGGCAAGGTCATGGCGGCCTGGCGCTCGCACTTGAATCGCGTCTCCACCAGCCGCAACAGATCGCGGACATTCTGCGCCCGTGTCGCTGCTGCTGGCGTGGGCTGCTCCAGGTAAACGGCCACGATTTGCGCGATCGGCGCGCCGATGCGTTCGGTCAAGGGTACCACGGGGCCCTCGTGCGCCTGCGTGACTGCGCGCAAAATATCAAGAGCCGTTCGTTCCGCCGCTGTCCGGTCCGTTTGGCCGGTCGATCGCATGATCTGCTTGCCCTCGTGGCGAAACTTGACGTGCCAGACGTCGCGACGATGCCGGGCGCCAGTAGGCAAAAAAAGGGCGAACCTCATAAAATCTGATTGTCTGGAGTGCTGATTCGGATTTTGTCCTCGCCGTTCAGTTCTGCGTAATGTGAAGCTAACGTCAAAGCGTCTTCCATTGAGTCGCACTCATCTAGCGTATCCCACACTCCGCATTCGCAAATTTCGATCACATATCGATTTGATTGGATCATACCACCTCCAACTCCTTCCATTGCTCATCCACCTCGACGAGCCGCAGGTAATCCGCGTAATGCTGCTCCAACGTCTTGGCATCCGAATGACCCAGGAACCGCCGCGCCGCCTCCGCTCCCTGCGTCGTGTATATGAGCGCACCCACCCACTTGCGCAACTCGTGGTTGGGCTTGCGAACCGAGGGCGGGCAAAACTGCCGCAGCCAGTCCGCGTGCACCTCATCGATCAGCTTCATCGTGATCTGCGTCTTGCCGCGAAACAGCTTGTAGTCCCGATCGCCGCGAACCAGATACCCGGTCCGGTCCAACAGCCGCGCCGCCAAGTCGTGGGGCAGGGGAAGTACTCGAGCTTGCGCGCCCTTGATCTGGAACGGATGCGGGGCATCGCCTCCAGCGTAATCGCGCACATCCAATCCCCAGCCACCGCCCACCATCGGGACCACCCATTCCCGTGTCGCCGCTTTCAGCTCGCCGGTCCGCAACCCGAGGCGACGCAAAAGTTGGTGCGCGATCCACAACTCCTCATCTTGGATCGCATCGCCCGCAGCCCGCATCCGTGCGTAAGCCTCCAGCGGCCACGGTTTCCAGCCTTCCCGGGGCACCGGTAATGCCGGAGTGCTAAGCCATCCCTCCAGATCCGGGGGCAGCGTCAGCTCCCGGAACCCGGCACTGCTCCGGTAGCGCGCCGCGAACACATCCCGGGCTTGGCGAAAGGTGGAATTGATCGTCACATTCGACCGGCGCCGCGTGGAAAGGTCCGGCTCTGCACTAGAGATCCCTTGGCGCCGCGCCTGCCACGCTTCGGCGTTGGCCCGCGTGAGGATCGTGCTGCTTTGCTTGCCCTCATCACCCTTGGCACACCCCGTCATCTCGCGCACGATCGCCAGAAAGCGCGCGATCGCCCGGGCCTCCGTGTCGCCGTTGCAGCGTTTGTTGGCGGCTCGATACGCCGCCACGATCTCCGCGATCGTCGCAAACTTAGCCGGCGCCACGACAGGTGCAGGCGGGTTGATCATGTCTCTGTAGGCCTGCGCGATGTAGGCCTCCCGGATCGCTGGTGCCACGCGATCCGCGGCCGCCTCGTCCGCCATGTGCGTGGTCCGCCAGATCTGTTTTCCCTGAAAAGCAAACACCACGTACCACCGGCCGCCCTTTTGCTGGATGGAGTAGCCCTTACTCATCGCCCTCCTCCGATACGTCGCACGGATTATGGATGCGCCGCAACTCTGTTGCTCGCGCTTCCTGCCAGGCATCCCACGCAAGGCGCACGGGCCACGCGAGGTATTGCCCCGCTGTAAGCTCGCTGCGCACAAAGCTAAAGTCAGACACCCCGTGCATTTGTTTAAGCCACAGCTCAAACTCCTCTCGCGTCTTGTCCATGCCTGCACCCTTAACGGTAGAGCCGCGCCAAGTCAATCACTGTTTGGCGCATCTCTACCGCCTCGCGGCAGATCTTCTAATGGAGTTTTCCCGGGCTACAGGGGATTCCGGCGGGATCGCTGGGGATTTGCCCCGTTGATTTGACTCCGGCAGTAGGATTCGAACCAACTTTTCACCCCGTCAAAACCATTCATTCT
>CAYVMR010000004.1:0-23497 GCA_964452545.1 uncultured bacterium
TCTGCAGGGTTTGCAGCCGGGCAAACTGGGGGCCGCTCACCAGGCTGGCCAGTTCCGAGTTGGGGGGCTGGCCGCGCAGGTGCAGCTTCATGGCCACGGCGAAGGCGGGCAGGAGATGGATGGCGTTGAGCTTGGCCTGTTGATCGGCGGGGTGGGGGGCGGCGATCGCCACCCAGATGTGGCGGGCCAGGTTGCGACTCAGGTTAATCACGTTGCCCCAAAGTTTCCGCCCCTCCCAAAACCGCTCGTAGGAGGTGTTGGTGCGAAACACCAGTAGCAAACCCAGCACCAAGCTGGGCACCAGGGTGCCGAGGATGGGGACAGAAACCGGCCACTGCCGCCGATAGAGGCCGTAAATCAGCACCGCGAAGGCCATACATAAAATCGTCCTGGGTAAAACCGCCGGGATCACCGATCCTCGCAGGCTAAACAATTGCTTAAACCAGCCCTGGCGTTGACCGGGTCGGGGGGGAGGGGTGGGGGGGAGGGGGAGCATGGGGATTATGGGGCGCAGGGCAACGGGCAGGGGGGATGGAGGCATTGTAGCTTTGTTGTTGCTCCGGAAGTATTCAGGGAACTATGCTAAAACGGCAGTCTTGGTGGGTAGTGTTGAAGGAACCCGGTTAGACCAGGCTGAAACCATGGAGCAAGAAACTCTCCCCCTGCCTTGCGCCCTGCGCCCGTTACCCTTTCTCCCCGGCGGCCATGTCAGAATCCCCCCCTTGCCTCAGCCATCTAGATGCCCAGGGTCAAGCCCAGATGGTGGATGTCAGCGCCAAACCGGTCAGCCAGCGCCAGGCGATCGCCAGGGCCCAGGTGAAGATGCAGCCCGCTACCCTGGCGGCCATCGCCGCCGGTAACGCCCCCAAGGGGGATGTGCTGGCCACCGCCCGCCTTGCCGGCATCATGGCGGCCAAGCAAACTGCTAATCTGATTCCCCTCTGCCATCCCCTGCCCCTCAGCCAGGTGGAGGTGGCGATCGCCCCTGACCCGGAGCTGCCGGGCTACACCATCACCGCCACGGTGCGGGTCCAGGGCCCCACGGGCGTCGAAATGGAGGCCCTCACCGCCGCCAGCGTCGCCGCCCTCACCCTCTACGACATGGCCAAAGCCCTGGAAAAATCCATAGAAATTCAGTCGATCCGCCTGATCAGCAAATCGGGGGGGCGATCGGGAGACTACCAGGCGGAAATGGCGGTATCCTCGTAGACCTCCGCCAGGGTCATGGTTAGCCCCACCGACTCCAGGGTTAGTTGACCCTGGCCCTGCACTATCTCGTTGGCCCAATGGCCGGATCCATCCCGCCGATAAACCCCTACCCATGGTGCGGTTTGGGACACCAATAGGTACTCCTCCAGCGAGGTCAGTTGACGATAGTTGATGAGCTTTTCGTTGCGATCAATCCGCTCCGTACCGGGTGACAGAACCTCCACCAACAGCTTGGGCCGCTCCTTAAAGTACCGTTCCCGATCATTGGGGTCACAGGTGACTGAGAGATCGGGATAGTAAAAAATATCGAGGGCAGGGATGTGGATTTTCATGTTGCCGGAAAAGACTCGACAGTCACTGCCCCTGAGATGGGTCCGTAACCGGCTGTAAAAATTGCCCGCAATCAGGTCATGATCTTCACTTCCCCCTGCCATGGCATAGACCTGCCCTGCCACATACTCATGGCGCTCTGGGCTGGTCTGCTCCAGCGCCAGGTAGGCGTCCTTTGTGAGTAGCAAATTGTCCGCCGGGGCAAACATGTCAAGGTGGTTGGGAAAAACCATACCAACGGAAGCGGTGGGATTTGAACCCACGAGGGAAGGTTTACTCCCCTACCTCCTTAGCAGGGAGGCGCTTTCGACCACTCAGCCACGCTTCCAAGTTGATGTCTTTGGCTAGTGTAGCAGAGACTGGGACTGGCCCACCAGCCCTTTGCCCAGTTCTCTTCAATTGCTCGGGGCAGGGGGCTTACGGGGCTCCGGGTTTTTGGTACTATGGAAAGGCGTTTTCGCCCCCGGGGAATTAGCTCAGCTGGTAGAGCGCTGCGATCGCACCGCAGAGGTCAGGAGTTCGAATCTCCTATTCTCCATCTTCTAAACTGAGACGCCTAGGAAATCTGACCTCCCAGCCCCTAGGAACTTGGCGGTTCCCCGACGGGAAACCGCGTTTCGCTATGTTTGATATCCCCAGTGGGATCGGTTGAATTGAGGCTGAATCTAGGCCTCCACAGGGAGCTCGGCCGTTTGTAAATCCAGGGAGGAGGACAGGGTGTAGATCGGCAGATCAAACCAAAAGGTGGTGCCCACCCCTACTGCGCTGATCAGATGTACTTGGCTGTTGTGCTTCTCAATAATATTTTTGACAATGGAAAGCCCCAGGCCAGTGCCCTCCAGGGTATGAACCCGATTCTCCACCCGGAAAAAGCGATCAAAAATAGCCGCTTGGTCCTCTGGGGCAATGCCAATGCCGGTGTCTGAAACTTCGATGCGGATACAGCCCCCTTGCCCATTTTGCCCACAGTTGGTCGGTAATTTGTAGGCCCGTAGCATCACCTGACCACCGGGCTCGGTAAATTTCAGCGCATTGCCCACCAAGTTACTGAAGACCTGTAACAGCAAGTCGTAGTTCCCCATAGCTGGGGGCAGAGCCGGTTCTACGGATTGGACCAATTCAATTTGTTTATCCTTAGCATTGAGGCGATGGGTGCGCAGGGTTTGCTCGATCGGTTGGGAAATATCGACGGCATCAATCACATACTGTCGGTTGGACTCCAGTCGCGATAGGTCTAACACGTCATTGACCAACCGGGTTAGGCGATCGGTTTCATGGTTGGCGGTCTCCAGAAATTCCCGCCGTTCGGTATCGCTAAGGTTGTCACCGTAGTCGTGGAGGGTTTCAATAAAGGACTTGATGTTAAACAGGGGAGTGCGCAACTCGTGGGAGACATTGCTAATAAACTGAGCCTTGGCCTCGTTGAGGGCCGCCTCACGGGTAATATCTTGAACCGTAATCGCCAACCCTTTGACATTTTCCCTGGCTTGGTCTAGCACCGTGTTGAGCAAAATACGCAGCATGCGATAGCTAGGTTCGGTCAGGGGGACGGTAAACTCCATGGCCTCAGAGTCCCCCTGCACCGCCTGAAACAGGGGTCGGGTGAGTTGTACCCGGACGGGCGCTGGTAAGTGGTCAAGCACTAACTCCCCATCCAGGAGTTGGGTTTCCCAGCCAAAGATCCGGCGAGCCGTAGGATTAACCAGCACCACATGCATGTCCCTATCCAGCAGAATGGCCCCATCGGCGATGGTGGAGACCAGGGTTTCCAGTTTCGCCTTCTCTGCAGTTAGTTCCTCAATGTTTTGCTCTTCGTAGCATTCCAGGCGCTCCGCCATGTCGTTAAAGCTATAGATCAGTTCCCCCAGCTCGCCGCCAAGGGGTAGATCAATGCGCTGCTTAAAGTTTCCGGCGGCAATGTTTTTGACCCCCAACAGGAGTTCTTTAATGGGCTTGGTAATGGTTAGGGCATTGAAGACTGAACCCAGGATGACCATCACCCAAATGGAGACAAACACGGCAATGGTAACGTCGCGGGTGAGGTGAGATGAGGCGACAACGGTGGGGTTGGGGTTAATACCCAGGGCCAGGATGCCCATCTGCTGGCCATTGTAGTTGAGGGGGACAAACACGTCAGTGACCTCGCCGGCGGGGGTGAGGTGCTGGCGGACCAAGGGTAGATCGGTGTTTTGGGCATAGCCCTCAGGAATTTGGATGCGGCGCCGCAGGGTCAGGGAGCTTTCCACGGCGGTATCGGAAAAGGGAATGCCAAAGAAAATGTCACCATTTTCATCGGCATAGAGCATATAGCGAACACTGGTGGTGCTTTGGTAAAAGCTGGAGGAAAAGCGGGCCAGTTCAGTGCGATCGCCCTCCTGCACCAGCGGGGCTACGTTAGCCGCCAATAGCAGGCCCAGATCCCGGGCAAAGCGGGTATCGTTGAGGCGGGCGTCGGCCTGGATGGTATGAACGGCCCAAAAGGTGAGGCCGCTGGTGATCAGGGAAACCACCAGAGTAGCTCCAGCCATCAGCCGAGTTTGTAGGGTAAAGTCCCCCCACCAGCGTCGCAGAAATTGCCGAACTTTAAGGAGTAGGTTAACCAACGGTGTGCCGATGTCCAACTAACGCTAAGCCGTAACTGATCCAATTCTCCACTGGCCCCCCTGCTCGGGGTAGGCCCTTAGTCTGGGGCCTTGACAGGCGATAGATTTAATATACATTTTGGCACGATCGCGAGTTTTTGGCCGGTTGGGCCAGGCCAGCCCTACCCCTAGCTCACCTCCCGCTCCACCACAATCACATTTTCGGTAATGGTTTCAAAGGTGTCGTCGTGGCTGATCACAAACAACTGGGCAAAGCTTTTGATCCGTCCAATCGCCTCCGCTAACCCCTGGCGGCGGGGTCGATCCATGTTGGTGGTGGGCTCATCAAAAAAGGCAATATCCAGATCGGCCAGCACCTTTAAAAGCGCTAGCCGCACCGCCAGGGCCGCACACATTTGCTCGCCGCCGGAGAGGTTGACGAAGCGGCGCTGGTTGGCCCCTTCCTGCACCACAATGTCGTAGTCTCGACTCCACGCCAGGGCCACATTGGGTCGGTTCATCAACTCCCGAAAGAGTCGATCAGCCTGCCGAGAAATATTATGGACGTACTGCTCGGTAATCCGGGGACCGGCTTCGTTGTAGCTCTTGCGAGCAAAGTTAATGAAGCGTTTAATCTGCTCCCGGCGTTGTAGGTCGATCTGGGCGTGTTCCTGGCGCTCGGCGATCGCCGCCAGGCTGGCCAGCTGTTGGTCCAGATCGGCTAGGCGCTGGTGTTGTTGGGGTAGGCTGCCCGCCAGTTGATCCGCCTCGGACCGCAGGGTGGCATAGCGGTTCTCCAGGGCGGCGATCGCCGCTGGATTGACCCGAGTGGTGGCCTCCTGGTAGGCCTGATCAGCCGCCTGCCACCGCTGCTCGATCTGCGCCAGGGTGGCTTGGGCAGCGGTCAGATCCTCCTGAATCTGGGGATATTGGTTAGCCAAGGCTTGACTTTGCAGATAGAGGTTATAGCCGGCCTGGCACTGGCGTCGCTGGGCCTGTTCAGTGGCCAGGGCCCGATCTAGGTCCTCAAAGCTGTCCAGGGCCTGATCTAGGGCAGCTAACTGCTGTTGCAGGCTAGCCTGATCGGCCAATAACTGGGCTTGACTAACGTCCAACTGGCCTGAGTCTGGCAGGGTGCGTTGCAAAATTTGGCTTTTCTCCCGGGGACGCCCCAGATCCTCAAGCTGCTGTTGCAGGGCTTGGATCTGGTTTTCCACGGCGGCTGTGTCGGTCAGTTGCTGGTCTAGCTGGGTGAGAGTGGCTCGCAGCTGGGCTTGCTGGTGCTGGGTCTGTTCCAGCTGGGCCAGGAGGTCAGGGCCTTGGGCCAGCTCACCGCGCCACCCATAGCGCTGTCTGAGGGGATTATCTAGGGTCTTGATCTGCTTTTCCAGGGTCGCTCCATCGGTTTGATCCGAGAGATCGGCCAGAATCTCCTCTAAGGACTGAATCAGGTCGCTATAGATGGTACCGGCCTCGGACCAGTGCTGGCTGAGCTGGGTCAACCTGGCGGTGGTGGTGGCTGGCAGGGTGGATAGTAGGGCGGTGAGGTCTGCGATCAGGGCCGCGGTGGTATGGGTCTGGTCGTCCCAGCGCTGTTGACTGGTAGCCACCAAGGCCTGGAGATCGGCCTCAAATTGGCGGGCCATGGCCAGGCGACTGATCTGCTGTTGGAGGCGATCGCGCTCTGCCTCCAGGGTAGGAATTTCGGCAACGGAGGCAACTAGGGTCTGTAGGCGATCGTAGCTCTGTTGCCACCGTTGGGCTTGGTCCGCCAACTGTTGATACTGGGTTTCCACCTGTTGCCGCTGTAGGGCTAATTGGAGCAACTGCTGCTGACGATGCTGCCAGGTTTGCAACTCCTGCTCTAGCTCGATCTGCCGGGCAATTTGGGGCCGTAGTTGGTCAAGCTCTGCCTGGGCGGTAGCCAGATTTTCCAATTGGGTCTGGACGCGGGTCAGCTCCGTCTGTTTTTGGTTGCAACTAGCCTGTAGGCCCTGGTACTCCTGCAGCAACTGTTGCCGGGCTTGCTGTCGTTGCCCTAGCTGCTCCAGGGCCTGATCCGCCCGCTGATAGCCCTGGTAGGCCTCCGCTTGGGCCTGACACTGGGCTACCGCCGCCGCCGCCTGGCTGAGGGCCTGTTGCTGCTGGGCCAGGTTGGCTTGCTGAACCTGGCGCTGGTGATCTAGGGCCTGACGCTGCCGATCCAGAGCCTGGAGCTGATCCACCTCAGCCTTGATCTGGTCGCGCTGCCTTTGTAAGTCCGCCAGGCTGACCTCCAACCCCTGCAGCCGTTGCTGACTGACCTGTAACTCCTGGGTGAGGCGCTGCTGACGCTCCTGAAGCTCGGGTTGTGGGGCCAGGGCCTCCTGATACTGAGTCAGCTGAGCCTTGATCGCCTCCACCTGGTCTTCGGCGTAGCGGCGCAGGGTGTTCATTTGTTTATAGGCTAGCTTATAGTCCTCCACCTTGAGTACGGCGTCAAACACCGCCTTGCGCTGTTCAGCGGGTTGTAGGAAGTCAGCGGTAAAGGTGCCCTGGGGCACCCCTACGGTGCGAGCAAATAACTGGGCCAGGTTGGTGGTGGCACTCACCCCCAGGTGCTGGCGTAACCAGGGCAAAATCTCATCCTTAAGGCGGCTATAGGGCAGGCGCTGATTGAGCTGGGGATCGAATATCTGGTACCCTCGCTGGGTACAGCGCTGCACCTGGTAGGTGCGACCGTCATGGTTGGAGGTAAACACCACCGTGACCTGGGCGCTACCGCTACCATTGCGGATCAGGTCCTCCTTGGCGTAGTCGCCTTGGTGGTTAAACAGCACCCAAGCGATCGCCTCCAGAATGCTGGTTTTACCGGCACCATTTTCCCCACAAATGGCATTGGTCCCGGGTTGAAACTCAAAGAATCGGTCCCGGTGGGTCTTAAAGTTCTGCAGGGCAACGGAGAGAATTTGCATCGATGATTCTAGACGATTTCTGGCCTCATCCCTAAACCGTAGTAATGTCCTTTTCCTTGGCGGCTAGGGCTTGATCGAGCTTAGCAATATACTTATCGGTCAACTTTTGGATCTCCTCCTGTAGGTCACGAGCTTCATCTTCGGAAATTTCACTGGCTTTCTCCAGTTTTTTAATGCCATCAATGCCATGACGACGCTGGTTACGGATCGATACCCGGCCCTCCTCCGCCAACTTGTGGGCGGTTTTAACAAACTCCTGGCGGCGCTCGGCGGTGAGGGCAGGAATATTCAGCCGGATCACCCGGCCATCGTTGTTGGGGGTGAGCCCCACATCGGAGAGGGAAATCGCCTTTTCGATGGTGGTCAGGGTGCTGGCATCAAAGGGTTGGATCATCAGGGTGCTGGCATCGGGGGTGGAAATGTTAGCCACCGTCTTGAGGGGGGTTTGAGCCCCGTAGTATTCAATCTCGATGCGATCGAGGAGGGAGGCATTAGCTCGCCCGGTGCGAATCGTGTTGAAATTCCGCTGGGTGGCCTCAATCGCCTTCTGCATTTGATCTTCGGTTTCTAGCAAAATATCATCAGCTGACATCAAAGGACTCTCCTACAATTGTGCCAATCGACTCACCCATCAGAGCCCGCTGAATGTTGCCGGGCACCGACAGGTCAAAAACCATAATCGGAATGTGATTGTCTTTACAGAGGGCAATGGCGGTGCTGTCCATCACCTTCAGGTCGTGCTGGAGCACGTGACCGTAGGTGAGGGTACGATAGCGCCGGGCATCGGGATTAATTTTAGGATCAGAGTCGTAGATCCCGTCAACTTTAGTCGCCTTGAAGACCGCCTCCGCATTGATTTCCGCAGCTCTCAAGGCGGCGGTGGTGTCGGTGGTGAAAAAGGGATTACCGGAGCCGGCCCCAAAAATAACCACCCGGTTTTTTTCCAGGTGGCGGATGGCGCGGCGGCGGATATAGGGCTCGGCCACCTCCTGCATGGCAATGGCGGTTTGCACCCGAGTGCAAATCCCAATCCGCTCCAGGCAGTCCTGCAGGGTCATGGCGTTCATCACCGTAGCAATCATGCCAATGTAGTCAGCGGTGGCTCGGTCCATGCCAGCGGCGGCCCCCTTAATACCCCGGAAGATGTTGCCCGCCCCCACCACCACGGCGATTTCAATGCCGGCCCGGGCCACCTCGGCGATCTCGCCGGCGATCGCCTCCACCACCTGGGGATCAATGCCATAGGCCAGATCCCCCATCAGGGCCTCGCCACTGAGTTTAAGTAATACTCGCTTATATGTTCCCATAGAAGGTTCGTGTAGTAAGGTCTAGAAGTCCCACCCCACTATACCGATTTCCCCTACCATGATGGCCACCGTGCTGTTGCAAATTGGATTGGTTTTAGCCTGGCTAGGCCTGGTGGGGGCCATGGCTGAGGCCCTACGGCGCTACACCCAGGTGGGCACCGAAATCACCCGAAAAGTCGTCCACATTGGCGCTGGGCAGGTGATTTTGTTGGCCTGGTGGTTGCATACCCCCACCTGGATGGGGGTGGCGGCCTCGGTGCTCTTCAGTGGGGTGGCCCTATTGTCCTACCACTATCCGATTTTACCGGGCATCAATGGGGTGGGTCGCCACAGTTTAGGCACCTTTTTCTATGCCCTCAGCATTGGCCTGTTGACCCTGGCCTTTTGGCCCCCTACCCTACCCCAGTATGCCGCCCTGGGCATCCTCACCATGACCTGGGGGGATGGTTTAGCCGCCTTGGTGGGGCAGCGATTTGGCCACCATCACTATACGCTCCTGGGTAGCCAGAAAAGTTGGGAAGGTAGCCTGACCATGGCCCTGGCCAGTTTTTGTGTGAGTCTGGCAATTTTGGGTTGGACCGCTGGCTGGACGGTGCAGGTCGGGTTGACGGCCCTGGTGGTGGCGATCGCCGCTACCGCCCTGGAGACCCTCTCCATTTATGGGTTGGATAACCTGACGGTGCCCCTGGGCAGCGCCCTGCTGGCCTACGGCCTGATGCAGTGACAACCCAGGAAGAGCACCGGGATTAAGATCGGTTAAAACAGAACAGGGGAACTAGGAAAACTCTGATGCAAATCCAGGGCAGCGCCACCACCGCACTGATTGACCAAATTTTAACCATGGCTAAAACTGGGGTCTATCGCCAGTCGCTGTTTGAGGCGCTGTCGCCGCTGGCGAGCCAGCGCCAAATTCGCCTGGCGATCGCCACCGCCCGACAATTTGGTCTCTACAGCGTTCCTACTTTGCGGGATAACGATTTAGGCACCTATTACCAGGTTACGGCGGCAGACTACGCCGCCTTTCAAGCCACCGCCAAAACCCTTGCCGCCCTGCCCCCGGGCACTGACCTGGCGGCCCAGGTGGTCACCAGTCAGCAGGCTCTGCGGGGTATGTTAACCACCGTGGCCGGCTGTGCCCTAGGTCTGGGCGGGCTCGGGGGGTGGTGCCTCCTGGAGGGCCAAGCCCAAACCGGTGGCTGGCTTTGGTTAGGGTCTCTCTTGGCGGCTGGGCTATGGTTAGTCCAGCGGGCCATCGCCAAACGGGCCCTGTAACGGCCATCGATCAGGTCAGTACGGTCTTCCGGGTACGGTCGAGACGGTGGAAAACCCCGGGAATAGCAGGGGTTTTCCCTACCTGTACAAATTCTGCCACTCTGACAAAATAGGGTTGTTCACGCCAAGGAGATGACCATGAAAAAGGGGCTGTTTACTCAATCAATCATGGATGGGTACCGCCAACTGGTTCGTAATTCCAAATATCGTTGGGTAGTACTCCTGGGGACCCTGCTATACCTGGTCAGCCCCCTGGATATCTCCCCGGACATGATGCCAATTTTAGGGTGGGTGGATGATGGGCTACTGGCCACCCTGGCCATTACCGAAGTCACTCAAATTTTGTTAGATCGCAAGCGCAATCTGCGTCAGGCCAAACAGTCAGCGACCCCTGAAACCTCCGTTGAAGCGGTGGACGTGGTTGCCACCACCCTGAGCTAGGGCCCGACCTTCACTGATGCTCCTCAATTCATTTGCAACGTTTAAGGATGGATACCATGACCAACAGCGTCCAAGATAAAGTCAAGGCGGATTGGGAAAAAGCCCAACAGGAGGGCAGTCAGCGGATCAACCGAATTCGCGAGATCTTCCAAGGGGCGGCTAACGAAGCCCTCTCCGAGCTCAAGAATGGCACCCTAGAGGTGGAGTCCCTGGGGCGTCAGTCCCTAGCGGAGATGATTGAGCAATTGAAGGCCAAGGAAGCCGCAGCGGCGGCAGGGGAGTCGGTTGAGTCAGCCGATCAGGCGGCAGCCTCAGCTCCCCCGGTGCCCCCCAGTTGGGGCGATATTCTGACCGAAGTTCTGAATCTGGCTAGCGATCGCAAGGCTAACTGGACCGCCGATGTGATTAGCCATCTCCAGAGTCAGCTGGAACGCTTCGACCACGATATGGACCAAACCTATGGCGATCGCTACCGCCCTTTGCAACCCGTGATTCAGGGGCTGCGATCGCTGCTGGGCCTAGCCCAGCAGCAGGTAGCCACCAAGTCCCAGCCCGCCAGCTCCAACGGCCCTGTCACCATCGAAGTCCTCGACGATGATCCGATCACCGCTGAAGATCCCCAGGAGTAACAGACCATCACGTTGCGTTACGCTTTGATAATCCCTACAACGTTTTCAATCCGCCGGTCGCACCGATCCGCCTCGCCTGCTAGAACAGAACTAACTCGGTTAGAGGATATATTCCCCTGAGCTGTAACCCTAGCTAACGGGGCGGACCTCCGATCCCGGCCTGAGCCTTCGGGTCAAGGGAGGTGATTCGGCCTCTGCTCTACCGCTGGCATGGCCTCCAGGGAAAACCCTTTTGGTCGGGCTGGTCGACCTCGTCGGATGTTGACGGTATGGTTAAGTCTTCCCTTTCCCGTTTACGCCATAGCTACAGCGTCGCCAGCCCCCCCCCACCGGAGGCCCAGCTGGCTTTGGCGCTGGCCGATGAGTCATGGCTACGAACACTTTTGACGGATAGCCTACCGCCCCTGGCCTATCCCCACCAGGTTGGTGCGGTCTCTCTACAGGTGGGGGTACCCCTCAGCAGTAACCCCCAGGCTAAAATTGACGCCGTTCTAACCTTTGAATATATTCACTGTGTGCTAGCTGGATCCTATCCTGGCGCGCCCCCAGTGCCAGAGCCGGGTAACCACAGCCAGTACCAAGCCCTGACTAACTACCACTCAGCTGTGGTTACCCTGGCCCAGAACATCCCCCCTAGCCAGGCGGTGCAACTCCTCCTACAGGCCGGTTTTAACCCTGAGCAAACCCATCAGATTCTGCACCTACCCTCCCAAGCCTGGCACAAGTCTTGGTGGTATAGCCTTGACCTAGACGGCTTCTTGACCACGCCCTTCCAGCGCTGGATTCGCACCCGCCATTTTGCCGACGGCACCCTGACTTTACAGTTTAAAGATCACTACGGGCAGGAACGTCCCACCCACTTCCGTAGCCAACCTCAGCAATTACCGGTGATCGTCCACGAACCCTCCCTGGGGTTTGGTGACACCCTGGCTCAGGTTAACCTGGCCCGGCGAGAATTGGCCGTGGCCCAAGCGATTTTGATGGTTACGGCGATCGCCGAGCTAGAAATGGAAGGCTACATCCGACAACAGGTCAGCCTCTTTACCCAGCCCGGTTGCCGCAGTAGCTCAGTTACGGCAACCAACACCTGGGCCACGGCCAATTGCCGGATTTGTCAACAGAGTAAGTGCCCCATGCAGGGGGTAGACTCCTCCCCGGTGATTGCCTGCCGATCCTTTAGTTCGACCAGGGGCTAGGAGAATCCTCCCAGCCCCTAAACCCCTTAGGACTCTACCATGACTTGAAACTGCAGAGTATCATCAGGGTATCGCCCGAGGCTGAGTTCTAGCGTATAGGGACAACGACTTTCCACGGGATTGATTGACAAAACCAACTCACCCGGGGTAGAACGCTCTGCCCTCAGGCATTCCTCGCGATCAACGATGTCCACTGCACCAGCTTCAGGCAAGGTTATCCGCACCTCCAACTGGGGCTGGCTTGCGGATCGACTATGGTAAGTAGCCCCTACCATCACGACCCCAGCTTTAGTCAACCAAATCCGGTTAACGGTGGATTGAGCATTAGAAACCGTCAGGCTAAGCGCCTCAAAAATACTCTTAGCCGCCAACATGGAAAGGGCGATTTGTTGCTGGGGAGTCGCTGTCCCATAGTTCACCTGATCAAGGGTAGGAGTTTGAGCTGATCGGTAAGCCGGGCGGACCACCAGGCCAGCAATATAATCCAGACTCTGGGGCTGAGCCGGGAACAGCACCTCCACCGCCTGGACTAACCGTCGACCCATCTGCAGGGTATGTTTAGCCACTTGCTGACATTGGTTTAACAGCTCGGTTAACACCTCTTCAGGTAAGTCAGAGGGAACTTCCAGGTTCTTTAAATGGTCTAGCCAGATAGACCCCGTAGTCGATCCGGCGTTGAGGATATCAGGGTAGTTCTGCACCCCTTTTTCCCAGGGGAACAAGGGCGGTCGATGGACAATTTCTTGTTTGAGACGTCGCTTTAACAGCGCTTCGTAGTGGGTTTGCACGGCAGGAAGATCTCCAGGATTAAAAGCAGCAACACTATGGTTAGAATCGGGACCAAATGAGGCCAGATGACGCTCCCCTGACTGAGACTCGCCGACGGAGGCTGATTCGAATAACAGCCGACGTAGGACCTCTTTACTCATGTCTATCTCTTTATTCACAGGTTTGCCTCGCCTATCCGGACATTAAAGGTTACGAATTTCCCAAGCTAGCTCTAAAAGATGAGTCCAGTACTTCTTAAACTGAGTACTGGTTAATCCTAAAAGTCTGGCGGCTTCGGTATCCTCCACCTCCTGTTGCTTCAACTGTAAAAGCTTAATCTGTTTGGCGCTCAGTTGTTCGTACCACTGTTGCCACTGTTGAGGGGTCAGACCAAGATTGTTAGCCAGCCCTGCCCCTAACCACTCGTGCACCAATTCCCATTGGTGAGACAGGGCAAAACGTAGCAAATGATACTTAAAGCGTTGTTGCAGGTAATCCCGTTCTCGAGGGGTAATATTGAGTAAGGCTTCAATTTCCTGGGTAGAGAGGTCTAGAAGGCGTAGGGCAAAGTAGTCAGCACACTCGTCTTGGTTACGCTCCTTCAGGTAAGCCAATAGCTGTTCTACAACTTCCCCCCGCAATGAGGGTTCAGGCAACTCATTGGCCTGCTCCAGGATCTCTTCCCGCACCCGTTGGTGAGACGCGGCGGGTCGGATATCATCACTATCACCCCCAAAGTCGGTAGCTTGCTCAATGTCCACGGCCACTTCTGGAGGCTGCTGTCGACAAAAGGTTTGGGCTCTAAGAATGAGTAATTGTTGACTACGTTGTCCAGACAGGGTAATCCGCCGCTTCGCATAGCGTTCTGAAAAGGCCATAAACTCAGCCAACTCCAGTAGCGTACGGGGCTGGTAAAGTTCGTCCAGTTGGTTCTCGCGGCGAAAGGCGGTTAGGACTTCTAGATAAAACCCCTGCAAAAAATCTTCTATTAACCCCAGACGGGCTTGATAACTTGTTTGAATATGGGCTGGGGTAATGTAGCGATAAACAATCGCGCTGAGGGTACTATGGAGCTCTACACGACCTTGCTCTGAACCCAGGTTGTAGTATCTCAAACACTGATCAACTCGTTGTTGACCCAAGGACTTTGCCCAACTGACTACGGCTCCAGAAGCTTGAATACGGCTGCTCTCATCGCAAATCCGCTGTACTTCATGGACAATTCGCTGGGCCACTCCCCAGCAGACCGGCTGAGGTGCACTAGTCTTACTCTTTAGCTCCTCAGCAAATAACTTAGTCAGTGCAGTAATAGATAGCAAACCAGTCCCCTGAGCCAAGTCCAATGTTCCTCAAAGGCTATAGGTAAAGATGACATGAGGTGCCGTAACTAGCTAATAAAGTAGACCCACCCATTTGTGATACTGTTATAAAAAGTACGCAATAGTTATCTAATGACAAAATAATACCCTAGGGGGCTAAGGTGAGGAAAGGAACGAGCTTGTCACCCTGGCCTAATTTAGATTAGTACCCTGATCCCATTATCAACAAGATAAGAGCCAGTAGTGCTTGCAGGATGGGGGATAAGGCAAAAAATAGTCCTAAGATTAGCTTGGGTGCTTAGATTTTATCCTGCAGGAGATGCTAATCAACAGTATACTGGCCAAAATAAACCCTAGGGTTCCCGACAAACATGTGTTTTGGCCTATACCTGTGGGCCCAGGACGCTCGGGACAGGGTTGATCCGTAGAAGCAAAAGCTGCACAGGTGTTTTGGTTGGCCTCCGCCCCATTTTGCCAGGCTATGGCTAGACATTAAACAAGAAAATTATTTAGATACTCTCTCCTCAGACCTTAACTAAAGTCAATCTGTATACCTAGGTAGTTTAGCATCTCTCCGTGGATTCATTAGGGTCTCCTATCTTAATTGAGGCAACTCTGATGGATTCAGCCTTGCCGTTTGAGGCCATTGGATAATCTCCACTGGATAATCTCCACCTTGGGTAAGGGAAGGACTTGGGACCTCAACCCATGTCGGAGGGCTCACCCAAGCCGCTGAGTCGAAGGAGGCGGGCTGGAACACCTGTCTAGCCTTCGCTGTTTGATGGTTCGCAACCCGAGATCAGTGGCTGATTTAAGGTCGACCGGGCTGGCTGAATATCCGAGACATCAAAATGCCGATCTGGTCTGGCCGAAGCGTTCTGACCAAAGTTATACTTCTCTGACTACTCTTAAACTGGCGATTTCTCAAAAGGGCGATAGGGCCCCCCTAAAACCGATGGAACTTGATGCTCAAGTTGACCTGTTAGTCCGTAATGCTGAAGATCATGGCCTCACTCCCCTAGCTATTACTACGATTGCCCCCGTATTGTTAGCGGTGGCGGGGCAACTGCGCCATGCCCAGTACTACGTGCTGCAGACCCTGGAACAGGGCTGGGTAATGACTACCCTAACCAATCGTAACCAACCTGAGAGACAAAAGAATGTTGTCTATGTCTACCCTACCCTTAAGGATGCGGCTGATAGCCAGGGGGCTGGTTTAGATCCTCGAGTTATGGCTCTGCCAATACCAGTCATCCACATTTTGTTTCAGTTACTAGCCATGAAACCGGTGGACAGTCTAATTTTCTATGAAACTACGGGTCAAAATGAACCGGGGATGGAGGTTAGACGCCATGACCTAGAGTCCCTGATCCAGAGCCAATTGCAAGGAATCCAGTCTGGCGACGTAACACCACCCCCTAACCTGGCTTAAAGATTGTTTGATAAGGCTAGAAAGGTTCACCGCAGCGCCGTCTTACCTCAGTCTTCGACCTGGATAAACCAGGTGGGTACCCTGGCATCTGGCTTAAAGTTTCCAGGTCTAGGCCTGGTCTACTGCCGCCGACACAACTGGGTTCCCGTTAAGAAGAAACATAGATCGTAAAACATTGTTGGCAGTCACCAACGCCGTAGTAGAACCTGATTCCATCATAACTAACTCAACTACCTCTTCGCCAAGGGGTGGAGAGAATGTCACCAGATTGGAAGATTGTGCTGTAATGGGTCATAATCGAGCGTCCTATGGTCCATACAGAGTCTATGGCTTCTGAATCCCCTCTTTCTACGTCGCTGGTCACAGACCCCATGGCTGTTACCGAGCCGCCTCAACCGCCTGAGCAAACCTTGACGGCCCCTAGCCCTTGGCAGCAGATTCAGGTCAACGCTGAGGACGGACAACTGAGCCTGCAGCTACCCCCTGAGGTTGAATCCAGCGGTGCCGCCTGGGTAGACTTGCTGCAGCAATTAAAACAACGCCTGGAGGGAGGGGAGCGGCTCTGGCAGGGGCCAGCACCGGTCTGCCTGCAGGCGGGCGATCGCCGCCTAGATGGCCGCCAACTGCAAAGTTTGGTGGATATCCTCAGCCCTTTCCAGCTAACCCTGAAGCGGGTGGTAACCAGCCGCCGCCAAACCGCTATGGCCGCCATCACCCTGGGCTGCTGCGTAGATCAGCTGGCCAATATGGAGCATTTGGTGCAGTCTACCCCTGCCACCGGGACTATTCTAGATGCCCCCCTCTACCTACAGACTACGGTTCGCTCAGGAGTAGATATCCGCCACCCAGGTACCATAATCATTTTGGGGGATACTAATCCGGGCAGCACCCTGGCGGCGGATGGCGATATTCTGGTGTGGGGTCGACTGCGGGGCTTGGCCCATGCCGGGGCTGGCGGTAATCGCCAATGTCGAATTATGGCGCTACAACTCCAGCCCACCCAGCTGCGCATTGCCGATTTGGTGGCTCGTCCCCCCGATAGCTCCGCCCATGTCTATGGCCCTGAGGTGGCCTATGTTGGAGACAACACCATTCGTATTGCCCTGGCCCAGGACTTTGCCCGTAGTCAACTGGCTCCCGGCGGGTTAGGGTTTGACCCCTAAGTTAATCCCTAAAAGTAGAGCAATTTACCCAATTGCCCTTAGAATTCCTTGAGTTGTTGATTTGCAATGTTAACGTTTTAGGCTAACCCATGACGCGCATCATCGTAATGACTTCGGGTAAGGGTGGGGTTGGCAAGACCACCTGTACTGCCAACCTGGGTATGGCTTTAGCCCAGCGCAACCAAAGGGTGGTGGTCATTGATGCCGATTTTGGTTTGCGTAATCTTGATCTACTGTTAGGCCTGGAAAACCGGATCGTTTATACCGCCCTGGATGTCCTGGCTGGAGAGTGTTCTGTGGAGAAAGCCCTGGTTAAAGATAAGCGTCAACCCAACTTGGCCATGCTGGCCGCGGCTCAAAATCGTAACAAGGAGGCAATTACCCCAGATCAGATGAAAGAGCTGGTGAGTGGACTCAAGGGTCAGTATGATTTTGTGCTGATTGATTGCCCCGCTGGTATTGAGTTGGGGTTCCAAAATGCCATCGCCCCCGCTAATGAGGCGATCGTGGTAACAACGCCAGAAGTCTCATCGGTGCGGGATGCGGATCGGGTAGTCGGTCTGCTAGAAGCTAGCGATGTTAAACATACCAAACTCCTGATCAACCGACTGAAGCCGGCTATGGTACAGGAGGAGCAAATGATGTCGGTGCGTGACGTGCTGGATATTTTAGCGGTACCTCTACTGGGAGTCATTCCGGATGATGAGCGGGTGATCGTTTCTTCTAACCGCGGTGAACCCCTGGTGCTCGACAACAAATTATCCATGGCTGGCGTAGCCTTTAACAACGTATCCCGCCGCCTACTGGGCGAAGAGGTTCCCCTCCTAGATCTGACGGCCTCCCAGGATGATCTCTTCAGTCGACTGCGGCGATTTTTGCGGGGTTAAATGGCTCGGCGGCGATCGCCAACGCTAGGTTACCGGGTATCAGGATGTCGTTTTTTTGCCAGTGCCCATGCTCAGTGAACTGCTCGATAAGCTCTTTAATCGTCACCGCCCCAGCGCAAGCCGTGAATCAGCCAAGCAGCGGCTACAACTGGTCTTGGCCCACGATCGCACCGACCTTACCCCAGACATGGTGGAAAGGATGCGCCAGGAAATTTTAGAGGTAGTCTCTCGCTATGTCGAGCTTGATCAAGAAAATCTAGAATTTTGCCTCGAAAGCGATCAACGCATGACAGCCCTCATTGCCAACCTGCCGATCCGGCGGATTCGCCCTGAGGGCTTAGGAGCAAACCCTTCTCCACCCTCCTCAGGAGCAGCGCCCCTGGTCTCCCAGGACGAAGATGCCACCCCTGCCGTTGAATCCCAGCCCTAACCTGCCATGACTAGCCCTGTGCCGACCTGTATCGACTTGACCGAGCGGATTCAAGCCCTAGCTCTACCGGCTATTCGACGCCATATTTTTCTCTGTGCCGATCAAACTAAACCGAAATGTTGTGACCAAGCCGCCAGCCTTGAAGCTTGGGACTACCTCAAGAAGCGGCTTCGGGAACTGCAGCTTGATAGGGCGCTAGAGAGCGGTTCCACTTCGGTTTTTCGGACCAAGGCTAATTGCCTGCAAGTCTGCCAACAGGGACCCATTTTACTGGTTTACCCTGACGGCATCTGGTATCACAGTGCCACCCCAGCGGTCCTTGAGCGAATTATTCAGGAACACCTGATCGGGGGGCAAGTGGTGCAAGAGTTCGCGTTTTTCACCCATCCCTTGACGCTATGATTGAGGGGCGCAGTTTCGCAACGAACAATAGCACTATCTATGGTTTCGGACAGTAGCCTCGAGCAGAACTGGCGTCAGCAACTCCAGAGTGATAGTCTCAAACAACAGCTTTCGGCAGCCTATGCCTTGGCAGTTTCAGGGGAGGAAGGGATTGAACTATTGCAGTCAACCCTGCTAGAGCGTCAACAGCACCCCCCCTCAGTTTTGGATGGGCGAATTTTCCAGTTGCTCTATGCCCTACAACAGCCTCACATCAATGAGTTTCTCCATCGATACTGGCCTCAAGGTCTGCTGCCTTTACCCGCCGAGGCCAAGGTTGACTACGGCCCATTACAAACCAGTCTCCTGCAACAAGCCTTTCAGGAAGCCGATCGCCTCACCCTAGCCAACCTGTGTGAATTAGCTGGAGCAGGTGCCATAGCCCGCAAGTGGGTCTACTTTACCGAGGTGCAAGAGTTTCCCTCGATCGATGTCCAAACCATTGATCGGCTCTGGCTGATCTATTCGGAGGGTAAGTTTGGCTTTTCGGTACAGCGCCGCCTCTGGCTAAGTCTGGGGCAAAACTGGGAACGACTGTGGCCCCGTTTAGGCTGGAAGGAAGAGAATCTTTGGACCCGCTATCCCAAGGGGTTTATCTGGGATTTGAGCGCTCCGGATGGGCACTTACCCCTCTCCAACCAACTGCGGGGGGTGCGGATGATGGAAGCGCTGCTTTGCCACCCAGCCTGGACAGAGGTTAGCTAAACCATGGCTAAACAGCGCCTCAAGGCCGATCTGCCAACTAAGCTATGCGTCATCTGTCAACGGCCCTTTAGCTGGCGGAAAAAGTGGGCCGACTGCTGGCCGGAGGTGAAGTATTGCTCAGAACGATGCCGCCGCGATCGGCGGCGGCATCCTGTTGACGGCTGAAGACATCACAGACTAAGCCGGCAACTCCTTCTTCACCGATAGAGCCGCCGCTAGTAGGGATATGCCGCTTAGCAACAGACTAATGCCGACGTATAGACCAATTAGCCAGAGCGCGCTAAGGGGCCAGGAGTTTAACACTAAAATGCCCAAAATTAGGGTGATGATGCCATTTAGCACAACTAGCCATGACATACTCCGACCAGAACGATTGGTAAAGCCCATAATGATGGTGAAAATTCCTTCGGCGATAAATAGAATGCCAAAGGCAAAGGTCAGGGCTAACATCGCCTTGCCAAGGTTGGTCAGGATATATAACCCGGCAATAGCGTAGGCAATACCAATAATGAGGTTGAGCCAAAAGCCCTTGACTGGTTTTGAGCGAAAGGATTGCACCACCATTACAACACCGCTAATCAAGGCAATCCAACCCATCACGGAGGTAAAGAAAGCCGAAGCAATAGCGGGGGCAAAAATCGCCAGGATGCCCATCACGATTAAGGCAATACTAAGGGCAATGACCCATCCAAGGGATTGTTTGACTTCTGCCTCTGGGATAAAATCTGACGTCATCTACACACCTCAACTGTTGTTGTTAATATCAAAGCAGATATAGCAGTTCCTGTTTGCGCTCAGTACAGCAGAAGCCTAGATAAATAAGGACTACAAAGATTTCTAGGTGCCTTAATGCTGGCGAGAACCGCTATCAAAAGCAATGCTTATTTTGTGTGGCTAAAAACCCACTATAACCTCAGCCCCGTGAGGGGACAGAAGCGAGTTGGCAGGCCTACACAGGATCACTTTCTGATGTTTTATAACACGAGACCAGTAGGTCAATTACGAGATGTCCATTTTTTCACGTCTCGTAACACGAAATTGGTCCATTAGGCTAACCTAAGTTTATCGAGATTCCGAGACAGGAACCCGACTGAACAACTCTGTGGTGTTTTGGACACAGCCCTGGGGTCGCAGATACTTCTTTCGACTTAAGTATCGCCTAGATTTGGATTTTCATGGCGACTACCCTGGACGTGATCGGATCGGGAGAGGCTTGAACCTATCGAGGGGATCGCTTGATCAATGGCAATACGGGGTAAGCGGTGTTTAAACCCACAGAGAATTTCCCAGGAAATCGTATTAGCCGTTGCCGCCCAATCATCAGGACTAATGTGCTGATGCCCATCCCGACCGAGCAGCGTGACCACATCCCCTTCCTGCAAATTATCAATAGAGGTCACGTCGACCATTAGCTGATCCATCGTGATTGCCCCCACCTGTTGCACCCGCTGTCCCTTAACCAAGACTTGAAGCCGGTTCGACAGCGATCGCGGCACCCCATCAGCATAGCCAATACCCACCACCCCTAGGCGCATCGGGCGCTCAGCCACAAACTGATGTCCGTAACTAATACCAGTACCGGGGGAAATTTCCTTGAGGTGAGTCATCCGAGCCTTAACCTGCATAACCGGTTGAAGGTCCAGTCGACCTCGTAGGTGGGGAGCTGGATAAAGACCATACAGTCCTAGTCCCACCCGCACCATATCATAGTGCAAGCTCAGATCAGCCAGGCTAGCAGCCGTATTAGCCAGGTGCAGCCGAGGCGGCATTAACTGTCCTGCCCCCAACTGTCGAATAGCCTCAGCAAATCGCTGCTGCTGCAGTTTCATAACCGCCAAATCAGGACTATCCGCTGTGGCCAGGTGAGAGTAGAGACTGGCAATTCGCAGGTGAGGCAATTGACGAACAAACCGCACAAATTCCACCGCCTCAGACCAGGGAAAGCCGAGGCGACTCATCCCCGTATCTAGCTTCAGATGAACACTAGCCGGCCGAGCCGCCACCAGTCCAGAGAGTACCTCCGAAAACACCAACGCCTGTTTCGGCATTACCAAGGTAGGCTGCAACCGCCAATGGGCCATCGCCTCCATCTCCTCTGGGCTGTTCACCGCCCCCATGACCAGGATGGGAGCCTGAATCCCCGCCACCCTCAATTCTATACCCTCTGGCACAGTGGCCACCCCCAACCATGTGGCCCCAGCGTTTAGGGCGACCTGGGCTACGGTCACGGCGCCATGACCATAGGCATCGGCTTTGACAACCGCCATCAAATCCGTATGGGGACTGAGAAAAGCCTTAATTTGCCGAACATTATGGTGCAAAGCCAGGCGATTAATTTCTACCCAAGCCCGACAACAACGCATCGGATACAAACTCGGTGTTTGTTCCCAACTGAGCATACTTAACTCCTTCATCACCCGGGCATAGGGCCCATCCTAGCGCCCCTAAGCGGCCTGAGTCTAGCACCCTCAGGCCAGATTGAGGGCGGCTGTGCTAATATCTGGCTAAACCCTTCATTCTGGACACAGATGAGTAAGGTTCTAGTGCTCAATGCCTCCTACGAACCGCTTAATATTACGAGCTGGCGACGGGCTGCTGTGCTCGTTATTAAGGGCAAGGCTGAGCAAGTAGAACACAACGGCAAGTTTTTATATGCCGATTTTCCCTTGCCCACTGTGATTCGTCTCCGTCATTATGTTCGCATTCCCTATAAAGATATTCCCCTGACCCGTCGCAACCTTTTGCAGCGCGACAGTCACACGTGCCAGTACTGTGGCTACAACGGTGACGGCCTTACCCTTGACCACGTTGTTCCCCGGTCTCGGGGCGGCGGCGACAGCTGGGAAAATATGGTGGCCGCCTGTGTGCGCTGTAACGTTAAAAAAGGCAATCGCACCCCTAAGGAAGCTGGTATGCCTTTGTTTAGTCAGCCTCGCAAGCCCCACAGCAGCCTTTACTTTGAAGTGATGCGGCAGATTCACAGTGGGCTACACCAGGAATGGAAGAAATACGTGATTGGCATTAGTTAGCGGCGAGAATAAGCTTGGCAATTTAGGATTCACGGAATTAGGGTTTGACTCCCACAATTTGGTAGCGTTAATAACGGCGGAATGCTCCCCGTCCTTGAAATCATAATTAAGCAACCATGAGTATTAATCTATGACGGCATGTGAGTACAGACCAGGATTAGAGGGAGTACCAGCCACCCAGTCCAGCATTAGCTTTCTAGACGGACAGGCGGGCGTACTTGAGTACCGCGGTATTCGGATTGAAGAATTGGCTCAGCACAGCAGCTTTGTCGAAACGGCCTACCTGCTAATTTGGGGAGTGCTGCCTTCGAAGGCTGAATTAGAAGCCTTTGAACATCAAATTCGTTATCATCGCCGCCTGAAGTACCGTATTCGCGACATGATGAAGTGCTTTCCAGAAAGTGGCCACCCGATGGATGCTCTACAGGCCTCTGCAGCAGCCCTTGGGTTATTTTACTCACGGCGTGCCCTGGATGACCCCATCTATATTCAAAAAGCGGTAGTGAGGCTGCTGGCCAAAATTCCCACCATGGTGGCGGCGTTTCAACTGATTCGCAAGGGTAATGATCCAGTGCAGCCACGGGACGACCTGGATTATGCCGCCAACTTCCTATACATGCTTAACGAGCAGGAACCCGATCCCCTGGCGGCTCGTATCTTTGACATCTGTCTCACGCTCCACGCCGAGCACACGATTAATGCTTCCACCTTTTCCGCGATGGTGACAGCGTCTACCCTAACTGACCCCTATGCTGTGGTGGCTTCAGCGGTCGGCACCCTGGCTGGGCCACTCCATGGCGGCGCTAACGAAGAGGTGATTGAAATGCTGCAAAACATTGGCACAATTGAGAATGTCCGCCCCTTCGTTGATCGTTGCATCGAGCAAAAAACTAAAATCATGGGCTTTGGTCATCGGGTTTACAAAGTTAAGGATCCCCGGGCTACGATTTTGCAGGGATTAGCTGAGCAGCTGTTTGACAAGTTTGGGCAGGATGAATACTATGCCATCGCCTTGGAAATGGAGCAAGCTGTCTCCGAGAGATTAGGGCACAAAGGGATCTACCCCAATGTGGATTTTTACTCTGGCTTGGTCTACCGAAAATTGGGTATTCCGATCGATTTGTTTACCCCAGTCTTTGCCATTGCTCGGGTGGCGGGTTGGTTGGCCCACTGGAAAGAACAGCTAGCAGAGAACCGGATTTTCAGACCAACGCAGATTTACACGGGTGCCCGCAGTCAAGACTATGTTCACTTGACTAGTCGACCACCGGGTTGGGACCAAGATAGGTTTCAAATCTCCCTACCGTCCTAATGGGTCTCACCCCCCTGGGCATACCACTGCCCATGGCGCACCATAGCTACAGTGACGATTTTCAGGAACTCCTGCCCCTCTTCATCCATTG
>CAYVMR010000004.1:23597-38532 GCA_964452545.1 uncultured bacterium
GATTTTCAGGAACTCCTGCCCCTCTTCATCCATTGGATGGGAGGGCTTTTTCTTGGTTGGGGGGATGGGTCTCACCCCCCTGGGCATACCACTGCCCATGACGCACCATAGCTACAGTGACGATTTTCAGGAACTCCTGCCCCTCTTCATCCATTGGATGGGAGGGCTTTTTCTTGCTGTAAGACCTAGGATGATCAGCTGGCAGGCGGGCTGGCCTAGACTTAGGTGTCAGTATCCTGATAGAAGGCGTTGGCAGAGGCGATAGGCTATAGACAAAGCCCTATTGGTCAGGAACACACCCTACGCTCTTGGGGGTTGACCGGTGATTTGTAGTATCAGATCCAGGCTGTTAGCGGAGCTTTGGAGCTCCTAGTGGTCTAAGGAAGAGATAATGGCAATAGTAAGAAGCAAAGATGACTATCCTGAAAGGCTTCAAACAACTCGCCACATAGGTTATGGTTAAGGGTAATTGGGCTGATGGGTAATACATGAATCAAGGAATTGACCTGCAAGCCAGCTTCCTTAGGGCGTTAACGGATTTTGGCCTGCCGCCTGGAGTGGCCAAAGCACTTTGGCTACCTTTGCCAATGGTGTTAATTTTAATCGGCGCCACTGTCAGTATTTTTGTCACGGTTTGGCTAGAGCGGAAGATTTCCGCGGCAGCCCAGCAACGAATTGGTCCAGAATATGTAGGACCGCTGGGTACTCTGCAGGCCGCTGCTGATGGGATTAAGCTCCTCTTCAAAGAGGATATTACCCCGGCTAAGGCCGACCCGATTTTATTTACCCTGGGGCCAGCGATCGTTGTCATACCCGTATTTCTCTCTTACCTGATCGTTCCCTTCGGACAGAACATGGTAATTACGGACATTGGAGTGGGGATCTTTCTATGGATCGCTCTCTCTAGTGTTGCTCCCATTGGCTTGTTGATGGCCGGCTACTCCTCTAATAATAAGTATTCGCTGCTGGGCGGATTGAGAGCCGCTGCCCAGTCGATCAGCTATGAGATTCCTATGGCGCTGGCGGTGTTAGCCGTGGTGCTAATGTCTAACAGTCTCAGCACCATTGACATTGTTAACCAGCAGTCTGGCTATGGCATTCTAGGCTGGAACATCTGGCGTCAACCTGCTGGTTTTTTAATTTTCTGGATTGCTGCCCTAGCGGAGTGTGAACGGTTACCCTTTGACTTACCGGAGGCTGAAGAAGAGTTGGTAGCCGGTTATCAAACTGAGTATACCGGCATGAAGTTTGGCCTATTTTATGTCGGATCCTACGTTAACCTGGTGCTCTCCGCGTTAATTGTGTCCATTCTTTATCTAGGCGGATGGGAGTTTCCCCTGTCGATTTCCTGGCTGGCTAACCAACTGGGGATCGCTGAGACCACCCCATGGCTACAGGTGATTGCGGCTTCCATCGGTATTATGATGACCCTGTTTAAGGCCTATGCCCTAGTGTTTACCGCTATCCTGTTACGTTGGACAGTACCTCGGGTAAGGATCGACCAATTGCTTGATTTTGGTTGGAAGTTTTTGCTGCCCGTATCATTGGTCAATCTGCTACTGACTGCTGGACTAAAGCTAGCCTTTCCCATCGCCTTTGGCGGTTAGAAGAGGTGCGCCTGAATCGATCTACTGTTTTGAAACCCTTCCTGAGCAATTCTCGCTTGATTACCTGGGCCTTTGATATTTATCCCTCTAAACTCTGAAGAACGCCGGAGGACTACCCATGCTAGGTTTTCTTAAACAAATTGGTGATTATGCCAAAGAGAGCTTTCAAGCAGCCAAGTACATTGGTCAAGGACTATCTGTTACCTTTGACCATATGGGTCGCCGCCCGATTACGGTTCAGTATCCCTACGAAAAATTGATTCCATCGGAGCGCTTCCGCGGTCGGATTCATTTTGAGTTTGATAAATGTATTGCCTGTGAGGTCTGTGTACGGGTATGCCCGATCAACTTGCCAGTGGTCGACTGGGATTTTGACAAGGCTACCAAGAAAAAAACCCTCAAGCACTATAGTATCGACTTTGGGGTTTGTATCTTTTGTGGAAACTGTGTGGAGTATTGTCCCACCAACTGTCTCTCCATGACTGAAGAGTATGAGCTAGCCACCTACGATCGCCACGAGCTCAACTACGACAATGTTGCCCTAGGTCGTCTACCCTATAAGGTCACCCAAGATCCTATGGTCACACCGCTGCGAGAATTGGCCTATCTTCCTAAGGGAGTAATGGATCCCCATGATTTACCCCCCAACTCCCGTCGAGCTGGAAGACTACCCCAGGAGATCTTGCAGGAGACGACGCCTGAGTCCCAGGACTAGGGCTGAGCAAGTACACTGTCCCGACTGCCTCAGCCAAGCCTGAGCCGTAATCTTAGAGTTGATCGTTTAGCAGGAGCAAAAATCAGTGACCTTAGCGCAAGGGGTTCAATTTGTTACCTTTGGTCTCCTTACAGCCATGATGCTGGGCAGTGCCCTAGGGGTGGTGCTATTAGACAATATTGTTTACTCCGCCTTTTTGCTAGGGGGGGTGTTTATCAGCATGGCAGGCATGTATATTTTGCTCAATGCTGGCTTTGTAGCCGCCGCCCAGGTTTTAGTCTACGTGGGGGCGGTCAACGTTTTGATTTTATTTGGCATTATGCTGGTCAATAAGCGCCAACCCCTAGTCCCCATGGCTCGAGCCTGGCTAGGTCAGTTGGCCACCGGCGGTGTCTGCACAGGCCTCTTTGCTCTGCTAACGGTGGCGGTGTTGAATACCCCCTGGGCCCTGTCCGACCTCACCCCCATAGGAGAAGGAGCTATTACCGAAATCGGCAAGCATTTTTTTTCTGACTATTTGCTACCCTTTGAGCTCGCCTCTATACTCCTGTTAATTGCTCTGATTGGCGCTATTGTGCTGGCCCGTCGCGAATTTATCCCTGATCTGGTATCGGGTCAACCTGAGCCAGAGGCTCTTCAACTTCCAGAACGACCCCGTGAACTAGTGTCTGCCAGTTCCCTTAGCGATCTCTCGGAATCTTAGTGCTTTGCCCTATTCCTTACCATGCAACTCCAGTATTTTTTGCTAGTCGCCGCCGCCCTATTTTGCATCGGCATCTACGGGTTGGTTACCAGTCGTAATGTGATTCGTGTTCTGATGTCCATTGAGCTGATGCTCAATGCCGTTAACCTAAACTTAATGGCCTTCTCCAACTATCTGGATCCGGTGGGTATTAATGGTCAGGTTTTCGCTGTCTTTGTCATTAGCATTGCAGCGGCGGAGGCGGCAGTGGGATTGGCGATCGTGTTGTCTATCTATCGAAACCGGGATACCGTTGACATGGAGCAGTTCAACCTGTTGAAATGGTGATCTTGAGTTTCAAAACCGTTAGCCATTTCAGCCTTGAGACCGAGGCTTTGCCCTTACTCTCCCCTGCTTAGCCAGTGCAGCTAAACCAAGTTATTATCGCTCACAAGGCTCGCAATCGGCTCAGTCAGCAGTGGGCAGAGACCTGCGCTCACCAACTGGAAGCCATGGGGACTCGGATCTTGCGAGGTCCTAGCGGCCCTAAGGACAATCCCTACCCGGTTTTTTTGGCCTCGGTTAGCCAACCGATCGACCTAGCCATCGTTTTTGGTGGCGACGGTACTGCTTTAGCCGCGGCCCGTCATCTGGCTCCGGAAGGGGTGCCCATTCTAGCGATTAACGTTGGTGGGCATCTCGGCTTTTTAACCGAAACCTCCGATCAGTTAGAAAATACTGAGCTGCTCTGGGAGCGTTTACGGCACGATCGCTTCAACCTACAGCAGCGCATGATGCTCCAGGCCCAGGTCTTCCATGGCAACGCCGATAACCTGGAAGCTGCTAGCGATCGATTTTTAGCCTTAAATGAAATGGCTATCAAGCCCGCCTCCCCCGATCGCATGATCACCGCCAGCCTGGAGATGGAAATTGATGGTGAAGTGGTTGACCAGTACCAGGGAGACGGGCTGCTGATCAGTACACCCACCGGCTCAACCGGTTACACCGTAGCAGCAGCTGGGCCAATCGTGCATCCTAGTATGGACGCTATTGTCGTTACCCCGATCTGTCCCCTGAGTCTATCGAGCCGCCCGATTGTTTTGCCCCCTCGTTCAGTAGTCAGTGTATGGCCCCTGGCGGACCCCGATCTCAGTACCAAGCTCTGGACCGACGGAGTGCTGGGAACGGCCATCTGGCCTGGCCAGCGGGTCGATGTTCGGGTCGCTGATCATGTCACCAAATTTATTATTCTGCGGTCAGACTACTCCTATTACGGTAGGCTTCGCCAAAAACTGAACTGGGCCGGGACTCGAATTACCGTTTCAAACAATCATCGCAACTAGCACCTGAGCCAGACTACAGCTATAGGTTAGAACTCCAGGGTGCCCCCATGGTCTATGCTGGGGCAGAAGCATGGGAGGAATTGTGTCAGAGTCCTTAGTTTTAATCGGTGTGGGGGGGTTAGCCGGTCTTCTAGCCGGGGTTTTAGGCATTGGTGGGGGCACGATCATGGTGCCAGCCATGGTGGCCCTCGGCCTATCGGGGGTACAGGCCGTAGGTACGAGCACGTTGGCGATTCTGGTAATTGCCCTGGGGGGTAGCCTGCAAAACTGGCGGATGGGTTTCTTAAAGTTACGCAACGTGTTGTTGCTGGGTTTACCGGCAGTGGTAACCGCCTTTCTCGGCACTGCTCTAGCCAGTGTTTTTCCCGAGTATGTTTTACTGGCGGCCTTCGGTTTATTTTTACTATTAAATATCTACCTGATTCGGATCAAGCAGCAGGTGGTAGCCGGGGAACAGGTTGGCCACCCAGGATCAGCTGCCCAGCTCTCGCCTGCCCTGGCTCGCACCATCATCGGTGGCACCGCCGGTTTTTTAGCGGGGTTGTTTGGAGTGGGGGGAGGTGTGGTGATGGTCCCCCTGCAGATTTTGTTATTAAAAGAAGAGATTAAAGTCGCGATTCAAACGAGCTTAGGGGCGATCGTCATTACCGCCGTTTCGGCCCTAGGTTGGCATAGTTTGCGGGGTAACGTGCAGGGAACCATGGGACTACTACTGGGCCTAGGGGGGCTCCTGGGGGTACAGTTGGGTACTCGCTATCTGCCACGACTCCCGAATCGAGTGGTCAACCTGATGTTTAGAATAGTGTTAGCCCTGTTTGCCCTGTTTTTCTTCTACCGAGCCTGGTGGAGTTTTTATAGCGTTGGGCAGACGGCTTAGGACACCGGTGACAGTCAGTTGCATATCCCGTCACACCAGAGCGGCTTGTCAGTGATGGCAGATCAAAAAGCGCCGTCTGGGTAGGGCTAGGGACCTGCCTGTGTCCGACTACGGCCATAGCCAATGATTAATTAACTGAACTGATCTGGACACAGGTGGGTTGGCCAGCTAGCCAGCAGGGCGGCCGCCGCTTCAGCCGCCAGCGGCTCAGAAAAATGGTGACCCTGGCCATAGGAACAGCCCAGCTGCCTTAACTGCCGGCATTGCTCAGGGGTTTCTACCCCCTCAGCGATCGCAGTCATGCCAAGGCTCTTGGCTAGGGCCAGGATCGCTTCTACCATGGCCGCCCCCCGTTGATCAACGGTCATGCGGTGGATGAAGGTACGATCGATCTTTAAAGCCTGCACGGGAAACCGATGCACCATACTCAGGGAGGAATAGCCAGTACCAAAGTCATCGATGCAGAGCTGAATACCCCGTCGCTTGAGGTCGAGTAGCAAGGATTCAGCGGTATCTGGATTTTCAATTAAAGCGGTCTCAGTCATTTCCAGACGCAGGCAACAACTACTGATACCTGCCTGGCTGAGCGCCTCATCTATGCTGGCAATCAGGTGGGGGTTAGCAAACTGCTTGGCGGAGAGATTGACGCTCATAAGCAAGTTAGCGGCCTGGGGAAAGGCCTTTTGCCATTCCCCCAGTTGCTGACAGGCCTGCCGTTGGGTCCATTCCCCGATGCCCAGAATTAAGCCAGTTTCTTCCGCCAGGGGAATGAAGGTGCTGGGAGGAATGGCGCCCCAACGATGGTGTTGCCAGCGTAGCAGGGCCTCGAACCCCAATAAATAATGGGTCGTGAGGTCCACAATGGGTTGGTACTCTAGGGTCAGTTCAGATCGGTCTAGAGCCCGCTGCAGATCGCTTTCCAGGGCCAGTTGAGTGGCCACCCGTTCGTACATTTGTGGGCTGAATAGGGCTGATTGCCCCCGTCCATTCCCCTTAGCTTGGTACATGGCGGTATCCGCATCCCTCAGGAAATCTACTGCCTGCAGGGATCCGGTGAGGTTAGAGGAGATACCAATACTGGCACTAATGAAAATCTCTCGCCCGGCTAGGATAATCGGTAACTGCAACACTTGGTGGATGCGATCGGCCACCTTCAGGGGATCAAGGATAGAACTGATGGGGCGAATTAAAATAGCAAACTCATCTCCCCCCAAGCGGGCGACCAAATCTTCCTCGCGCACCACCGATCGCAACCGACTGGCACACTCAATCAATAGCTGGTCCCCCACCAGGTGACCCAGGCTATCATTAATGACCTTAAATCGATCCAGATCAATGAATAACACAGCGAAAGCTCGTTCCGATGGCTGTTCAACCGACTGAACGGCATCGTTAAGTTGCTCCATAAAATAGGCTCGGTTGGGGATGCCCGTGAGGGAATCGTGCAGCGCCTCGTAGGCCAGGCGGGCCTCAATTTGCTTACGTTCTGTAATATCTGTAAGGGTACCGACCAGACCAAGGATGACGCCCTCCGGGTTCCGTTGTGCCTGTCCCAGCAGGTGGACGTAACGACGATGCCCCTGGGGCTGAATAATTTCTCCCTCTAAGTTAATGACCCGACCCTCTAGACAGGCCATGGCAAATTGGTGCTGCCACTCGAGGCGGTTGCTTGGGTCCAAAGCGGTTAATTGCTCCTCCAGGGAAAGGGGAGGACCTTGGGGGTCAAGACCATAGATGCGGAACATCTCCTCAGACCAAATTAAACTCTGGCCAGGGAGGGTGAGCTCCCAATTGCCGGTATGGGCAATGCGCTGGGCTTCCTTCAAGCGGGCCTCTGCCCGCTGTCGTTCCTGTAGTTCGGTCTGAGCGTGATCTAAGGTTTGGGCCTGTTGGATGGCGATCGCTAGCTGTGCAGCCACAATTTGCACCAGTTCAATTTCCGATGTCTGCCAAACCACCTGATCCTCAGGTCGACGGTGAATTCCCAGACAGCCCCAGGGCAGCCCATCCTTGACCTGCAGCGGTATCAGGAGCCAGCAACCCGGCAAAGCCTGAGCCAGGGGATGGAGATCCTGGTCGGAGGTAATCTGGATGATTTCCGCCTCGGTCAACAGCGATCGATCACTACAGGTCACCACGTGCAACAAGCTAGTACTGTCAGGGTTAGTACGGTATTCCGCGACCACCTGCCAAACTAAAGATAGGGGTTGATACATTTGGATATTCACATGGTCGACCTGCAGCAGATGGGCTACCTCCCGAGCGGCGGTCTGGAAAATGGTATCCAGATGTAGGGATTGGCGGATGGCCTGGATGACTCGGTTGAGAGCCTGCTCCCGGCGAATTTGGTGCTCGATTTTTTCATAGGCCTGGCGGCGACTAGTAATATCTTGAAAATAGACCGCCAAACCATCCTGGGTAGGGTAGACACGCACCTCATACCAGCTCTGGGATTGGCTGAAGTACTCCTCGAAGCTGGTGGTATGACGCTCCGCCATCGCCTGCCGGAAGTGCTGGGAGAAGAGGGTCCCTAGCATGTTGGGAAATTCGTACCAAAGACTTTGGCCCAGTAAATCACGGCGTGATCGCTGCAAAAACTGCTCAGCTCGCTGGTTGACATAGGTAAATTGAAAATGACAATCCAGGGCAAAGAAAGCATCGGTAATGCTTTCCAGAATGTCATTAACCTGTTTGTGGGAAGCCTGTAGGTCAGCCTCCGCCTGCTTCATGTCCGTAACGTCGGTGTGGGTGCCGGCCATGCGTCGCCAGGGTCGATTACCATCGCTAATACCCTGACCACGGGAGAGAATCCATCGTAGGCTGCCATCGCGATGATACACCCGGTAGGTATGCTCAAAGGGACCGTCTCGATCCGGCTGCAAGCGGTACTGAGCCAGGGCTGCCGCCAAGACTAAGCGGTCCTCTGGGTATACTTGAGTTTGCCAGGCGGCCATAGTGCCAGGACTGTTAGGATAGCCCAGCAGGCGGGTAAAATTGGGACTAATGTAGAGCACATCAGTGGTTAAGTGCCAGTCCCAGACGCCCACCTTACTCTCTTGAATGGCTACGGCAAACCGTTCCTCAATTCGCCGTAGAGCCATTTCGGCCGCCTTGCTATCGCTAACATTCTGGCAGATGCCCAGGCTAAACTGGGGCTCACCCCCCTGATCTCGCACTAGACTTAGGGTTACTCGCATCCACAGGGAGGGGCCATCTCGGTGCAAGTAGCGTTTTTCCAAGCAGAGGCCAGGAATTTTACCATTAATCAGATCAGCGTACCCCTGCAGCAGGTCCCCTAGATCGTCGGGGTGGGTAATGGCGTCCAGGTGCTGACCCACAAGCTCTTGCCAATCATAGCCAAGCCACTGACATAGGGCTGGATTGGCATTCAGCAATATTCCCGTCAGACTAACTTGGTAAACCCCGACATGCAGTTGACTGAACACCTCTTGCAGAGTAGCGCCGTCTGATAGCTGAGGAGAGAGACCTGATCGGGAGCTAAAATCGGGGAGCGCCAACATGGGCTGAGGGTCTTCCTAAAGAATTACAGGGATATTGTATTGGAAGAGTACCCGCTCCCTAGCCCAAAGGCGACAGGGGGTAAGGGGAAGGGGGCCGTATTTGATCATTGTAGCCCCGTCACCATAGGGGTAAAACCAGCCAAAACATTGACCGGACCTTAGCACTTCGATCAATCAACTCTGTCCCATCAAACTGGTCTATAGCCAATTTAGTGGGATAAATATACCTTTTACAGCCAAGTCTTACCCCATAGGACTGACGATAAAAATTTATAAACTCCCCAGGTAGGATTCGAACCTACGACCAATCGGTTAACAGCCGACCGCTCTACCACTGAGCTACTGAGGATCAAGTGGATTTTTATCCTATCGATAAACTAGGGAGCTTGACAAGTCCTTTCGGCAACTTTTTCTAAACTTTTCAACGGTTCCCCGGGTTTATAGCCGTAGCCATAGACCCCAGGGCTCCGACTATGACAGAAAAACGATCGATCGCTAAAGCCCGAGTCGTAGGCGCATGAGTTTTTCCCGGGTTTCGGAATTAACCTGATGGATTAGGGACCGAGAGGATTGGTTGACGGATGGCTGGGGCACAGCATTAGCCTGACGATAGGTGAAGGTGATATCACTGTGTAACTGCTGGGCTGACATCCACTCGGCACCGTAGCCAACCACGGTAAGCCGATGGCTATGGTCGGAGGTGGCAACAATCACCCGGAGCCTGGGTAGGGTTGGTTGCCGCAGTTGTCGCATTTGGGCACAGAGGTACTCAATGTAGCTATCAGCGGTCTGGCCAAAGGCGGTGTAACAAACTGACAGATTAGGGGTGACCACCGACTGTTGATGGGGCGATCGCACAGCGTAGGCATCAAAGACTAACTGAGTATCTAGATCCTTACGGGCGCTATAGTTAGCGAGGATTTCGATCAACTCTTGCCGAGCGGCCTCAAACCCATGGTGCTGACGCAGCCTATCGAGGGCGGGCCACGCCCCGATCATATTGTAGCCATCCACAAATAACCTGGGCAGAGGATCAACGCTGGGCATGGCTACATACCGAGGAAAGGAAAGATGGAGTAGGGCTTGGGGTCTGGTAGCAGGAACTACTTAGGGTTGGATGGTTTTAGTAGAATTGGTAGATGCAAAAGGCGACACCCGGATTCGAACCGGGGAATGGAGGTTTTGCAGACCTCTGCCTTACCACTTGGCTATGTCGCCTAATATTGGTTTCTTTTAATTTAAGTTTACCCAATCTGGGTAGGAAAAACTAGCCCCATCTTGGCCGCTCAGCCATTCTACTGATGCACTCCTAAGGTCTCCCCCCAGGCACTCTGGCTCACCTCCGCTCCCTTCGGCACGGCTATGTTATCAAGCTCCCACTAGCTTTGATCAAACAGCTAGAAATTCTTGAATCACCTCGTTGGTAAGATCGCGGGTGGGGCCAGAGGCGACAATACCGCCCTTTTGCATGGCATAGTAATAGTCAGCCTGCCGGACAAAGTGTAGGTGTTGCTCGACCAATAAAACCGAAATGCCGGTGGTGGCGATAATCTGACGAACTGCAGCCTCGATATCCAGAATGATCGAAGGCTGGATACCTTCTGTGGGTTCATCTAGGACTAGCAGTTGGGGCTGCCCCATAATGGCTCGGGCGATCGCCAGCTGCTGTTGTTGGCCACCGCTGAGATCTCCGCCCATCCGACCCAGCATCGTCTTGAGTACGGGGAACAACTCAAAGATAGATTCGGGAATTTCCTGGCTAGCTTTGCCCCGCTTGCCCAGGGCTTCCTGGCCAATGATCAGGTTTTCCCGCACGGTCAGGCGGGGGATAATTTCCCGCCCTTGGGGGACATAGCCAATACCCAGGCGGGCTCGGCGATCGGGGGCAAGGGGGTCAATCACCTGGCCGGCATAGCGAATCTCGCCGCGCCGCGATCGCAAAAGCCCCATAATATTTTTTAGGAGAGTGGTTTTGCCTACCCCGTTCCGACCAATCAGGCAAACCATCTGACCCCGCGGTACGGTCAAGTCCACATCCCGGAGGATATGGCTTTCACCGTAATAAAAATTAAGCCCAGTAATACTCAACATGGGAGCCGTGAGGGGGTCTTGGTAGGTGGGCAGGGTGGTGGGCATAGTTGTGCTAAGGTCTTTGGTCAAGATCGTCTAGGGCCAGGGCCTCGAGACGGTGTACAGTGTCTATTGGCAAGTTGAGCAGTTGGAGGAGTTTTTGGTAGGCAGTTACCTCTGCTTGATTAATTTGATTGACGCAGATGATCTCATAGCTCAACATCAAGGCTTGCTCCCGCTGGCTGGCGGTTTGCAACTGGGGTACCAGTTCCTCCAGGGGAAGAGCCTTCGCCAGTAAATCCTGCAACTGATTGGAGATGGCGGTCTGGTCCTCAGGGCTATGGGCAAACTTTTGGCTGAGGCGATCTAAGATTAACTGTTGTTGGCTGGGGGCGAAGTGATGATCGGCCCAGGCCATGGTGGCGGCAATCCGCAGTAACAGCATTTGATCGGCACTGAGGTGGGTTGTCTGGCCCAAATAGACCTCAATCACCCGAGGATCGTTTTGCACCTCGTCCATGGTGCCCTCACAGAGTACAGTCCCCTCGTGGAGTACGGTGACCTGCCGAGCAATTTGACGGACGAACTCCATGTCGTGCTCAATCACCACAATAGAGTGACTTTCGGCCAAAGACAGAAGCAGTTGGCCAGTCTTTTCTGTTTCTTCATCGGTGAGGCCCGCCACCGGTTCATCCACCAATAAGAGATCGGGGGATTGGGCCACTAGCATGCCAATTTCCAGCCACTGCTTTTCCCCGTGGGACAGTAAGGCCGCGGGCATATCAGCTCTATAGTCTAGTCCAATGGTTTCCAATAGGCCACTGACAGTGCGCTTTTCAGCGGTGGGGGTTGAGCTGAAAAGGGTAGAAAACACGTTTTTATGACGGTTACAGGATAGTTCCAGGTTTTCCCGTGGAGTGAGATTGAGGTAGACCCGCGGGGTTTGGAACTTACGTCCAATCCCCAGGCGAGCAATCTCATGTTCCTTACGTTTGCCTAGATTTTCCCCCTTAAAGTAGGCGGTGCCCTCGGTGGGTTGGACCTTGCCGGTAATCACATCCAAAAAAGTGGTTTTGCCTGCCCCGTTAGGACCGATAATCACCCGCAGTTCACCTTCTTCCATGGAGAAGTTAAGGTGGTTGAGGGCCTTAAACCCGTCGAAACTAACCGTCACGTCTTGAATATCAAGAATTCTTGGCTTAGCCACCGTTAAAGCTCCTTTTCAGCCAGGCTGTCACTTTCAAGCTCAGTTTCTGCGTAGACTGCTGGCCACGGAGCCAGGCCCAGGGCTTGACTGAAGATCCCTCCAAATTGGCGCTGCCCCCAACCAATCAGACCATCTGGCAGGGTGGTCACCACCAGGAGGAATAGAGCTCCTTGGAAAAATAGCCAGACATTCGGGAAACGCTCGCTCAATAAGCTGCGGGCCAGGTTAACTAACACTGCCCCCAAAATAGCACCCACCAGGGTAGCTCGACCCCCGACCGCTACCCAGATAACCATCTCGATGGAAAAGGCGATGTCCATCGCCTGAGGGGAAATAATACCGGATTGAACGGTGTATAAGGCTCCGGCCACACCGGCGATCGCCCCCGACACCGCAAACACCAGAACCTTAAAGTTGGCGGGATTATAACCCGAAAACCGCACCCGGTTTTCATCGTCGCGAATAGCCACCAACATCCGGCCAAACCGACCACTGGTGAGCCAGCGGCAGAGGGCGTAAACCATCACCACACTGAGAACGGTCACAACGTAGAAGAAAAAACCCATCTCAGGCCCGCCTACCTGTTGGCCTAAGAACACGGTGGTGGAGGTTTTGAGACCGTTAGTGCCATTGATTAACTTTTGCTGACCATTAAAAAAGTTAAAAAAGACCACCAGGGCCGCCTGGGTCAAAATGGAGAAATAAACCCCCCGGATGCGATTGCGAAATACCAGGTAACCAAATAACCCCGCCACTAGGGCAGGGACGGTAACGATAGCAATCAAGGTAAACGGAAAACTATAGAAAGGTTGCCAAAACCAGGGTAGGGAGGATACTCCGTAAAGACTGAAAAATTCTGGCAACTCCCCCGCTGGCAAGGATACCAGGGAAAGATACATGGCAAAGGCATAGCCTCCTAGGGCAAAAAAAATGCCATGACCGAGGCTAAGGAGACCGGTAAACCCCCAAATCAAATCAATACCCAAGGCGACGATGGCCAGGGCCAGAAAACGACCTACCAGTCCCAGTCGAAATTCTGATACTAATAGGGGCAGGATGAGGATTAAAAATAGAGCGATCCCTGCAACTACCGCAATCTCTAAAACCAACTTTCTTCTACGCAAGGCTTGGGCCAAACGCCGGGGTTGTGCGGGTATATCCATGGTCATCTCCTACACCTCTACCGAACGACCTTTCTGGGGAAACATGCCGGCAGGCCGCATCTGGAGGAAAGCAATAATCAGGGCGAAAACCATCACCTTGGCCATACTGGTTGTGGCGAAGAAGGTAAAGAAATCCACCAAGGGCTTGAAGAACTCTCCAGTCGGCATCAGTAGGACCAGGCTGCCAGAGCCAATCAAATAGGTGACAATACCAATTACCAGGGCAGCAACTATACTGCCAACCAATTTTCCCACACCCCCCACGACCACAACCATGAAGGCATCGACGATATAGTTGCCACCCAGGTTAGGCCCCACTGAACCCAGTAGGGTGACCGCACAGCCAGCAATCCCAGCCAGTCCAGAACCCAGGGCGAAGGTGAGGGCATCGACCCGTTCAGTGGGTATCCCCAAGCAAGCACTCATACTGCGATTCTGAGTGACAGAGCGAATGCGCAATCCCCAGGCGGTGCGATTCAGGAACCAATACACAGCCACCAGGCAGAAAATCGTCAGGACAATGATAAACAGACGGGCATAGGGAAACTGAAGCACATTACCCAGGGAAAAACCACTGCGCAACCAGGAGGGCGGGGTGACATCGACATTGCGAGCACTAAACCAAGGCCGGGTAAACTTTGCCGTGCCGCTGTTTTGCAGCAGCAGCCCAACCAGGGTAGCCATGGTGGCTGACAGGATCAGCCATAGGGAGTTAACCCATTTCCCCAAACGCCGCCAATCAGTGTAGCGATCAAGAATTTGACGCGCCGCCCCAAACAATAGAGCGAAAACCAGTAGGGCGATCGCCATGGGCCAGTTCACACTACGAACAAACTGTCGCAAAATCAAACTCACTCCCCAGGTGGCCAGCAAGGTCTCCAGGGGACGACCGTAGAGATAGCGAATAACCGTCCTCTCCATTAACAAGCCCACCAGGGCTGCCACCAAAAAAGCCAGGGGCAAGGCGGCAAAAATATAGCTTTGTAAAGCCCAATCTCCCATCGCCTTAGCACCATTTTGAACCACATAGGTGGTATAAGCCCCCAACATCATCAACTCACCATGGGCCAAGTTGATGACCCCCATTAGGCCAAAAACAATGGCTAAGCCCAGCGCTACGATTAATAAGACAGCACCGATGCTAATACCGTCGAAGAGGCCGCTCATCAAGCCCTCAATCACAGTCAATCCTCAATCACAGCACATAAACCACTCGGGAAGGTCGGGAACTTCCAGACACCCATGGGGTTCCAGGAAAACCACGAGCTATTGTATCCAGGTGACAGCTAGAAAAAATGTTCAAATCAAACAGCTTTGGGGTGTCGATTTACCCATGGATCCTGCGGCAGCGAATGCCATGGTTCCGCCAGCCCCCTAAAGGTCATGGCAAAAGGTTGACTGGGGCTAGTTAAACGGCCTATGGCACCCCTCAGCATCTCCAAACCAGTCAAAATGCCTATGGCGGGGTAGGTTCAGGGCTAGTCCTGGGGTCTTACAACCACTGCTCAATCTGAATCGAAGCCTGAAGTCCCGATAGGCTTTCCAAATGTCCTAGTTATTGGCTATGATAAGTTTATGTAAAAGTTATGCTTCTTGCCCTGACAATAGAATCTCTGGCGGGCCGAAAGTGGCATATACCCCTAAGGAGTTTAACCCTGATGGATTACATCGAAAAGGCTATCGACAAACTGCGTGAGTGGATCGATAGAGTTCTTGATGCTCTGTTTGGTTCCGAGCCTCAGCAGGAGCC
>CAYVMR010000004.1:38632-42567 GCA_964452545.1 uncultured bacterium
TCGATAGAGTTCTTGATGCTCTGTTTGGTTCCGAGCCTCAGCAGGAGCCTGAATTGATTCCTATTCCAGTGGACGAACCCAGACGTTAACTAAGGGCACCGGGTTGCTAAAGCTCCAAGTTATCCATGGACCCAACTTAAATATGCTAGGGTTAAGGGAACCTGCGGTTTATGGATCTCATACCCTTGACCAAATTAACCAGGACTTAGTTGCCCTGGCGGCTTCTCTAGGGGCTGAGGTTGATTGTTTTCAATCCAATAGCGAAGGTGCGCTAGTGAGTTGCATTCAGGCCACCTTTGGCAACAAGGATGGAATTTTGATCAATCCTGCAGCCTATACCCATACTAGCATTGCGCTTCGAGATGCTATTGCGGCCGTCTCAGTCCCTACCGTAGAAGTTCATCTCAGCAATGTTCACAGTCGCGAATCATTTCGTCACCATTCCTACATTGCTCCGATAGCCCTTGGTCAGATTTCTGGTTTTGGTCTCAACAGCTATCGCCTGGGTTTACGAGCATTGGTTGATTATTTGCAAGGTTGAGGGCAATAAGTGCACAGAGCAACCCTGGGTTGTCTCTCCCAGGGCTGCTCTATAATCTCCCTGGTTATTCCCCAGGGGAGCACAAACAAGGTCTAAAAACCGGCTCAATTTCACCTGTATCTAGGGTTAACCTGAAAGGGAGCTGTGAACCAATACTACCAGCTAGAAAACTTGCGGTTAGTATTCTGGCGGCCACCAAAGTTACCTTTAGAATCATTTTTGGCCTTAGGACGAGCCTTATTAACCTTTAACTCCCGTCCCATCCACTCAGCCCCGTCAAGCGCTTCAATGGCGGTATCCTCGTCAGATTCCTTTTCCATTTCCACAAAGGCAAAGCCTCGGGGACGACCACTTTCCCGATCTGTGGGTACGGTTACCCGGCTAACAGCACCGTATTCTGCAAAGACCTCGGTAATATCTTGCTCGGTAGCGCCGTAGGCTAGGTTCCCTACATAAATCGACATAATACAACTCCAAATGAAACATGAATGTAGACAAGTTCGATTCGGAGTGGCATTCACCGATTACCCGAAAATTGAGATCAGACTGTGATTAACCAGCCTACCGAAAGCAAAACATGTTACTCGCTTACTCTAACATAAGCAACTCGAGAGAGAAACGCTGCTAGGGTTGCAAGGCCTGACTGACCTAAGTTCTAGTCACTGCGGCTAGCGTCGGCCATAGAAGGAGACCTCCACATCAGCACACCAGCCAGCCGCTAGATTTTCGTAGAGAAACACGCGTTCTACCCGGTAGTAAACACCATCTCGAAATAGGCAATCCCCCAACCTCGGAATGATGGGGTAGGTGGCAAACCAGAGGGCATCTTTAAGGGGAGCGTTGGGACTAGGGTTGCGACCAGCCAAATAAAAGACTTGGACCCGATGCCCCTGACCGGTCAGCGATGCTGCGGCTCCCATGCGGGGGGGAGCTTCAGGTTTACGGAGATTCTTGCCAGCGGGTTTCTTAGGGGGCACGATAGCTGCAAGGGCCCTAGGCGGGCAGAAATAAACTTACCCCTAGGTTAGTGTATTCTTGGCCTCTCGCCATCGGGGCAGAATGTCAATATTATGGCCTAAAGAACATTAAAGTATTGGGGAATCAACCTTCATCTATCCTAGGGGTCTGACTGAACTTCCTCCGCGGAGGATTAACATATCAGCAAGGCTGGTAGACTGCATGCGCCACACCGTGAATTATGACCCCATCAACAGCCTCTTCGTATCTCGGAATAGCAAATTCTAAGGGTTTGGCAGACTTTGAAGACTTTACCGATATAGTACTAGGCTAACCTGAAAAGCAGTTTACCCTGTAAAAACTCCGGCAAGGGTAGAGTCTTGCCGATGTATCTCCTATCGCTTTGGCCAATGCTGCTTGGAAACTTACTAAGCAGAGGTCTGTTTCACTGGAACAAACCCAAGGAAAGCGATTCGCTTGATTGGTCTTAGCCGACCTTGAGCGTCTTCCAGGGTTGATCTTCAATATCGGGTCAAGTTACTTGCTGAGGGCACATGAAGATGATCGGTTAAAGTACAATCTGGGTCAGTTTTCACGCTTGCCTCTGGCTGATTGAACGCGGTGACAGCTATATTTTTTGGATAAAGTCTATAACCATCACCGCTTATCCGGAAAGTTACGATTATTCTATAGTGTATACACCAGGTAAACTGGCTATTTTTTACCTATGGATAGGAAAAATCAACCGTTCCTAGGCGTGGGACCATTTCCACAGCTTCGGTTCTAGGTTCATCTGTTTAGGTAGGCGCTTTTATTTGAATCGGTAGCTATAAGGAGACAGGGTTATGTGTGGCATTGTCGGATATATAGGAACTCGAGCAGCGGTCGATATTTTAATGGAAGGTCTGCGCAAGCTTGAGTATCGGGGTTACGACTCAGCCGGAGTTGCCACTGTTTTAGAGGGAGAGCTGCAGTGTGTCAGGGCTAAGGGTAAACTGCAGAACCTTCAAGATAAGCTGAATGGCCTGGACAATCCAGCTCGCTTAGGGATTGGCCATACTCGATGGGCTACCCACGGTAAACCTGAGGAGTATAATGCCCATCCTCACTGCGATACCCATGGACGGGTAGCCGTGGTACAGAACGGTATCATTGAAAACTACCGAGAACTGAGGGAGGAACTCAAGGCCCAGGGTCACCAGTTTGTCTCTGAAACGGACACAGAAGTAGTCCCCCATTTGGTGTCGGCTTATCTTGACCAATTGGGACAGTCCAGTGAGGTCCACCTTGGCCGATCCCAGTTGCTTGAGGCGGTGCGTTTAGCGGCCCACGATTTGCAGGGAGCCTTTGCCCTAGCTGTGATTAGTGCTGACTTTCCTGATCAGTTGGTGGTGGTACGTCAGCAAGCTCCGTTGGTGATTGGGTTTGGTCAGGGAGAGTTTTTCTGTGCCTCCGATACCCCGGCAATTGTTCCCTATACTCGGGCGGTCTTACCTCTGGAAAATGGTGAACTGGCTAGTTTGACGCCCTTGGGGGTAGAAGTTTATAGTCTTGCCGGCGATCGCCTCCGCAAACACCCCATTACCCTCAACTGGAATCCCATCATGGTGGAGAAACAGGGGTTCCGCCATTTCATGCTGAAGGAAATTTATGAACAGCCGGGGGTAGTGCGTACCGCCCTGGAAACCTATATCGACAATAGTTGGACCGCTGCCACTAAGGCTGGCAGCCCAGTGCATCTCAACCTGCCACCTGACCTGCTAGAAGGTCTTGATCAGGTGCAAATTGTTGCCTGCGGCACCAGTTGGCATGCTGGATTGGTGGGTAAGTATCTGATTGAACAACTGGCCGGACTCCCCACCCTGGTGCAGTACGCCTCTGAGTTTCGCTATTCCCCCACCCCCCTCACTCCCCGTACCCTAACAATTGGGGTGACCCAATCAGGGGAAACAGCCGATACCCTAGCGGCCCTGGAAATGGAGCAAGAACGTCGCCGGCAGCAGGCTGATTCCGCCTTTGCTCCCCGCCTCTTAGGCATTACCAATCGTCCAGAAAGTTCCCTAGCGCGCCTGGTACCCGCTATTATTGACACCCATGCTGGTCTCGAGATCGGGGTGGCCGCAACGAAAACCTTCACCGCCCAGGTGATGGCTTTCTACTTCCTCGCCCTAGATCTGGCTTACCGTCGTCAGACCCTCTCCCTGACCCGTCTGGAAACTTTGCTCAACGGCATGCACGAACTACCCGGCCAGATCGAACAGGTGCTGGAGAGTCAGGAACGCTATATTGAGGAACTGGCCCACGAGTTCAGTGATACGCAGGACTTTATCTACCTGGGGCGCGGTATCAACTTCCCGATCGCCCTTGAGGGAGCCCTTAAGCTTAAGGAAATCAGCTATATCCACGCCGAGGGTTACCCGGCCGGAGAAATGAAGCA
>CAYVMR010000005.1:0-38119 GCA_964452545.1 uncultured bacterium
GCCTAGGAGAGTTAAACCACAGATTGAACCCAACTCCGCTAACCGCTCTATCATAAGAAGCGGAGCCTTTTTGAGTTTACCAACCAACCGGCAGACTGGTCTGCATCGGACGGGTTGGAGATAGGCCCCAGGGCGGTCGCCCATGGCTGTTCAATCCAGCCCTTGAGGACATCCCTGTGCAGAGCTCCCTAGTGCATCTTCCTCCAGGTCCATGGTCATCTTCCCCTGGTTGAGCCGTAAATGGCTCTGCCAACCGAAAACAAGGTTCGTGTTAGCGGTCTCCAGTATAGGCGCAGGCATGGCCACCTTGAGCTGGCATTTTAGCCCCAGCCCTTCTATCCCTGAGGGAACCCAATGGCCTGAACCATCACTTTCCTCCCCTAATTCCCTCAGTACCTCCCTGGTGCTACCGGAATGGCGATCATCGGCACCGCTGGTGGTGCCTGCACCGATTATTCCTGAGCCCTTACCCGCTGAACCAACCTGGTTACCCCCTGGCCGTTCCCAGTCAGCACCCGTATTTATAGATGTCCCTCCCCATCACTGGATTCATCCCATTCTTCAGGAGCTAGGCCAGCGGCAATTGTTAAAAGGTTTTCCAGATGGGTCATTTCGACCAGAAGCCAGCATGACCCGGGCCGAACTGGCGGCCCAATTGGCTCAGCTAAACATGGGCAATCTGGCCAATGCCAGTTCCTCCAGCGCTAGCCAGGCCATTTCCAGCCCATCCTATCGGGATGTCGATCCCCAACACTGGGCCTATCGCCATATTCAATCGGTCGTACAAACGGGCTACATGACCGGTTACCCAGATGATAGCTTTCAACCTGACCAACCCTTAACTCGGCTACAGGTCGTTGTATCCCTAGTCCGAGGACTAGGTTTAAAGGCGGACACCCCTGCCGCCCAGGTACTAAAACCCTACGAAGATAGGCAGGACGTGCCTGACTGGGGGGCTCAGGCCCTGGCGGCCGGGTTGCAGGCAGGCCTGATCACTGGCCGACCTGGATCGACGAGTCAACTGGAGCCAAGCGCCATGGCTACCCGGGCTGAGGTGATGGCCATGGTACACGGGGTACTCATCTATACGGGCAAACTAAAACCCATAGCTCAACCCTAGGGGTTCATTAAATATGGCTAAAGGAGGGTAGGCTAATCTTATCCGCTGGGTCGTGGGTGAGACTGGGTAGCTCTAGCCGGTGAGACCGGCGGGTCCGCATGGCTAGGCGATAGGTGACGCTCTGCAACTCAGCCTGGAGCTGGCGATTTTCTCTTTGCAGGTCAACGACTCGTTGCTTAACCTCCTGCAGGCGATCGGTAAACTTTTGCCGATAGACCTCTGGCAGTTCCTGTACCACCTGTTCTAGCATACGGGAGCGGTCAGTAAGCTCTTCTACGGTTTGGCGCAATTGCACTACCTCACCATCCTTCCCCTGAAGCTGACCTTGGTAAAAATCAATCTGTTTCTCAAGTCCACGCAACTGGTCTCGCAGGGCATTCATCTCAGACTGGTGTTGCTCTGAGAGGTCCACTGTCGGTACAAAACCAGCATTGCCCTTGACCAGGCGAAACAACTCTTGAGAGAGCTGTTGTACTAGCTGATCTCGCATTTCTAATTCGGCTTCCAGTCTGGCCACTTCGGCTTGGTGGTCATTCATGTCTGTATAGGAGGACTGAACCACAGGATAACTCCCTCTCAACTAGCAGTTCACCACATACTGTGCCCCGTCAGACCGATGGCGATAGACACGACGATCTATCGTTTCACTCAACGGTAATCACCGCTAAATCATTCTAAACTTGAGGCAAGTTGTTGCTAATTTAGCATTGGATCAGCAAAATGACACAAATTCAGGAGAAAATTGAGCCGGAAAACCAGCCCGATGCCCAGCCCTGTCCCCCGTTAGTCAGTGCCCTGCTCACCTTGATGCAATCTTGCCAACCATGAAAGTGACCGGCCGTGAATAACCAGGGCCGGTCGGTAATGGCTTAGACAGATCTAGGATGGTCTGGATAAACCGCTCCATGTCCCTGCACCGGCAAGGTCTAACGACCTCGCCCATAGTTATTACTCAGTTATTCCTCACTGTCGACAGTAGGGGCCGAAACCTCCTCGGAGCTGTCGGATTCAGGAGTCAGTGAAGAACTGGGGGCAGGGGCTGGCACTAGGGCAGGGTCTGCCTCCTGCTTCACGGTTAAAAACCGGATCACATCATCGCTTAGACGCATGGCTCGTTCTAAGGGAGCAACGGCTCCACCCGGGCCGGTATAGTTCATTTGGATATAGATGCCGTCACGATGGCGGTCAATGTCGTAGGCGAGTCGGCGCTTACCGCGATGCTGGGTTTCCAAAATCGATGCCCCCTGTTCTTGTAGTAAGGCTTGATATTTGGTGATTAGGCCGTCTACGATCTCATCATTTAGATCGGGACGGAGAATGTACATGGTTTCGTACATGTATGCTTTCATAACGGTTTCCTGTGGACGTTAGTGGCCTCTCTCGGTTCCTATTGAGACCGACGAAGAAGCAGGAGATTTTGAATTATACCAACATTTGGCAGGTCCTATGGCACAGCGCTATGTCAGAGTTCAATCTCGTCTCGGGCAATCCTACTATGGCCTACTACACCCAGACCGCCGGGTTCAGGTGTTAGATGCCGCTCCCTGGCTGGATGGTCAATTAACTGAGACCGAGTTGCTACCGGATCAGTATGTTCTTTTGGCACCCTGTGCCCCCTCTAAGGTGATCGCCGTAGGGAAAAACTATGCGGATCATGCTGCCGAAATGGGTACGCCGCCGCCGGCAGAACCCCTGGTCTTTCTCAAACCTTCTACGGCGGTGACTTCCACAGGTTCACCGATCTACTATCCAGAGCAGTCACAACGGGTGGACTACGAAGGTGAGCTAGCCCTGGTGATTGGCGAACGTTGCGCCCAGTTATCGCCCGAGCAGGCTCAGATGAAAATTTGGGGCTATACCATTGCTAATGATGTGACCGCCCGGGATCTTCAACGCAAGGACGGTCAATGGAGTCGGGCTAAGGGGTTTGACTCCTTTTGCCCCCTCGGTCCTTGGATTGTCCGAGAAATTAGCCCCACGGCCCAGCTGCAAACGTTTCTCAATGATCAGGCTGAACCTGTACAATCGGCTGCCATTGACAACATGATTTTTAGTCCTGAACAGATCGTCAGCTATATCAGTCAGGTGATGACCCTGCTGCCAGGAGATGTGATTCTTACGGGGACACCGGCAGGGATTGGACCTCTGTCGGTGGGTGATCAGATCCGTATTGAAATTGAAGGGATTGGTTGTCTGGAAAACCGAGTACTAGCCCGCTCCTAACGTACCTGCATATGGACAGCATCAGAAATAGTTGGGATTTCGGCGTATTCTCCCCGCAGGGTTTGGACCAGGGAATAACCGACGGAGACCAACATGCCTAAGAAAAGCATATTCGCCAGGGTGCTGGCAATCAGTTCGCCGAATAGGTTGGGATTCAGGATACTCAGAATCAAACTAAAGACCGCCAAAATGAAGCTGAGCAAAATGGCCTGCATGGTATTGAATCGAATGAAGCGGCTAATTCTTTCGTTACGAACCACCAGCAAAATTAAGGCGAAGAAAACAATTAAACCAAAGAATGGAATGGTTTGCTCCAGGCCCGTATAGGCTCGGATGAGGGGGGATAGGGGGAGCAGGAGGAAACCAAACAGGGGAAACTGATTAATCAGCCCCACTCCGTAGGGAATACCGGCTGTAATCGGCAAAATATAGGGTAGAGCCGCGAAAACGCGATCGCTAAGGCTGGGAGAACTGCTCCAGTTCATGACTTTTCTCCAGGAAATAGGGGACGCTTAATTTATTTTACTCAATGCTCGCCACCCTAAACCCCATCTGACACTCAAACTGGGCAGGCTGCCCCTCCGTCAGGTTAGGGATAACCCGACCACAGCAAAGGGAACCTTGATGCCAGCGGGGCTGACCATTTTGATCAGCCAGGAGACAGGACTGACAAATGGCCTGGGGTGGCAAAAGTTGGCTCTCGGTCAGCATTACCAGCATAGGTATAGATCTCCCTAAACAATGCAGCTGGGGTATTATCGCCGCTTACATCTTTATTTTAAGCCTTGCCTCCGATAGTGCTGTGCTTTTTCATACGTAATCCAACGAAATGACACGTAATGTAACGTGGTCAGAGCTATGGTCGATCAAGGGAGGAGGACTCAACCGTTTCTGCCGACCGCTTCACTGGTGATTTCCTGGGCGGGGACACCACCCGAGTAGGAGATTCCTGGCCATAACTATCCGTGCGCTGCCAGGCCGGCACAGTATGGTCATAGGCCATCTGTAGAGCGGCAGCAGCAATCGTGTGAATATCGTACTCAGTATTTAGTTGGGAGATGATAGGTAAAAAAGAGGCCAACCGTTCGCTGGTAATCGCCTCCCTCACTTGGTTGCGCAAGCGATCTAAATGACGAGCGGCAATTTCCGCTCGTGTAGGGATTTTACCCAGGGTCATGGCCTGCCTGGTCTGACGCTCAATTTGGCGGAGTTTGTATTTTTCCACGGGTGTGACCAGGGAGATGGCTACCCCGGTTTTGCCAGCCCTGCCAGTCCGGCCAATCCGATGCACGTAACTTTCAATCGCATCGGGCAGGTCAAAGTTAATCACGTGGGTGAGGTCATCAACGTGCAGACCTCGGGCGGCAATATCGGTGGCCACTACCCACCGCACCTGCTGTTGACGAAATCGCATCAACAACCGCTCCCGCTGCGACTGGCTGAGATCACCATGGTACTCATCAACGCTGTAGCCCGCTGCCTGGAGTTGCCGGGTTAACTCGCTGGCGGTACGACGGGTGCGGACAAAAATTAACGCGGTTTCAGGATCCTCTAGTTCTAAAATGGGTTGTAATGCCCGTACTTTTGTCCAGCCTCGGGGAATGATATAGGACACCTGTTGAATTTGCTTGGGTGACGCTTTAGGAGCCTGGATCGTAACTGTCACCGGGGAATGGAGAAACTTAGTAGCCAACTCCCGCACCTCAGGGGCCATGGTGGCGGAGAAAAAGACAGTCTGGCGATTCGCCGGGGCTTGATTGAGGATTTTTTCCACATCTTGAATGAAGCCCATATTCAGCATTTCATCGGCCTCATCCAACACCAACCAACTCAATTGGTGAAGCGCTAATACCCGTCGATTTAGCAGATCTAGAATACGACCCGGCGTACCCACCACAATTTGGGCGCCCCGTTGCAGTTGTTCTTGCTGACGTTCGATGGCTTGACCACCGTAGACCGCCAGCACCTTGGGACGCCCCTGGAGGCGATAGCTGCGCATCGCCTGACAAACTTGAATGGCTAGCTCCCGCGTTGGTGTCAGAACCAACGCCTGCACCATGGGGGCATTAGGATCCACCTGTTCCAGAATAGGTAGGGAGAAGGCCGCCGTTTTACCGGTACCGGTCTGGGCTTGACCAATCAGATCTCGGCCACTTAAAAGATGGGGAATAGCCTCGGATTGGATAGCGGTGGGCTCGTGGTAGCCGAGGGATTGCAGATGGCTAACTCGGGCTGCCGACAGCCCCAGGCTAGAAAAGGACAGGGTCATAGAAATTCCTCAGGAAAGAATAAAACGCTCAGGGGTGAGCGCCTGGCCAAACAAGTCATAGGTGTCGGCAGCCGTAATCTGGACGGGTACAATTTGGTTCAAGGGGGGACTACCGGTGACATAAATCACACCATCGACATCGGGGGCAAACCGGCTAGAACGACCGATCGCCGTAGCTGTAACCGGATTTTCTTGCTCGATTAGAACATCCACCACCTGGCCAATTTGGGCCTGATGATATTGTCGGGCAATTGGCTGTTGGGTGAGCATCAACCTTTCACGTCGTTGTTCAATCACCGATGGGGGCAAGGAATTTGGCAAACTGTAGGCCGGCGTACCCTCCTCCGCAGAAAAGGCAAACACGCCAACATGGTCAAAGCGGTGACGCTCCACAAAAGCCACCAGGTGCTCGAAATGGGCTTCGGTTTCGCCGGGGAAACCCACGATAAAGGTGGTTCTTAACACCGCATCTGGCAACGCCTGCCGGATCTGATCAATCACCTGATCATTAACCCGTCCCTGCCAGGGGCGATTCATAGCCCTGAGTATTTCAGGGTGGGAATGCTGGAGGGGCAGATCGAGGTAGGGAAGCAGGTTAGGGCTGTCACGCATGGCAGCAATCACCTCAGCGGTGAGACCTGTGGGGTAAGCGTAGTGCATGCGAATCCAGGGAATATCTACCTCCCCCAGGGCCCGCAACAGGTCGGCCAGCCGAGGTTGGCCATAGAGGTCAAGGCCGTAATTGGTCGTAATTTGAGAAATTAAAACCAACTCCTGCACGCCTTCGGCCGCAAGCTGCTGAGCTTCAGCCACCAAGGACTCAATGGGCCGCGATCGCTGGTTGCCACGCAAATGGGGAATGATGCAAAAAGCACATCGGTAGTCACACCCCTCCGCTACCCGCAGGTAGGCTACGCTAGAGGCCGTCGTGCGATAGCGGGGAACGGTTTCATCAGCAATATAGGTGGGCTCAGGGGAGACCAATTTGACCCGCTCGCCGGCCTCAGCCCGTTCAATCACCTGCACAATCTGGTGGTAGTCCCCAGTACCCACTAGGGCAACAGCCTCAGGAATCTCCTCTAACAACTCGTGGTGAAAGTGCTGGGCAAGACAGCCAGTGATCACGATTTTTTTGTTAGCTGCAGCCAACTCTACCAGAGTGCGCACCGACTCTTCTCGAGCAGCCTCAATAAAGCTACAGGTGTTAACCACAACATAGTCAGCAGATTCCTCATCAGTGCCTACCTGATAACCCGACTGGGCTAGCAGACCCAGCATGTGTTCAGTATCAATGCGATTTTTTTCACAACCCAGATGATTAAATGCAACGGTTGGCTTTAGCCCCATGCCTGTAGTCCTAGCGCTCTACAAAAGGGCTAGTTTAACAATCCAGCCCCACAGGTTGCTTAACAACCCAAATAATTAAACTTCGGCAACTAACTCTAAGTAATCTGACAGCAGATCAGGGCTCGCCACCTCAACATCATAACCAGCCTGAGAAGTCCAATAATTAAAGACGGTAAATAAATTTAGATACCTAGGAGACCGCCCAGGAAATTGAAAGACCAAACTAAACCTTAGCTTTAACTTTTCTTACTCTACCCTAAGTTAGTAATGCAACTTAATAATCTGGACTTTTATTTTACAGGGTAATCCGCCAGATTGCCTAGGGAGCGCTAAAATACTCAGCCTCAATCTCGCTTCCGGTCTCACTTTTGGCTAAAATAAAAGATATCCTAATAAATCGGTGTTGTGACCCTGCTTTCTAGCCACAGACCCTCCTTGCCAGTCCTCAGCCGCACCCAGGTACTCTTGGCAATGGGTCTTACGGCGGTTTTACTTTTAGCGGTAGCCAAGCTCTGGCTGCATTTTGAACCCAATGCCCTCCTGCCAGTGGCCTTTTTACCCCAGGATGGCTGTTTGGGGGTAGGTTTGGGTTTGGGGGTAACCCTGTTAAGTGCCCTAATTTATCAGATCTGGCCAGCCTATCGCCAAAGTGCCGATGCCTATCTGCAGATGGTACTAGAGCCTCTCCATTGGCTAGATTTGCCCTGGTTAGGACTACTGCCAGGGCTCAGTGAAGAGCTATTATTTCGCGGCGTTATGCTGCCGGCGGTTGGCTTGACCACTACCGGTATACTGGTGTCGGCGGCTAGCTTTGGAGTACTTCACCTGAGTAGTTGGCAACAGTGGCCCTACGTTATTTGGGCCAGCTTGATTGGCCTGATGTTAGCCGCCAGTGCCGTTGCCACCGGCAATTTACTGGTTCCCGTGTTGGCCCATGTGATCACGAATCTAAGCTCTAGTTTGCTCTGGAAGTGGCGTTACCAAAGGGCCGCCTAATCTATTAGCCAGATCTCTCTGGGATTGTGAGGAGTAAAGATGAAAGCGTTTGTTGCTGGTGCGACCGGGGAAACCGGCCGCAGGATAGTCAATCAGTTGGTGGATCGCGGGGTTCCGGTAAGGGCCTTGGTGCGAGACATAACGCTAGCTCAGCCAAAACTGCCCCAGGAGGTAGAGTTGGTGGCTGGAGATCTGAGCGATCCAGGAGCCCTCACCAGGGCAATGACCGATTGTACAGTGTTGCTTAGCGCCACGGGAGCTCGACCCAGCTTTGACCCTAGCGGTCCTTACCAGGTAGATTATCAGGGCACAAAACACCTGGTTGACGCGGCCCGAACCGCTGGCATTGAGCATGTGGTCATGGTTTCTTCCCTCTGCGTCTCAAAGTTTCTCCATCCCCTCAACTTATTCTGGCTAGTCCTCTACTGGAAGAAGCTAGGAGAGCAATACTTACAGGCCAGTGGCTTGACCTATACGATTGTTCGTCCAGGTGGACTGAAGAACGATGATCAGGATAGTCGCCCCCTGATGATGGCTCCCGCTGATACCCTGTTTGAAGGCAATTTGCCTAGAGTCAAGGTTGCCCAAGTGTGTGTAGAAGCGCTGTTTTTACCATCAGCTCGGAACAAAATCGTCGAGATCATTGCCCAATCTCAGGCTGTACCCAAATCCATTGAGGAGTTATTCGCTGGAGTGGCTAGTTAAGGGAGTCCCTAGCCAGGACGCTCCAGACCCGGAGCCGATATCCAATCCGTTACGATCTGGATACTACGCTGTAGTCACTATTCTCAGGGGCAGTCGATTTCGTAGATATATCGAAACTGATGTAATTGATCTGGGCGGATAACTGGTAGTCCGGCCAGTCTAAAGCGGCGCGACTACCAGGATGGGAGGGCAAGGTAGAGTTGTTCGATGGTGGAGATTATGTCCTCAGCTACCATAGCTAGCTGAATATTCAGTAACCAACCGTCCTGATCACGACAAATTTCGAAGTGCTGGCTGGCCGATCGCCTTTGGCCAGAGACTCTCCTGATGATGGCTTATGACTATAGCCAGTGACAGGGGTAGATGGAATCAGGCCAGCCATTTTAAGCCAGCGAAGGTCAGTAGAACTAACACCATAATGGTGAGTGCCACTACCTGTCCCCGCAGAGCATCAATCTCCGCCGCTTGGCGAACCACCAAAGGTTCTTCCGAGGAGGGGGAGATGGCGGGGAGTATGGTCGATACATCAATGATTGGGGGATCAACATCGGCATCGACGGATGGGGCAATGCCGCCCGCCCAAGCCTGACTAAATAGCCAGTCTGTAATCATCCAGGGGCAGTTTTTCTTAAACCAGCGCAGAGCCAATAGGCGAAAGATGGGTTTGCTGTAGCGCGCTATGCTCTTCAAAGGCCAGCGCAAGGCCTTGAGGGGGACTTTTTGCTCAATCAGTCGTACGGACCCCACATCATAAAGACAGTCGAGAATGGATCGGGCCGTGGCTTCCTCTCGATGAAACAAGTTGTCTAGCAACAGTGCTACGGTCTCAATGCGTTCTAGCTCAGCCTGACTAACCTGGCTGGAGAGCGGGGTTGGGTAGGTCTGGAGGTTTGACATCACAGGGGGAACCGTTGCGGGTGGGTTACCGAGGCATATTACGATGGTAAAGGAAATTTAGGTACTACCTGGGGTCCATTATCCTTGAGCACTTCCCTGCCCAAAACTGACAACACTGGTAGATGGGGGCTTTTGGCTTGAAGCTTACAGAACTATCGCCCAGTCACTTTGATACAATTTGTAAGATTCTTTATTCACTGGTTTTCAGCTCTGTCCTTGAAAATTGTCCTTGATAACGTTGGCAAAACCTATGGTAAGCGGCGGGTAGTGAACCGGGTTAGTCTGGCCGTAGGCCAGGGGGAAATCGTCGGGTTGTTGGGGCCCAATGGGGCAGGAAAAACCACTACTTTTTATATCGCCACTGGCCTCGAACGGCCTGATCAGGGGCGAGTTTGCCTGGATCAAATCGATATCACTGACCTGCCGATGCACCAACGGGCCCGCCTGGGGATTGGCTATCTGGCCCAGGAGCCGAGTATCTTTCGCAACCTGTCCGTGGCTGACAATATTTTGCTGGTGATGCAGCAGACTCGAGTGCCCCCAGATCAACATGAGCAACGGTTGCAGAACCTACTTAAGGAATTTCGCCTGGAAAAGGTGGCCCATACCCTGGGGTTACAGGTTTCTGGGGGGGAACGACGCCGTACTGAGCTAGCCCGCTCCCTAGCCTCTGGTCCGGAAGGACCGAAGTTCTTATTTTTAGATGAACCCTTTGCTGGGGTTGACCCCATTGCCGTTGCTGAAATCCAGGAGATTGTTGCCCAGTTACGCGATCGCGATATTGGCATTTTGATTACCGATCATAACGTTCGAGAAACCCTGCGGATTATCGATCGAGCCTATATCATGAGCGAGGGGCAAATTCTGGCCTCGGGTAACGCTGACGACCTTTACCAAAATCCCCTGGTGCGGGAGCATTACCTGGGTAAGGGGTTTGCCATCTAAACCAGTTCCTTACGCCCCACCCACCGGCCTGTTGTGATTCCTGCTGTATTTAAGCCTGCCCATGGTGACCCTTAGCCCCCCTCCCCCCCTCCGACTAAGTTCGCCGCTCTGGTGGCCACGCCTAGGGGTGATGGATCGCTACATCACTAAAGAATTAACCCTACCGTTCCTGTTTGGGGTGGGGGCCTTCTCCTCCATCGGCATTTCCATTGGTGCCCTATTTGAGTTAATTCGTCGGATTACGGAATCTGGGCTGGCCATTACCCTGGCCGCCCAGATTTTCCTACTGAAGCTGCCGGAGTTCATCGTCTTAGCCTTTCCTATGTCCACCCTGTTGGCCACTATGATGACCTACAGTCGTCTGTCCAGCGATAGCGAGTTGATTGCCCTGCAGGGGGTAGGGGTGAGTGTAAGGCGGATGATCGCACCGGCGGTGGTCCTCAGTTTATTAGTCACTGGTTTAACCTTCTTGTTTAATGAGTTAATTACTCCGGCGGCTAACTACCAGGCGGCGATCACCCTAGAGCAAGCCCTCAACTCTGATCGCCCTCCCTTTCAAGAACGGAATATTTTCTACCAGGAATTCCAACCGGCTAGCGATGACCCCACGGCCCAGGAACTCAAGCGTCAGTTTTATGCTCGCCGCTTCGATGGCACCACCATGCATGGGCTGACCATTCTGGATTTTTCCCAAGAGGGTCTCAACCAGGTGGTGAGCGCTGAGTCTGCCACCTGGGACTTTGGTCAAAACACCTGGAACTTTTACAATGGCACCATTTACGTCGTTGCCCCGGATGGTTCCTTCCGCCATATTGTCACGTTTCAAACCCAGCAACTCCAACTTCCCCGTACCCCCCTCGATCTGGCCAGCCGCACCAAGAACGATACGGAAATGAACATCGCCGAGGCCAGTCGCCAGTTGGAGTTAATCCGCCGGGGAGGCGACCAGAAGCTGATCCGGCGGTGGCAAATTCGGATCCAACAAAAGTATGCCCTGCCCTTTGTTTGTGTCGTATTTGGCTTGGTGGGCTCCTCCATTGGCGTATTGCCCCAGCGCACGAGCCGGGCCACCAGTTTTGGCATTAGCGTGGTGATCATTTTTGGCTATTACCTGCTCTCCTTCATTACCAACGCCATGGGCGAGGTGGGCATGTTGTCCCCCTTTATGGCCGCCTGGTTGCCCACGTTGCTGGGCCTCTCGGTCGGGCTCTATCTCCTGTTTCGTGCCTCTCGTTAAGAGAGTGACAGCCGTGGTTGCTTCATACAGACACTGGATGGCCTCTGGATGGCCTATAGATAGGAAAATTCCCTAACCCGGAGGCTAGGGAATTAATCAGGGTGCATCTACTATTCCTTATTTCGAAGGTTTCCAGGCTAATCCGGACGTTTCTGCCATTTTCAGGATCATTAATTGTTATTGTTACTGCCATGAAGCCAGAGCCGATTCCTCCCCAGCCCGGTCAAGAGTCCGTTTGGGATTATCCCCGTCCAGCGATTTTAGAAGCCACGACCAAGCCCTTGAAGGTAATCTGTCAAGGGCTTGTGCTAGCGGAGACCGATCAGGGGAAACGGGTCCTGGAAACCAGCCATCCGCCGACCTACTACTTTCCACCGGAGCAGGTTCAACGGCAGTATCTGGTGCCGACAGGCAGACGGGGAGTCTGTGAGTGGAAGGGGGGCTATGCCTATTACGACATCCACATTGGCGACCATGTCATCCTCCAGGGGGCCTGGCAATATGTGGCCCCGACCCCTAACTTTGAGGGCATACAAGACCATTACGGGTTTTTCGCCAATCTGATGGACGCCTGTTATGTCAATGATGAACCAGTCATACCCCAGGCTGGAGATTTCTACGGCGGATGGATTACCCCTGATATTGTGGGTCCCTTTAAAGGGGGGCTGGGCACCTGGGGGTGGTAGTTTATCCGGCTCATTTCAGGTGCTCAGGCTGGTAACCATTAACCATCGCCCCCACCCCATGAAGGACGCAACAATGACAACCCACCGCCATCTGCTAGGGTCGAAGTGGACCGCTCGTCAGCCCACGGAGGGGTGGCGGCATTTTCAGGTGGCTAACCGCAAGCAGCAGGGGAAATGGGTATTTGCCGAACTGGTGGCGGCCTGTGATCCAACCGTACGGCTGTGGGTAAATGCCAAACAGTTAAAGAATCGGCAGCTCTGGCAGGCGGGTTGGCAATCTCTGGCTCAGTTAGCGCCTGAGGATCACCCGGAAGATGGTTGAAATTACGCTAAAATCAAAACAGGTGAGGCTTGGCCAGGAGTGCGGCGATGTGGCACGTTGTTTATGTTATTGCATTTGCGGTGCTAGCGGTTTTGGCGATCGCAAATCTGGTTAGAAACCTGATTCTCCTGGGGGGCAATGCCTCTACGTCACGCTTTCGAGGTAACCAGAATAGCCCTGGCCCTACTCCCCATCCAGAACTACTGGATGAAACTGGCCGGGTGATTCGAGAACCCCTACTGGTGATGCGGTCGATTTCCGTTAAAGATGCCCGTGAACAGCTCGATGCCCTTTACCACCGGCCTGGCAATGCCTCAGAAGAGGGGGATGATCACAGCCTTGACTAAGATGGCCTCCGGGTTCGATCCCCGTCGACATACTAGGGGCTAAAGCACCCTGAGAATGCTAGCGATTCGCTCAATTTCATCAAATTCGCGCAGTTCATCCAGGGCGGTTTGGAAGTCAGCTTCCCTGACCTCATGGCTAACAATCACAATTTCGGCATGGTCTCCCTGTAGACCCGTCTGCACGATCGACTCCAGGCTGACCGCATGGTTGCCAAAGCAAAGTCCCAGTTTACCAATGACTCCAGGTCGATCCCTAGCTAGAAGTCGCACATAGAAGCGACTGACGATATCAGCCATGGGGCTGATTTTACAGTAGTGCTGGTGGCTACAGGCCAGCAGGGGGTTGCTGGTGGTAGAGGGGCCCGCCATGATGGCGGCGGCTAGGGTGATTAGGTCAGAGACCACCGCACTAGCGGTGGGGCCCTCGCCAGCACCAGGCCCAAAAAACATCACTTGGCCAATCGGCTCTCCCTCTATCAAGATGGCGTTGTATACATCATTGACCGCAGCCAGGGGGTGGTTTGCTGATACCAGGGTGGGATGCACCCGCAGTTGTAATTCCTCTAGGGTCTGCTGGGAATTGGGGCAAATCTGTCGACGGGCGATCGCCAACAATTTAATCACAAACCCTAACCGCTGGGCATAGGCCATGTCGGCGGCGGTCACCTGCCGAATCCCCTCGGTGTAGACATCGGCCAGCTTAATCCGACCACCAAAGGCGAGGGAGGCCAAAATGGCGATCTTGTCCGCCGCATCTAAACCATCGACATCAGCGGCGGGGTCGGCTTCAGCGTAGCCCAGTCGCTGGGCGTCAGCCAAAATCGCATCAAAGTCACCTCCCTCCCGCTGCATTCGGGTCAGGATATAGTTGGTAGTGCCATTGATAATGCCCGTCACCGCATCAATCCGATTCACCCCCAGGGCTTGCTTGAGGGGCTGGATGACTGGAATGCCTCCCCCCACGGCGGCCTCTAATAGGACGTAAACCCCTGCCTGGTTGGCAGCGGTGAAAATTTCATCGCCGTAGCGGGCAATCACCGCCTTGTTGGCGGTGACCACATGCTTGCCGTGGGCGATCGCCGTGAGAATGAGAGTCCGGGCTGGTTCTACCCCACCCAGCAGCTCCACCACCACCGCAATGCTAGGGTCGGTCACAATACTCTCTAGATCGGTGGTGAAACAGCCCTGGGGCAGTGCCACGGGGCGGGGTTTATCGAGATGGCGCACCCCCACCCTAGTCAGGTTCAATTCACCGACTAGGGGGTGGCGACTAACCGGGTCAAGTAGAATTTTGGCCGTCCCTACCCCGACCGTCCCTAAGCCTAGGAGCCCAACGTTAATACTCAAGACCGTTCCTCCCTAGCAATATTCACCCCTATCTAGTTTAAAGGGTATGGGGACTCCCATACCCTTTAAACCAGGTTTAGACGTTGTTTGAAAAGCCAAGGACCCATCCTGCTCCATACCATGGAAAGCCTGCCAGCCTCAAGTGCTGGCGGGATATTACCGACCCAATGTCGGATCCACTACTGATGAACACCTTTTTCAAACAAGCCTTAGTAGGTTTCTACGTGCCAGCGATGCTCTTTCTTCATTTGTTTGCGAAACTCGACCCAATCTACCCCTTTGTCTGCGGCCGCCGCGGATAGCGCTTCGTCAATGCCGTCCTCCATGCCCTTCAGACCGCACATATAGGTGTGGGTGTTGGGCTTTTGCATCAGATCCCAGAGTTCAGCAGCATGTTCTGCCACCCGATGCTGGATGTACATACGCCCACCTTCAGCATTCTGTTGCTCACGGCTAATGGCATAGGTCAACCGGAAGTGATCAGGATATTGGGTCTGAATCTCCTCCAGTTCTTGCTTGTAGAGGATATTAGGACTGTAGGGTACCCCAAAGATCAGCCAGGCCAAGCCTTTAAATTGGTAACCTGGGTTAGCCTGGCGCTCAGCTGCTTTGAACATACGCCACAGGTAGGCCCGGAAAGGCGCAATGCCAGTACCGGTGGCTAACATAATAATGGTAGCTTCGGGGTCCTCGGGCAAGAGCATTTCCTTACCCACAGGGCCAGTGATTTTCACCTCGGCCCCTGGCTCAATCTGGCACAGGTAGGTGGAGCAAACGCCGTAAACGGTCTCATTGGTGTCCGGCTTTTGGTACTCCAACTGGCGGACGCAGAGGGAAACGGTCTGGTCGTCCATGCGATCGCCATGGCGGGTGGACGCAATCGAATACAGGCGCAGCTTGTGGGGCTTACCGGCGGCATCGGTGCCAGCGGGAATAATACCGATGCTTTGACCCTCCACATAGTGGAGACTCCCTCCCGAAAGGTCAAAGGTAATGTGCTGAACAATACCTAGGCCGCCCTCCCCTACCAGGGGTTCATTGCTGATTACCTTACCCATGAAGGGGGCATTAGGCTTATACAGGTTCACCGGAATGCTCGGTGATTTGGTTGGAGTTGATGGTTCAGTCATAGATTTTACCGGGGGTTGGGAAGACGGGGCTGCAACCGCGGTGGGGGTACCATTACCCACGGATCCATCAAGGGGGCGAATACTAACAATCGTGCCGCCCATACGAGTAATCCGCAGCATCTCTTGGTTCATGCGGCTATAGGGAACGGTGATAAAGACAGGGCCACTCCTACGGATGGAACTTGCCATCGTGTCAGTTTCTGCGGTCTGGCGCAGGCCCTGAACTTCGTATACGAAAAGCCGACTGCCGGCCAGGCTGCTGGCGTTACCGCCACTCACACTTGGATTGTACATAAGTTAACTTGCGACTCTCTAGACCCAACTTGTGGTAGCAGCCCCGTGGCACCACGGCCCGCCACCAAAATACGAAAGACCAGAGGGTAACCCCGGCCTATCATGACACTCTCTTTTTTAGAGTATCACTGTGGGACGGCCTAAAGGACATAGTATGATCACCCATAAAGAACCCTAAGGCAAACCGCCTAGCAGCGCATAGAGATAGATCATGGACCTCCATCGATTGGCATTAATTATTTTCGACTGTAATCAAATTCAAAATTGTGGACTGTGTTCTGCGCAGCATAATCGGAAAATTCTATGTCCCCATGGAACCAACCTAACCTGGGAAAATCAGTTGTAGGGGATACTTTCTTCTGATAAGATCTACCCATAGTAGTAGAAATACTTAGTCTTGCAAGCGTCCTATCGCCTCACTGGGTTTAATTACTTTGACGGGGGCGATGGCGGTTGCGATAACCTAGCTATGCAGTTTGGTTGAACGGCTCCAGGGGTTTCGTCGGCCCTTGGACAGATTAAGAGACCTACTATTTGCTACCGTTAGCGGTTCTTGAGCTAGGGTCACGTTGGTTTCCAACTATTGAGAGCCATCTCTGATGTGATGTTCTGGTAAAGACTGCTTTCAGAGACGCAACATCAGGCGCAGTATCCCACGCCATATTTTTATGGAATTCCGTGGGTTGTGGCAGGTAACTTTGCGACTACCCAGTCGTGCCTTCCTTAAATTTCGTGGACTGAAGTGGACTTAATAGGAGTTGTATAGAGGGAAGCTATGATCAGTAAGCCAGACAGAGTGGTTTTAATTGGGGTTGCAGGCGATTCTGGATGCGGTAAGTCCACTTTTTTAAGACGTCTAAGCGACCTGTTTGGGGCGGAGCTGATGACGGTAATCTGTTTAGATGACTACCATAGCCTTGACCGTAAGCAGCGTAAGGAAGCTGGTGTCACAGCCCTGAACCCTAAGGCCAATAACTTTGATCTAATGTACGAGCAGATCAAGGCCTTAAAGGAAGGAAACAGCATCAATAAACCCATCTACAACCATGAAACTGGTGAAATTGACCCTCCGGAGCGGGTCGATCCAAACCGCATCATTGTTATTGAAGGCCTTCACCCTCTGTACGACGAGCGGGTTCGGCAATTACTCGACTTCAGTGTCTACCTCGACATTAGCGATGAGGTTAAGATCGCCTGGAAGATTCAACGAGATATGGCGGAGCGTGGCCATCGTTACGAAGATGTACTCGCCTCTATTAATGCCCGTCGGCCTGACTTTGAAGCCTACATCGATATTCAAAAGCAGTATGCCGATGTGGTCATCCAGATTTTACCGACCAAGCTGATTCCTAATGATGAAGAACGCAAGGTGTTACGGGTACGACTAATGCAGCGGGAAGGGGTACCCGGATTTGATCCGGTTTACCTATTTGATGAGGGGTCCACCATTGATTGGATTCCCTGCGGTCGTAAGCTCACCTGTTCCTATCCGGGGATTCGCCTCCACTACGGTCCTGACGCCTACTACGGCAATGAGGTGTCGGTGCTAGAAGTGGATGGACAATTTGATCGACTGGAGGAGATGATTTATATCGAAAGTCATTTGAGCAATACCTCCACCAAGTACTACGGCGAAATGACCGAGCTACTCCTTAAGCACCGGGAATATCCAGGTTCTACTAACGGCAGTGGCCTTTTCCAGGTGTTGGTGGGTCTGAAGATGCGTGCTACCTACGAGCGTCTGATTGCCGCCGGTGCACCGGTAGCGGCGGGGCGGGTCTAGGTTTGGGAGCTTGGGCTCAGCCCTGGCTAAATCAGTGAACCCTAACCAAAACCCTCAGTTGGCGGGGAATTAGGCCAGTTGACTTAGCTGTCCTGACTTTCTCCGCCAACGATGACATTTTTAATCCGTAGACTGGGGCCACCACACCCAACCGGCAACCCATTTTGGCCACCTTTGCCACACCCACCGGATTCATCCCAGTAAAAGTCATCGCCGATCGCCACAATATCCGCTAGGGTGCGAAACACATTTCCCGATAGGGTAACGTCCCTGACCGGTTCCGCTAACTGGCCATGGCGGATCATCCAAGCCTCACCGGCGGTGAAGGTAAACATTTCCCCATTAGTCATCCCCTCCAGCCAGTTGCGAGCGTAGACCCCTTCTTTGATATCGGCAAATAGATCCCTGAGGGGGGTGGTGCCCCGCTCAATCCAGGTATTCGTCATGCGCACCAGGGGAGAATACTGGTAACTCAGACAACGGGCATTACCGGTGGGCGGTTCCCCCAACTTACCGGCGGTCTCCCGAGAATGGAGCCGTCCCACCAGCACGCCATTTTGAATCAACTGGGTGGTACTGGCGGGGGTCCCTTCATCGTCATAGAAGTAGCTGCCCCGATGGCCCCCAGGGGCCGCGCCATCGAAAATTTGCAGGGTTTCTGGACCAAATCGGCGGCCCATGCTCATGGCCTCCAGTAAGTCTGGATTTTCGTAGGTCATGTCGGCCTCAGACAGATGACCAAAGGCCTCGTGGACAAACAGCCCCGTTAGGATTGGGTCGATCACCACATCGTAGACCGATCCACGGACGGGGGGTAAGTTCAGAGCTCCCAGGGCGCGACGAGCAGAGCCCAAAACCTGGTCATCTAGGTTTTCCAGGTCCTCGTAGGCGCGTCTGGAGCCCGTTGTCTCCCGCCCCGTTTGCACCTGATTGCCATCCCTGGCGGTGGCGGCAAACCGCATCTCCATGTCTGACCAGGATTGATCCACCAGGGTCCCTTCGGAGGTAACCAGTAATACCCGTTGGGCAACGTCGCTGTAGCGCACGGAGGAGGTGGTGATGCGATCGTCCAGGCTCTGTAACAGGTCGGCGTAATGGCTACAGAGTTGCTTTTTCTGGGCCAGGGGAACGTGCCGCGGATCGGTACCTTGTAAGGGTAATTGACAGGCAACCTGCACCACTTCAATAGGGGCTAGCAGGGTTTCATCCTGACCTACCAGTCGAGCCGCACTGATCGCCTCCTCAACCCGGTCAGCCAGGCCCTGCAGATCATTAAAACTGGCAAATCCCCAGCCACCTCGATAACAAGCCCGCACGTGGCCGCCAATGGCAATGGCCTCGCTGAGGGTTTCCACCGATTCGCCCCGGAGAAAGATCTCGGTTCCCTCGGACTGTTCCAGACGGATGGCCAGGTAGTCAACCTGGGTGCGACCGCGCCGACAAAGATCCGTTAATTGCGTTTTAGCCCGATCAATGGAAAAGGCCATGAACTCCCCCTGCTGGACGATGGCTGTTTCAACTCTAGCACTGGGAAGCCAGGGAGGAGGGGACGTGGTCGTGACTACCGCTTTGTGAGTTCCGTAGTCTAAAATCAACAGGTATGAACACTGAACTCGACTACACCCTCCCCCCAGCAGTTCGCCGTATCGCCAACGCCTTTCGCCTAACCGGCTGGGTTAGCTTTTGGGCACAGGCAATATTGGCTCTAATTTCTAGCTTAGTGCTGCTGTTTGCCCTGGTCAACGTGGGGGCCCGATCTGGGGGCACGGCTAACCCCGGGGCCGGGGTTGGGTTGTTCCTAGCGGCCCTGGGGTTGCTGGCGGTTTACCTAAGTGCTTACTGGGCCTTCCGCTACACGCTGATCAGTCGTAAACTGCGCAGTCGTAATGTGGCCAAGCGGCCTAGCCCCAAGGATGCAGTTCAGGCCCTACGCACAGGGATTGTGATTAGTATGGCGGGCATGCTGATCACCCTGTTTGGCAGTCAGGCGTTGATTGGTACCCTGCTGGCTAAGGCCCTGGCCCAACCCCAGGGGGGCACGGTTTTCGTTCCCGGTAACGTCAATCAGTACGTGGAGGCCTTTGATATTTTTATTGTGCAGGGTAATACTAATATTCTTCTAGCTCACTTTGTTTCCCTGGCCGCTACCCTCTGGTTGCTGCGGGTGGTTAACCGGGCCTAGGCTAAGGATGGCAATGGCTAAGTTTCTTCACCTTGCGGATATTCACCTGGGCTTCGATCGCTACGATAGCCCAGAGCGTAGTAAGGATTTTTTCCGGGCTCTGCATAGCGCCCTAGACCTCTACGCTCTGCAGCCAGCTGTTGACTTTGTGTTGATCGCCGGGGATTTGTTTGAACATCGCAACATTAAACCCGCCACCCTCAACCAAGCTCAGGTCTGCCTGCAAACCTTGAAGCAGGCAAATATTCCGGTGTTGGCCATTGAGGGTAACCACGATAACCGACCCTACGGCACTCCTACCAGTTGGCTGAAGTACTTGTCGGAGTGGGGCCTGGTAATACTGCTAGAACCTAACCAAGGGGGGCCGGAGGAGGACGTCCTCAGTCCCTGGGATGCCCAACAGCGCCGGGGAAGCTATATCGACCTAGACTGTGGTGTCCGAGTTATTGGATCCAACTGGTATGGGTCAGCCGCTCCCCGGGCCATTGAGCAACTAGCGGCGGCGATCGCCGATCTGCCCCCCGGCCCCAGCCACAGCATCCTTATGTTTCACCACGGGTTGGAGGGGCAAATTGCTCGCTATGCCGGTGCCCTCCGCTACAGTGATTTACGGCCCCTTCGCCAGGCGGGCATCGATTACCTGGCCCTGGGCCATATCCACAAGCACTACACGGTGGACGACTGGGTCTTCAACCCCGGCTCCCTAGAAGCTAACAACATTGAGGAGAGCCAATACAAACGAGGGGCTTACCTGGTGGAGATGGGCCCCACGGGCATCCATGCGGAGCTGCAGACCGGCCACTGGCAGCGGCCTATGCTACGGCTGGAGGTGGTGGCTAAGGGCCAGGAAAGCCTGGATCAGCTGACTGCGATGGCCGTTGAACGGGTCCGCCAGGGGCAGGCTACCCTGCCGGAGACCACGGTCGCCCCGATTATCGAACTGAAAATCACCGGCCAGGTGGGCTTTGATCGTCTGGACCTCGACACCCGACAGCTACAAACCCAACTTCAGGCGGTCAGTGGGGCCTTGCTGGTGCTACTCAAGTATGAGGTAGAGGATGGGGCCTACCAGACCCCCCTGCGGGAGGGTCAAAGCCGGATGGAGATTGAACAGTCGATTTTTATCGATATGCTGAGCGCCCACCGGGACTATAAGCATCAGGCCACCGCTCTGGCCCGGGGCCTAACCGACCTGAAGGACCGTCAACTGGACGGGGCAGACGAGGTGAATCTCTACGGTCTGGTGGAGACCCTGCTGGGCCTGGACCCGAAGGATCAGGCCTAACCCCACATCACCATGGCCGAGTTTTCCCCATTCCCGACCTTGCCCCCCCCACTGCGATCGCTGGCCATCGCCCAGGTGATTACGGCTCTACTTTTCCTCTGGATAACTAATCTGGTCATTCACACCGGTCTGGGCTGGATCAATAACCTGCTGCGCTGGGTGCGTTGGCCTGTCCGGCTCTATGGCCTAGCCGCCTTTGATCAACTCTACACCGCCTGGATAGTCATCGCATTGGTGGGGCTGGCCCTGGCCAGTCCCTGGCTCCTGGATAGACTGCTGAGCCTAGCCTATGGGCAACGCCCCCTGTCCAGCCGCCAACTGCAACAGGATCACAGCGACCTACTGCAGTACCTGCGCCAGACCTGTCGCCAGCAGGGCTGGCAACTGCCCCAGCTACGACTGCTACCCGAGACCGTGCCCCTCTGCTTCAGCTACGGTAGCTGGCTTGGCCCGCCTCGCATCGTAGCCAGTCAGGCCCTCTTAGAGAAATTTTCCGAGGCCGAATTACGCGCCCTCTATAGCTATGAGCTGGCCCACCAGGCCAATGGTGACCTGCCGGTGATCTCCGCCCTGGGGTTAGGCCAGCTAGCCACCTACACCGCCTACTGGCACCTGGCTAGCTGGGGGGATAGTCGGGCGGGGGCGATCGCCTGGGCAGCAGGGACGGGGGCTAATGTCTTATACCTGCTGTTTTGGGGACTACGCCAGCTGAGCCTGTGGCTCTCCCGCTGGCGTAGTCAAGCCGCTGACCACCGGGCCCTGACCTTCCACGATCGCCCCACCGATCACCAACAAGCCCTACTCCACCTCAGTGCCGCCATCGCCAGCGACAGTCAAGGGCGGGGCCACCTCCACCCCCTGACGCTGGCCCTGGAGATTCTCTTACCCGTGAGCGCCCGAGCCGCGACTAGTCCCGGCAGTTTCCTGCGCCGCCAGAATATTGATACCCTACTGGCGGATGATCGAGACAATCCCTATCGCCGTTGGCTAGTAACCCAGTCCTCCCACCCACCCCTGGGAGATCGGCTGGGTTGGCTGGCCAGCCAGGCCGTCGCCTGGGGGCAAACCCCTAGATGGGGGATCACTCCGGGGGCTCAATCTACCTGGCCAGCTTTCTCCAGATCTCTCCTGGTCCAACAAAAGGGCCCCCTACTCGGCCTGCTGAGCGGCGCCGCAATGGCCCTTGGACTCTGGTGGGTGGGTGGCATGGCGGAACCCCTAGGCTGGTATGCCCTAAGCAGTTTCCACCAGGATGGAGAACTGCTCAGGGGAGGGGTAGGGCTAGGCCTGGGCTTGGGGATGCTCAGCCGGATTAACCGGTTATACCCCGATCTTTCCCCTGATTTAACCCCCTCGTCCCAGATCTGGGCGGTGGTGGTCAACGCCCACCACCGCCTTCCCGTGGATGGTCAACCCTTGCATATGGAGGGCACCCTGGTGGGTGCCCCAGGGTTAGCCAATGGCCTCGGACAACAGCTTTATCTGGCGACCGGTGGGGGATTAATCAAACTGGGTTGGACAACGGTGCAACTAGGCTGGATTCAACTGGTCCAACCCCAACACCATCCAGGGCGGTGGCTAGGCAAACCGGTACGAATCAGGGGATGGGGCCGGCGGGGGGGCGGCGGCTTTTGGCTGGATGTGGCCCAGGTAACCTGCCTGAACCCGCCTGGACAGCACTATATCGATCAAGGACCCTGGATCCAGACCCTGGTTAGCCTAGGCTTGGCCCTAGGGGGCGTGGGGCTGCTGGGCTGGGGTTGAGGGAGCTTTATCTACCCCCAACTTGTCAAGACGCCAAGGAAATGTTACATTTATTTACGAAAGATACCTTGGCTAGAGGCCAGTTCTACGAATTGATAGCTAGCCGGTTTAACTGGGTATCAGGTTCTCCTACTCTCAACACAGCAAATGAACCAGCCTTCTTGGCTGGTTTTTATTTATAACTGTAGCTATTGAGCCCAGGACACCGATTCAAACTCTGGGTCTCCGTATATAGCCAATATCATTGCAATCTTGTCCTATCAGACTCGATTTATAGCAGCCCTAGCCACGTCTAACGGGGCAGCCCTTGTTCCCAGGATTCAGTTTAAAGAGGCCAGTCACCCTACTCAACCCTGGCTTTTACCCATCAACCCTGTCCTCAGCGACTAGAACCCAAGGCGATGCTGCAAAGGCTAGCCGTGGACGCAGATCACGGCTAGCTAGGAGACATAAAGTAGGCTACTTCCCCTAGCTTTGGCCTGGTGAAACACTCCTTTCCCCAACAGTTTTCTTAGAAGGGTTCTGGCCAAAGCGATACTGTGGGTGATCAGCCATATCCTAGGCGTTCTAGCCAGAACCCTATTTCGCAACAATTTTCTGCCCCGATCGTTATGCTACGAATCCCGTGTTACCTTAATAATGGGTTGTGGAATGGAGTAGATCACCAGTAACCCCATGGGTCCAATCCTAAGTTCAGGATTTAGATTAGTCAATGTTGTTGATCAGTCCCTGGAATCAAGGGGCTGGCTTTATGACGATTAACGTTAATCAGAAGGGCCAATATTGAGTTGGTTGGAATGAATATTACCCCAGTATTTCGAGCTTCCCTCCCGGTATAGTTAATCAAACTTTTCGGGCTAACCACCCCTAAGTTAATCGTTAAAAAGTTATTATCCCCTTGCTTTTTCAAACAGTAGAGGTATCGCAATGTCCATTCGTCTTTATGTTGGTAATCTCTCCAGGGACTTGGAACGCCAAGACTTTGAAAATGTGTTTGCCGGTTACAATGACGACCTGGTTTCAGTGAAACTAATTGCGGACAAAAAGACGGGCAAGTGTAGGGGATTCGGCTTTGTCACAGTTAAAACTGAAGAAAAAGCGGATGAAATTGTGGCCCATCTCAATGGTCAAGTTCTCGAGGAATTGCCTCTCAAAATTGAAAAAGCTCTGCCTCGGGAAAAACCGGAGGAGGACGTGGACGCTAGTGAAAATAGTGGCAGCCCTGCCGGGAAAAAGACCAGGGGCAATAGCCGAAAACCCCCTTCCTCCATGGTCACCAGTAGTACCATCGCTCAACCTGATCCCCGTTGGGCCGATAAGCTAGAGGAGCTCAAGCAAATGTTGGCCGCCCAAACCACCTCCAGCTGATTCCGATAACTTTGATCGTTGTAGCCTGATGGAGGCGAGTTAGAACCGTCTGTCTACCCAGCCTTGGCGTTCATCTGATTAAGGATCTCCTAAACGTCCCTGGCTTAAGCTTTTACCCATACTCGGCTGACTGAGCCTGGGATTCTGCCAGCTTTTTTAGGCGCTGCAGCTGCGCCCTCATGTCAGCCTTTGTCCAGGGAGCAGCAAAGTGGTTAAACCCAAACTCCACCCAAGGATTAGGGATGGTGAATTCAAACCGGTTGACTAGTTCCGTATCCTCCCCCACGGCCCGCCACTGCCACCGATCCTGACCCTTAAAAAATCCGTCGAACTCCCAAATAATCAGGTTAGGAGATCGGGCTATTACCGTGCTAACTAGGCTAGGTTGCCAACCAGGTAGCTGCAGACTAAACTGGCTGCGGGCCCCCACCTCCGTTGACCAGTTCTCTCCAAACGGTCGACAACGTAGCCGAGGGTTAAGCCACTGCGCCATGGCATTCAGGTCGGTAGCACAGTGCTCCACCAGGGAAGTACTCGCCTGAATCGTAATTGTCTGTTCAAAACAGTAGGATAGAGCCATGGGGCAAGCGGCAGTTGCGATAGGATAGGTTGTTACTATAGTAGTCGCTACGGCGGTCAGCCCGAGCCGTTCTGCGGCCAGTGGCCCCTGTCCTGGTTTTATGATCCTCCCTAGCCCTATTCATCCTTGGCCATCCGACGCATTACTGGCCCAGGCCCCCGGTCTGATCAGTGCTCACGGGAACTGGTTAAAGCCACCGTTGCCGCGGCTGGGACTGGCTCTTGGACTGCTGCTACTGGGTTGGCTGGTGGCCAGCTTGATCGCCTTGGCCGTTAGAAAACTGGTGGAGCGGGCCCAGGTGGATCAGCATCTGACTCAATGGATCCAAGGACCGTCACCGGAATTTTCTGGGGCTGTGGCGCAAGGGCTTTCCCGACTAATTTATTGGATTCTCCTGTTATTGATCCTAGTGGCCTGCTTGGATACCCTGCAGCTAGGAGAGATTGCTGATCCGTTGCGGCATTTGCTTAGTCCAGTGCTAGCCTATTTACCGCGGGTCGGGGGGGCAATGGTGCTGTTGAGCTTGGGTTGGTTAAGCGCCACGGGGGTGAGATCCCGCCTCCTCCATAGCCTCAACCATGCCCCCCTGGCTAAAACTTGGCTCACCTCTGCTGCGATTGTCCCTTCCAGTCAGGCGGAGGGCTTTAAAGCGGCGATCGCTAACCTCGCCTTTTGGTTGATTTGGCTGCTGCTGGTTCCCCTGATCTTAGGGGTGCTGGGCCTGTCCGGCTTACTGAGGCCGGTAGAGAGTTTACTGAGCTCCCTCTTCCAGGCTTTGCCACGGATCCTTACCGCCGTCGCCGTTTTAGGCGTGGGTTGGCTACTAGCCCGCATCCTTCGGGGTGGAGTCACTAACCTGCTGGTGGCCATAGGAGCAGACCAGATGGGGGGCAAATTGGGCTTGCTGCCCTGGGCTGGAGAGGAGCTGCTGCCCTCCCGCCTGGGGGGTAATCTGGCCTACCTGCTAGTGTTGCTACCGACTTTGATCACGGCCCTCGAGGAACTGGACCTTGAGGCCTTGGCTCAACCGGCTATCCGGATGTTGGAACGGACCTTGATGACTATCCCTCAAGTACTCATGGCAGGGCTGGTGGTCTGGGCCGCCTACTGGCTGGGCCGTTGGTTGGGGCTATTAGTGACTGAGGTTTTGAGGGGGCTAGGGTTTGATCAGCTGCCCGAGGCCTTAGGGGTCCCCTATGGATCCTGGGGGGCGCCCCTCCGTGTGGTGAGACATATCGACGGTGATGGTCTTCCTCAACCCTCCGTTGAACGTCTCGGGCCTACACCGGCGGAGGTGGCTGGAGTCTTAGTGGTGGTCGGGGTGGTGCTGGTGGGTCTGGCAACGGCGGCGGACATTCTCAAGCTGCCTGGGCTGACCGCTATGGTCAGTAGTCTGTTGCAATTGGCAGGACGGCTACTCAGTGGCGTAGTGGTGTTTGGGGCTGGTCTTTACCTGGCCAACTGGGCGGCTCGATGGGTAGGGGCGATCGCCCCAGCACCATGCCTAGCCCAGATCGTTCGGGCCAGTCTGGTGGTCACCTCAGCAGCCATGGCCCTGCAGCAGCTGGGGGTGGCCCCTAGCTTCGTAAACCTGGCCTTTGGCCTATTATTGGGGAGAGTCGTTCTAGCTCTGGCGATCGCCTTTGGCCTGGGGGGACGGGAAGTGGCGGCGGAACAACTGCGTCACTGGTTAACCCCCTGGCGGCAACGATAAAGGGTTAAAGCTCCAACCTAGGGAGGCACTAGCGATGGCAAGCGATCCGCAGGTCCCATCTGTGAACCCTCGCCCCCGGGCCGTGGCGTTGGGGTCCCACGCCTATGTCAACCGGGAGTTGAGCTGGTTGGAGTTTAACCGTCGCATTCTCCACCAAGCCCTTGATCCAGACACCCCCCTATTGGCGGCCGTGCGATTTCTAAGCCGCTTTAGTGACAACTTGGACGAGTACTTTATGGTGCGGGTGGCGGCCCTTAAACATCAGGTCGCGGCCCAGGTGACCGGCACCTCCCTGGATGGGCTGAGTCCCCAGCAACAGTTACAGGCGATTAGCGAAACCCTGCGGCCCATGGTCAGGCAGCAGCACCATCACTTTTGGTGGCAACTGCGCCCCCATCTGGCTGACCATGGGGTCGTGCTGCTCGATTACGGTGACCTGGATGCCGCCCAGCACGACTATCTCAACTCCTACGTTGCACACCAGATCCTGCCGGTTCTGATCCCGCTGGTGGCGGATCCGGGTCAGCCTCTGCCCTACCTTTCTAACCGCAGCTTGAACCTGGCGGTGCTGTTGATCGATCAGCAAACCGCCGCCACCACCATCGCCTGGGTTAAAATACCCCGGGTTCTACCACGACTGGTGCCCCTACCCATCGATTTGGGCTCCCAGTCTTCCTGCCAGTGGCTAGGGCTGCCCCTGGAGCAGGCGATCGCCCCCCACTTGGCCACCCTCTTTCCCGGGGTGGAGGTGTCGGCTGCCTACCTGTTCCGGGTCACTCGGGATGGTGATCTAGCCCTCAAAGAAGATGGCGCCGATGATTTGCTGCTGGCGATCGAGCAGGAAGTCCGTAAACGTCACATCAGTGGCACCGCTGTGCGACTAGAAATTCAGGCCGATATGCCCATCTCGCTGAGGGATCAGCTGATGCAGGCGTTAGCACTGACCACGGCGGATGTCTACCCGATCGATGGCATGCTCGGCCTCGGTGACCTGGTTTCCTTAACCGCCCTGTCGGCCCCCGATCTACAGGATCCCGTCTGGACACCGGTTGTCCCCGCTGCCCTAGCCAACCATGCCCCATCGGGGGATGGCATTGAGCCTCAGGGGGAGGACCTATTTAGGCTGCTGCGTCGCCAGGATCAGCTCCTACACCATCCCTATCACTCCTTTATTGCTACGGTACAACAGTTTATTAGCCAAGCCGCTACCGATCCCCAGGTGCTGGCCATTAAAATGACCCTGTACCGAACCTCCGGAGACTCACCCATTGTCAAGGCCTTAATCGTGGCGGCGGGCAATGGTAAACAGGTGACCGTGGTAGTGGAGTTGAAGGCCCGTTTTGACGAAGAAAATAATATTCACTGGGCGCGTCAGCTAGAACAGGCGGGGGTACATGTGGTCTACGGTGTACTGGGGCTAAAGACCCATGCCAAGATGGTGTTGGTGGTGCGCCGTGAGGGCGATCGCATCAACCGCTATGTCCACTTTGGTACCGGTAACTACAACCCCAAAACCGCCCGCACCTACACAGACCTGGGCCTACTCAGCGCCCATCCCGACCTAGGCGCCGATACGGCGGAACTATTTAATTACTTGACGGGATACTCGCGCCAACAATCCTATCGACAGCTGCTGGTGGCTCCCGTCAACCTCCGACAGCAACTCGTTACCCTTATTCAAGAGGAAATCGACCAAGCCAACCGGGGTGGGGAGGCTAAAATTGTCGCCAAACTAAATGCCCTGATTGACCCTGAACTGACCACCTTACTCTACCGAGCTTCTCAATCCGGCGTATCAATTGACCTAATTGTCAGGGGAATCTGCGGTTTGCGGCCAGGCCTGGTGGGGGTCAGCGATAATATTAGGGTGATCAGCATTATTGGGCGATTCCTAGAGCATTCCCGGCTGGTTTATTTTCATCGTGGAGGAGATCCGCTGCTCCTGATCGGTAGTGCCGACTGGATGACCAGTAACCTGGACAGACGGGTCGAGGTCTTAGTCCCCATCCAGGATCGAGCGTTGCAGGCTGAACTCAAACTCACCCTTGACCTAGCCCTTGAGGATAACTGTCAAGCCTGGGACATGGCCCCTGATGGTAGCTACGTTCAGCGCCGCCCAGCCCCAACGGACATCCCACGCCATTATCAACGGCAGTTAATGGCGCGGTACCGGTAGGCATAGAGGTAATCTGGCAGATCAACCTGCAACCGGTCAGCCAGGTTTAGCCATGGAGACCGGGGCGTGAGACCAGCGATAGAGTAATACGGCTAAGCCGCCCAATAGGGTAATCCCCAGCAAACCCGCCAGCGGATTTCCCCCCACCCCCGTTACCCAGACTGGTACACGACCCGTAACCTGCAGTAAATCAGCCACATCAACCAGGTAGTAGCCCCACACCAGGCCACCATGCAGACCCACCGCCACCCCCAGAGTGGTTTGGCGGGGAAGGGGTGGCAGGGCCAGGCGACGGGCCCAAACCAGAACCATGCCCAGTAACCACAGACCCAGCAACTGGGGCAATAGGGCAAGCAAGGTAGCTAGGGGTTTAATGAAATGTACCAGGGCAAAGATCAAACTGTTGAGAACCAGGGCTAGCCCTGGGGAGCCGCCCTGTTCTAACTCCCACAGCAGCCAGCCTCGGAACAACAATTCCTCAGCCCAGGCCACGGCCAAGGCCGTTAGGGCTCCCAGTAAGGCGGTGGCGACCAGGGAAGAAACCTGGAGGGATTGGGAATTCAGGGTGGCCCACCCTAAGGCTAGCTCAACCCCCACCAGGATGCCAAAACTAATTACCCCCAGCCCAAGCCCCAGGGTCAGCCCCCGACCCAGGCGAGGTCCACCGGTAAAACCAAGCAACTGCCAACCATGGTACGTCTGGTGTACTCGCCGCTGCCAACGGGGTAAGCCCAGCAGAAACACTCCGTAAAGCAGCGCCGTGGGGAGCAAATCACCACCCGGTAGTTTTCCCTGGGCCGAGGCCCAGTAGAGGGGCAATGCCAGGGGCAACCAAACCAGAACGATGGTGACTATAAAGACCAAAACCCGCAGCAAGGGGGGCTGGCGGGCTAGCCTAGAGCAATCCTTACTCATCCGGTTCAATAGTGCTGGTCAACCCCAGACTGCAGAGCCCTTCACTATAGAACTCGGCCGGTTCTAGGGCACAGGTAATGACCAAGGCCACCCCGGCGGTATGGGCCTGCATCATAATATCTACCGCCTGGGGCGGCGTTAAGCTGGGTACAACCTTCAACAACGCCTCAACGACATATTCCATAGGATTGACGTCATCGTTGTGGAGCAATACCCGGTAGCGGGGAGCGGGCTTTCGCAGTGTGGAGGTTGAGCGTTGCTCAATCGTTTCAACGGACACAGCCAGACCTCGTCTTTGAGAATTGGGCAGGTTAAAAATCAACGACCCCGAGCCAAAGGCCACCAATGCAAGTAATTCATACTGGATTTAGTAATGACTATGCCATAGGTAGACCGGAGACGCAAAATCTCCTGGAGGTCGGGCAGGATCGCCTGCAGGAGCGAGATGTTGCGGTGGAGAGAATACTCCGACAGCGCCTGCAGCCCAGCTAGGGATTTAAGCAGAGGGGTGTGCCCACCCCTGACTTCATAGGCCTAGGCAGGGGGAGGTGAGTCAGAGCCCCGGCGCGGTCTTTGCTTTCACCGACCAACCCTGTCCTCAGTGACTTACCCAACACCATGCTGAAGGTCAGATCTGGAAGCAACCCAAGATGGGATGGAGAGAATCATTCCCTGGAGAGATTCCTTAGCCGCCTGCCGATCCAAGCCATACATAAGAATTATCATTGCCGCAACTTTCGTAAAGTTTTAGTGAAGATTCGCCTTAGGATCAGGTTCTTTCAGAGGACCGGGGGGAAAATACACAGCAACTCTAAAATAGATTTGGGAGGTTGTTGAAGTAACATTTATTACAAATATCCTTCTTCGCTAGACTATTAGCCCTTGGGTGTTGACTCTATAATAGGATGCTTTAAAAGGACATTGGTCTACGCGGCGCCACATATGGCTTTTAGAAGAGTGGGCAGCGATCGCCTAGGGGCTTGGTACAAACTGAATGCGACCTGCATCCATTTCACTCATCAGTAGTTCTAGAACCTCGAGATCACCAATAGGTACATGACCTAGCCGGATTAATTCTGAATTGATTCCCTCCTCAATGTCGGGAGTGAGCGATCTGTTACGAAGAGCCTGGCATACCAGCCGTCGGATGGAAAGGGATGTTGACACAGCAATCACCTAAAATCTTAATCTTTTCCGACATTATTGCTGTTATCCTGACTTGTTCTCGTGATTACTATGGCTCTGAGGTGTGATTTCCTATGGTATAACCAGGTGACATTGATCACCTTTTCTAAAGGGAACCGGATCTCACCTCAGGGAACGTACTTATATTGCTTTAGAGAAAGTTCGTTTTTATATCAAGATTGTATGGGGCTATACTGAAGAGCTTTAGCTCTTTTAGGCAAGTAATGTTTATACTCAAAAAGATTAATTTCTTAATTTTTCGATTTGAACCCTAGACTTAGATGCCGGTCGACTTTCTTCAATCAGGAGTTTATTTAGTATGCAAGCTAAGACCGAGACTATGGCCATGATTCAGGCCCAGGGATCCTTGAACGCCTCTAACGCGTCGGACTTCCAGGTCCGGCTCATGGAGCATCTGGAGGCTGAGGCGTCCTTGGGGTTATTGGTGGACATGGGTCAGCTAGAGTCTCTGGACAGTGCAGGTCTGATTGCCCTGGTTGCAGCTCTGCAGAAAGCTCGACAACTCGACAAGCGATTGTACCTGTGTTCCGTGCCGGCCGGTATCCGGATGATTTTTGAGTTGACCCAACTCGATCGCGTCTTTGAAATCCTTGAAGAGGGCGATAACTCTACGCTGATGGCCGCCTAGGGCATGCTGATCAGGGTAGAGATCGCTATAGTAAGGGGGTAGTGCTTACCAGATCCTAGCTGGTTTATGACGGTGCCTCTAGCTGTGGATTCCCTATTGACTGCCGATATTCTTAAGCCAGCTCGCTACCTGGGTAATGAGTTGGGGGCGGTGCACAAGCCCTGGGAGGAGGGGGCGGTTCGCTGGGTGCTCACCTATCCCGAACTCTATGAGGTGGGGGCGTCTAACCTGGGCCATATTATCCTTTACAGTATTCTCAATTCCCAGCCTCGTCAGCTCTGCGATCGCGCCTACCTACCGGGCCCCGATCTGGCCGCCAAGCTGCGGGCCAGTCAAACCCCCTTGTTCGCCGTTGAATCCCAGCGGCCTCTAACCGTCTTCGACATCGTCGGTTTTAGCCTGAGCTACGAACTAGGGGCTACCAACATCCTGGAGATGCTCTCCCTGGCGGGTATTCCCCTCACCTGGCAGGAGCGCCATCAGGACAGGTCTCAAGATTGGCCGTTGATTTTTGCAGGGGGGCAAACCGCCACCTCCAATCCCGAGCCCTACGCCGACTTCTTTGACTTTATTGCCCTCGGCGACGGCGAAGAACTGCTACCAGAAATCGGTCTGGTGCTCGAAGAGGGTAAGGCGGCTGGCCTCAACCGTGAAGCCCTCCTGCTAGACCTGGCCCAGGTCCCTGGGGTCTATGTACCCCGGTTTTACGCCATTGCTGAGGATGGCTCGGTGCAACCGCAACGGACCGACGTGCCCGCCCAGATTTTACGCCGGGTAGCCGCTCCTATGCCCGCCTACGCCATGGGGTTGGTGCCTTACGTGGAAACCGTCCACGATCGCCTAACGGTGGAAATTCGCCGGGGCTGCACCCGTGGCTGTCGATTTTGTCAACCCGGCATGCTCACCCGCCCCGCCCGGGATGTGGCACCGGAGGCGGTGATTGAGGTCATTGAGATGGGCATGGAGAAGACCGGCTATAACGAGTTTTCGCTACTCTCCCTGAGTTGCTCTGACTACCTGGCCCTACCGGCGGTCGGGGTCGAGATTAAAAACCGTCTCAAGGATGAGAACATCTCCCTGTCCTTACCGAGTCAGCGGGTGGATCGGTTTGATGAAAATATTGCCCACATCGTTGGTGGCACCCGGTTGACCGGCCTGACCTTTGCCCCCGAAGCCGGCACCCAACGCCTGCGGGACGTGATTAACAAGGGTCTTACCAATGAAGAGCTGCTGAGGGGGGTAAAAACCGCCCACGAACAGGGTTGGGACCGGGTCAAACTCTACTTCATGATTGGCCTGCCGGGGGAAACCGATGTCGATGTCCTAGGTATCGCCGAAACCGTCCGTTGGCTGCGCCAGGCCTGTTACATCAAGGGGCGTAAACCCCTATCCTTCACCATCACGATTTCTAACTTTACCCCCAAGCCCCACACCCCCTTCCAATGGCATGGGGTTTCCACGGAGGAATTTCAGCGTAAGCAGGCCCTGCTCAAGGCCGAGTTTAGGGGCATGGGTTGGGCTAAGGTGAATTTTACGGATGTGCGTATTTCCGCTATGGAGGATTTTGTTGGTCGCGGCGATCGCCACCTGGCCCCGGTGATTCGGCGGGCCTGGGAATTGGGGGCCGGCATGGACGCCTGGTGGGAAAGCCTGGATAGCGCCTTTAATGCCTGGGGTCAGGCCATTGGGGAAGCTGGCCTAGATTGGAAATATCGCCAGGTGGATCGGGGCCAGGGCCAGCCCGACCTGGACGCCCCCCTACCCTGGGATCACCTCAATACTGGCATTGATAAGGCCTGGCTAAAGCAGGACCTGGAACGGGCCCTGGAGGGGGTCACCGTGCCAGATTGCTCCTTCGAGGGCTGTTCCCACTGCGGGGTCTGTGGCCCCGACTTTGGCCATAACATCGTTGTGCCGCCACCCCCCATTCCTACCTTTAGCGGCCCTAGCCAGCCGGGTCAGGAGCGCCTGCAGCGCCTGCGTCTCACCCTGGGTAAGCTAGGCTCCATGGCCCTGATCAGTCACCTGGATTTGATGCGCCTCTTTGATCGCGCCCTACGTCGGGCTAGCCTACCGATCTCCTTCACCGGTGGCTTTCACCCTGGCCCCCGGGTGGCGGCAGCCAATGCCCTCTCCCTGGGGGTGACCAGCACCGGCGAGGTGGTGGACTTTGAACTCAAACAGTCAATCGAGCCAACCGAGTTTCAGCAGCGGCTGGCGGCCCAGCTGCCAGCGGAAATCCCGATTTATAGCGTTACCGAAGTCCCCCTCAGCACCCCCTCCGCCACCAAACTGCTGGAGCGAGCGGAATACTACCTGCGGCTGGCTCCAGGGCCTGACCTGGCCTCCAGTAGCCTACCCTGGCAGGCTTGGGTGGATCAGGTGCTGGCCCTGGAGAGTCTCCCCTGGGAGAAGCTGAGTAAGTCGGGGCGCCCCCAGGTGATTGACCTGCGGAGTCAACTGCAGGATCTAACCCTGATCGATCCTGAACGGGATCAGTTGCCAGTCCCCCAGCTGCACCCCCAAGCCCAGGAGGCGGTGGTGCGATGGGTAGGGAGTTGTCGCAACGATGGGAACCTACTGCGGCCCGATCACCTGCTGTGGATGCTCCGTCAGATCGGGGCAGACTGCCTAGAAATTCGCCACAGCCATCGGTCTCGCCTGTTTCTCAGCGATCCCCCCCTAGTTCCCGATTCGGTGTCTTGATATGCATCCTATGGCCTGCGGCGGCCTCGCCAAAACCTTCTGTGGGGTGGGTCTAACCAGCCTCTTAGCCCTGGCGACAGGCTGGACGACGACGGCCCAAGCGGCGGGGGAAGGGCTGCAATGTTGGAGTGCTATCTCCCAGCCCCAGGGCACGGCCAACCGCTGTTGTCCGCAGGCATTCCTGGACCAGACCTTTCCCCGTACCCCGATCACCCTCTCCCAGGTCATCTGTGAATTGTTGGTTTTTCCCACCGACAGTCGAGCAGAGGTGGACTTGTTTCGTCAACTGGTTGTCAGTGAGTCCGTGGTGCGTGACAACACCCCCGCCGCTACAGTCATGATCCAGCCGAGCCTCTGGTGGAACCGTGACTCGATCCCGGCTCGCCTAGGGGGGCACCGACTGGTGGAGTCCTGGTTGGCCTATCAACGGCAACAGTCCTCCGCTTCGATCATCGACGTTATCATCAGCCCTCAGTTTTGGGGGGGGTTGACCCTACCGGAGCGCTATGGGGTACTCAATCAATTTGGCCACACCGCCCAGCAACTGGGTTACCATCTCCGCCTGCTCGATAATAATGGCTATGCAGCCCGCCTGGTGGGAATCTATGCCTGCATCGGTGACACCTGTCTGGCGACTGTCGATGGTGACCAGCTGAGCCGGCTGCAACAGCAGGCGATCGCCCACTCTGCCCAGCCAGCCACTCCGCTAGCCCCCCTAGGCCGTTAGAAACTGTTCCAGTTGACTAAAGAGGGCTTGGGCCTCGGCCTTAATCTGATGATAGTGATCAATCACTGGTTGCACCGCCTGTTCCTCCCGTTCTACGTAATCATAGAACTGGGTGAAAATCCGTTCTACCTCTTCATAAATTAGGCCTAACTTCTCATTCAAGCGAGTAGCGACTTCACTCTGGAAGCGCAGCTTCTCCGCATCCAGGGCCCGTTCAAACTTAGCAATGATCCGGTTGCGCTGCCAGACAATACCAATGGCCAACAGGAGCACCCCCACCCCAGCAAAGGCAATGCCAATGGCACTGAGGATGGCCTCCGCCACAGTAAATTGAATCACGTGGAGAATGGTGCCCGCTACCGCCATCACGGCCCCACCAACAATTTCATTGGCCATGTCACCCGCCTGGGTGGCCAGCATGTCCCCCAGCCCCTGATCCCTCAGCAATTTATTGACCTTAGCGCGGACGCTTTCAATTACCTCCTGTCGGCGTTCCAGCACCTTCAGGGAAATCTGACTGGCCTGGATAGAATGACGACTGACCTGATCGAGGTCTTGATTCAGCCCCTCAAATAGCTGCCGGATGCCATCGACAAAGTGCTGAGCTCCTTCGTTGGAGACCTCCTCAAGGGATTGACGGAGTTGCTGGCTACAGTCTGCCTGAAACTCATCTACCCAGGCCTGCATCGAAGCCTCTTCATTAAACAACCCAATAAAAGAGCGGCGCATCACCGTCAGGACCGAGAGGCTCTCGCGAAAGTCTGCCTTGATCTGGGCGGCGATGATCTCATAGCGGGCCGCCAGGCGATCGGCCAGCGTACTCACCTCATAGCTGGAGCGCCCCCGACCGGCGTCAATTTTATGGCGAATCGCCTTGGCCGTAGCCTGATCAACCGCCAACTGTCGGCTGACAGCGTCAACATCCTGATGCAGGCGATCAATAATTTGTTGGGTGGTTTGGCTCACCGATCGCAACTTAATCCGATAGCTCTCCCCCGAGGACACCATGGTTTGGATATACTGACGCACGGGTAAAAAGCCACTGTTCTGTCCATCTCCATCCTGCTCAAGGGCCGCCGAGGTGGTAAAAATAATAGGGTCTTTAATGTGCTTTTGCAGCGCATACTCCCGCACCCGATGTATATTGGTGTCCAGATCGGCGGGTCGTAGCAAATCTGCCTGCTGCAGGATAAACACCACCTTCTTACGCCACTCAGCACTGACAAAGTCGAGAAAATCCCAGGCACTTTTTTGATAGGGATTTTTGGCAAACAAGACAAAAAAGGTCAGATCACTGTTGGGAATATAGCGCTCGGTGATGATCTGGTGTTCCTGGATGACCGTATTGGTACCCGGCGTATCTACAATGGAAATGTCTTGCAAAATTGCGATCGGACGGCCGATTTTGCGCAGATTAGGTTCCACCTGATGGCTAAACTCCTGCTCTGCGTAAACCAACTGCTGAATCACATCGGTGCAGGGTTCGATATCCGTGGCACAGACCTCCGCCTCCAACAGAGCATTAACAAAACTACTTTTGCCCGCCTTGACCTCCCCCACCACCACAAATAAAAAGGGTTCGTTGATATTGCGGTGGAGGTTTTGGGTGGTACGCTGCAGGTCGGAGTTGTTAATGGTGGCAGCAAGTTGCTGCACCCGATCTAGCAGCAGGCCCAGGCGATTTCGATAGTCTTGCAGCGCTTGATTAATGATTTGACTGGTCACCGCCTATCTCCCTACTACGTAAGATCACACCATACGGCCCTATCATTGCCCCCCATGTTATACCGTCTTCACCTGGATTTGTTAGATAGCCAGCCCCCCATCTGGCGACGACTCTGGCTCGACCAGACCCTGCCCCTGAGTATGTGTCACCGGGTGTTTGCCCTCACCATGGGCTGGGATGAAACCGCAGACTATCGGTTTAAACCAACCCTGCCGCCGTCCAATCAGCTTACCCAACCCCTCTCCCCATCGGAGGGCAATAGCTTGGCGGATTGGTTATTACAGCCAGGAGATAGTTTAATCTACCTCTACCAGCCTAACCAGGGTTGGTTACATAAAATCACCCTGGAGGCCATGGCTAGCCCGGCAGAGGCCCTGACGACTGACCAAGTCCTAGCTAGTGACTGGGTGGCCCACTGCCTAGAGGGGGAGGGGGCTTGCCCGCCCCAGTTTTGCCATGGGGTTTGGGACTACCTCGACCTGCTGGATCGCCTGAACGAGGTCGATCACCCCGACTACGATGAGCTATGGCAACGGGTCGGCTATGACTTTAACCCCGACAGGGTGGATCTGGTGGCCATCAATCAACGATTACATGACCTTAGAGGGTAAGTCGGCCTAATTGTAGCCCCGGTTTATGGGATGGGCTGCGGATCTCGATCGCATCTCCCCGAACCATCACTGTCCCCGCCTCAATTGAGGAAAGCGGCCGAGCACGGCTACCTGATCAGGGTTCTCACTGGTCAGGCTTAGTTCAAGCTGTAGTCATACTGGGCCTTCAGCAGTTTTAAGACAATCTGAGTCTCGTAACCAATAATGCCATTGATGGAGGTGAGTCGATCGCAGAAGGCCAGCAAGTCTTCGTGGGAGCCAACGTTCACATTGACCACAATGTTATGGCGGCCCGCCACCACCGACACAAACTGGACCTCATCCAATTTCGCTAGTTGCTCAGCCACATAGTTGACCCGACCACTTTGCACCATGAGATTCATAATGGCGGCGTGGGGGAGGCCAAACTGCCTGGGATTAGCCCAGGCCTCAATCTGAATAATCTCGGCATTGAGCAACCGTTGAACGCGATAGCGAGCGGTCGCCTCGGGGATATTTAGCCGAGTTGAGATGTCTTTATAGGTCATTCGACCATTGAGCTTCATCAGGTCAATGATTTTGTAATCCAGTTCATCCACACTGGGGTAAGGAGCTTGATGGGTAGTTTCCATGGGGTGAGAAGGTAAGGCAATGAGCAGTTAGGCAAGATTTGACTATAACGATAAATGTTATAACGCATTTTCCAGAGAACGTTTATCTTTACCGTTAATTTTTCTGAAAATCGGAGTTATCTTGGTCAATAATTGCGTATTCCCGTAGCATTGCCCCTAAAGAGGTAGTCGCGGTCGTAACCAGGTTGCCTTGGGGAGTACTTTCCCCTGACCTGGGTTTTAGTTAGGCCAAACCCGTCAGACTCCCTACCCAAACTTCGCCTTTGCGATGG
>CAYVMR010000006.1:0-37156 GCA_964452545.1 uncultured bacterium
GCGGTGTGATCGTTCCGCTCATGGCTTCTCCTCGGTAGACGATGAATCGGGCGAAGTCGGGTCGAGCGCCTCGGCCGCATCGAGCAGCACTTTGCGCACGGCGGCCGTGAGATTCGAGCCCCACAGCCTCTCGCCACGACCGAGATAGTCGATGTTCCTCACGGCCGATCGCAAGTACTCGGCATCGGCCTTGTCCTCCGGGACATTGTCTGGCCCGAAGCGAACGTGCGGCCGGGGGATTCGGATTGTGGCGCTCATCAGTCGGTTCCTCTCGAAGAATCGGACGAAGTGCGCAGTTCATCCATCCAGTTGTCAAAGGCGCGCAATGCATCGCCCGCGCTCATGCCGTCCTGAGTGACGGCGTAGAACTCGAAAGCGGCGCGAACCTTTCGGGTCATGCCCCGCGTGAAGCCGTCAGCCACGGCGCTCTCCTGTCGTTGAATCGGAAAGGCCAAGCGCCGCCTCAAGCTTCGGCAACACGACCCTGATGGCACGCTGGTACCTGCTCTTGGCAAGACCGCACGCACGGCAAACCGTTCGCGTCTTGCCGGACCACACAACCGTCACCCGGTCATCGTCAGAATGGCCCCAACGGCACTGCCCAAGTGGGAAGTCGGCACCGTGCTGACGACGGGAGTTCTCTTCCCGCGACATCAGCCGCAGATGGTCGGGGTTCACACACGCCCGGTTGAAGCACATGTGGTCGACAACCTGGCCGTCAGGAATCGGACCCCGGTGGTAGGTCCATGAAGCGCGGTGCGCCATGATGCACTTCTCCGGGCCTCCCGGCTCGACGCGGCGCATGATCATTCCGTACCCGTTGCGCATCAACGAGTAGCCAGTGATCCAGCACCCGTTGTCATCAACCGTGAACCGGGTGCCCGCTGCGACCTGCACGCTGTACGGGATGGTCAAGTTGATGAACTTGCCGGGCTTACCTTGCTGCTGTGTCTGGGTAGAATCCATCACAGCCCTCCAATCGCTCGTACCGATTTGCGGGTCAGGCCCCGGCGAGAGTTGACGCTCTCGGTTTGGGGCCGCTCTCATTCTAGCCCCCGGCACTGTCAAAAGCGACGATTCGTTCACAGTCCTGCCGCCTCAAGAAACTCCACATCCTGAGTCGCACCCAACTGCGAACCCAGCAGACGCAACTCCGCCGGCGTCGACCACTCCCAGCCGCACGCGCGACACTTCGCCCGAACGTCACCCGTGTTGCGAACGTAGAACGCGACCAGCGACGATCCGACTGCACCGTCCCGGTCGGCCCACACCTCAGCCTCACAGTCAGGATTCGGGCACGTTCCCCGCAGTTCCTTCGTCACAGGCGGGTCGTAGAGCTTCCAAATCTGCTCACACCAACGGACAAAGAAACCACCAATGCGCGCATGCTCAGCATCCGTGATCGTCCCCGACGCACGATGCGCCTGCAGCAGTCCGGCCAGCTGCACCACCGCGGCCTTCGTGTCGCGTTCGGCGCGCCCCTTCGCCAGGTGCGAGATCCACGTCTTCACCGACCCGTCGATGCGGTTGCGGAGCATGTGCGCCTCCAAGTTGATGAGGCTCCGGGTGGATGCTTCACCGCCTGCACCAGCGCCGGCTTCGCTGACACTGGTCCGGCACGCTTCATCGAGCATGTCGAGCAGAGGCGGGTAGTCGACGGGGATGTACCGTTCCAGGCCGGTCTCCTCCGGGGAGAGCACGTCGTGCCACGGGCGGGTCAACCGTTCAACAGCCGTTTCGGGGGTGATGTTCATGCGGCTCTCCTGAACACGTCGCGGAATGAGAGGTTGGAGGGTGGGGGAACGTAGAGGCGAACGCCGCAGCCGTCTTCACGGCGGCATCTCGCGTCAGGATCGCCGTGGCAACCGCAGATACGGCGCCCGCACATGTACGGCGTCCAGCACTGCGCGCAGCAACGGCCGATCCGGTTCAGGTCGCGGTGGTCCATCAGAACGGAGTGTCGTCGCTCGAGAACGCGTCGACGGCGGGGCCGGCGTTCCACGAGTCCGGGATGGTCGAGTTCGCGGGTGCGGAACCTGTCGAGGCCGCTCGAGTCACAGTCGCCGTCGCGTAGCGCAGCGACGGGCCGATGTCGTCCACGTCGAGCTCGATCGTGGTCCGCTTCTCGCCTTCCTTGGTCTCGTAGGACCGCTGCTTGAGCCGCCCCTGCGCGATGACGCGCGACCCCTTGGTGAGCGATCCGGCGACGTTCTCCGCGAACTCGCGCCAGCACGACGCCCGCAGGAACAGGGGGTCGCCGTCCTTCCACTCGTTGGTGGTCTTGTCGAACGACTTCGCGGTGGAGGCGATGGTGAAGTTCGCCACGGCCAGACCGGACTGCGTGTAGCGCATCTCGGGGTCAGCCGTGAGATTCCCCACTACGGTCACGATGGTTTCATTCGACATCAGGCTGCTTCCTTTCGGGTTCGAGCACGGTCGCGCTCACGTTCGCAAGCGATGCACTTGCGCAGGGTTGTGTTGCCGCGCTCTTGGAGGCGGGTGTTCTCGGGCGTGTACTGGTGCCCGGCCGGGCAGTGTGTCTTGCGCGCGTTCGAGTTGTGCGAAGCGTTGACGTTCTCGGCGTTCGAGCGAGCTCGGAAGTGTGCAGGGTTGCAGCACTTGCGATGCGCGCACGGCCCGGGCGGGCATGCAGTGTCGTTGTGGCAGTCGTGGTCGACATGCTCGGATGGGTCACTCAGCTCGATCAGACCGGCGAGGTGCGCGGCGAATCGATGAGCGTTGACCGTGTGCGGGTAGCCGGATGATCTCGACGGATGAAAGACTCCGTAGCCGGTCACGCGGTTGACCGCGGCGACCCATGGCCAGCAGGCCTCAGTGCCGCCTGAGCGGTCTACTTTCGCCCAGAATGCGCCGACCTGGTCGACGGGGAGAATGGTCTTTCGGGTAGCGTTCATCGCTAGCCCCTCCTTGGTGAAGTCAAGCGAGTGGGTCAGGCCCCGGGAGCGTTGGCGCGCTCTTTGGGGCCGCTTCGATTCTATCGAAGAGACATTCGATTGAGTCACGCGGCGCGCTCCGTTCCGCCCTCGCGGGCCTCTTTCGCGGCCATGACCGCCAACGCGATCTCCAACTGCCTGTCCGGCGCAATCACCGGGATCGAACGCTTCCGACGCTTCGGCTTGTACGAGCTCGGCACACTCAACGACACCGGACGGGCGAACACCTCCGGCTGCGGAGCAGGACGCACCACACCGAGTCCAGTCCAGTGGCGATTCCACGCCAGCACCTCATCGGCACTGCGTTGCGCGATCAGGAAGTCCAGACGGTCGACGGTGGAGGCCAGGCCGGAACGGTTCAGGCTGTCGCGGATGCGGTCCTGACGTGCTTGCATTCCAGCGAGGGTCACTCTCGTTCGCAGCACATCGGCCTTCTCCACAGCGACCTCATCGACGGCGCTCATGCGGCCATCTCCTCAGCGCACTTCGCACAGTCATGCGCCGGGTAGTAGGGATGCCGCGCACAGTCCGGCGGCGTCACGATCCCTGACACGGTCGGCTTCGACCGCTCAGCGGTCGCCGCAAGGTCGAAAGCTCGGCGCGCGTTGCCGCACGCCCGGCACGGAGCATCGATTCCCTGAGGGTGCTGTTCGCAGAAGGGGGTGAGCGCTCGCGCGTTCCCCTCCCTTCCTCTTCCCTTCCCTTCCCTTCCCCCCGATACCGTTCCGGTAGCGCTACCGGAATGCTCCGCGACCGGTGCGGGAGGAATCTCAGACGGTGTCGGCTTCTGAATCCGCTGATGATCCGACCAGTTCGTGATCTGGATGAACCGCTCCCCGTCGACGTCGTAGCGGATGATTCTCCCGGCCTCATGAAGCTCCGTCAGAGCCGCGTCGATGCGGTCAGCGTTCATCTCAAGCGCCCACAGGTCGCCAACCAACTGAGTCGGCTCGTCGAGCAAACGCCCCGAGTCGTCGGCAAGCGGCCACAAGCCCACCCACAGCAGCCGGACATCGTTTGACGACAACCGTCTGACCGCTCTCGACCGGAAGAACGACGGCTTGACCGTCCGAATGCGAGCCATCAGCTGACCTTCCTCGTCAGATTCCCCGCAGCGTCGAGCAGCTCGACGGCGAGAGTGTGAGTGATCCGAGTGCGCATGCCGTCGACAGTCGGCAAGTAGTAGGTGCGGGTCGCGTAGTCGAAGTACGGAATCTCGTGCGCGCCGATACCTCCGCGATTGCGGCGGATCTTCCATCCGAGGGCGAGCGCGCGATCCTGCATGTGGCCCTCGATGCCCTGGTTGCAGAGCGTGCACAGCGTGACGCCGTCAGCGGGCGTGAGCTCAGGTGCTTTCTTGCCGCGGCCGCCGTGCCCGGATGCTTCGCGGTGGTTCCATTCGAGCGGCGAAAACGCGCCGCAGGACACGCAGCGGTGGTTGTCGCGGAGGTAGGTGAGGCCGCGAACTTTCCGGCTCGGCGCGGTCATGCTGCCCACCCGCCACTAGATATGTCGCGCGCCTGCCCCCAACGCCAAATCGTCTTGACCGAACATCCGACCTTCGCGGCAACCTCTGCGTCCTCATACCCAAGGCCAACCCAGTACGCGACCTGCGCGTAGTCAACGCGCGGTTTCGGCTGAGTCACCATTCGGCCGGTAGCGCGACGCTCGCGAGGCGCCAAGCCGCCCCAGATGCCTTCCTGCTGTCCCGTCGCCAACGCGTACTCCAAGCACTGTTCGCGAACGTCACAACCGCCGCAGATTCGCTTTGCGTTCCGCGTTGACCCGCCCTTCTCGGGGAAGAACATGTCCGGGTCGGTCTGAGCGCAGGCGGCGTCATCCATCCACGGCAGATGCGCCGGGGGAACCCACTCTTCGTCGTAACTCATGCGGCACTCCTCTCGAGCGAGTCGACGAGCACGCCGATGATGTCGCGAGCTGCAGGAGGCGTCACCGCGTTCCCTGCGGCCTTCACCAGGTCACGGTTCGACACCGGCTTGAGACGGTCGGGCGGCTGCCACTTGTAGTCGGCCGGGAACGCCATCCCCGCAGCAACCTCGTGCGGGCGGAACATGCGGAACAGCACCTCGGGGAGCATCTCGCGCGCCGCGGCAAGATCCGCCGCCGTCACCGGACGACGGGCGGGCCGCTGCAGGAGCGCCACCTGCCCGCCAGTGGTGAGTGTGCGCAGGTACTCCGTCGCCGGCGTCGACATCGAAGCGCCGCCCGTGTTCATGCGGTGCACGAGAGCCTTCGACGTGTCGTTGGCCGTGAGGGTCGCCATCGGCTCGTCGACGCCTCGCGCGCGGTACTCGAAGCGGCGCTCGAGCACGAACGGGTCGCGCAGGAGAGCCTGAGTCGTGGCAGTGGTCAACGTCGGCAGCTCCTCGTCGACTGGACGCGCACGGTTCTCGTGGTTGTTCGTCATCACGAGTGCGTGGCGCGGCTCGGTTGTGACGGTCATCAGCGGGTCCGTTGTGCTGTGCGCGGCATCGTCGCGGGAGTAGTACTCCATGACCAGGCCATGGCTGGCGCCATCCGCGACGATCGTGCGCAACGGCTCCGCCTCGGGGTCGAGGTTGCGGTCGTCACGGTCGCGGAACTGCGTCACGAACGGCTTGTGCGCGAGCGCGTGGTGATTGCCACCAGCAGTGACGGTGCCCATCGCGTCCGACGCCGGCCGGGCGGTCGACGTGCCGTACATCTCGACGATCAGCGGGTCAACCGCAAGGGCAGTCTCTGCCCGTGTGGTCTGCGTTCTGAGCACGACGTCGAGCGGTGAAGCGTCCTTCCCCTCGCGACCCTCCACGGGCACGGCGAGCGCCTTCGTCGGCGTCGTGTGGAGCGCCTTGAGCGGGTCCGTCGTCGGCCAGGCGCGCATGTACGCGTCCGGGTTGCCATAGCTGCGGTGCTTGGGGTCGGCGGAGTCGTACTGGTTCCCGCCAGCCTCGAGCGTGAGCGGTCCCCAATAGCGGGCGATGCCGGCGGCGATGCGTGCGAGGGTCTTCTCCGCCAGGGGCTTGTCGCGGTCGCCGATGCGTTCGCCCGGAAGGGTCCAGTCGATCGCAGTGGCGGCGGGCATCCAATAGGGTTCGACGATGCCGCCGCAGCGCGGGCAGCAGTAGACGTACGCCTGCCGGTACCGTCCGACCTCACGGCCGCGCTTGAAGGACTGCACGGCGCGGATCTCGACGTCGCAGGTGTCGCAGTGGGCGGGCGGGCTGACGACGCGGTCGAGGTCGGGTGCGCGTTGTCCTTCGGGCCAGGCGACGACGTAGATGCGGTCACGGGACTGTGGTGCGGGCAGGCCCATGAGTGAGGCATGCATCGAGTTCAGGGACAGGACGCGGAAGTTGTACCCGAGGGCGCGCAGCTCCTGCCGCCACACGGTCCATGCGGTGCGGTACTTCGCCTGGGTGGCGATGTCGACGACGTTCTCCACGACGACGAGCCGGTAGCGGTGGTGCTCGATGAAGCGGAGCACGTCGAACATGAGCAGGCGGGAGCGCTGTTTCACGTCGTCGCTGAGCGGGTCGTCGAACAGGCCCTCCTCGATGGCGGGCATCTTCGACCCGTTCGCCTGCGACCACTTCGTGCACTCCGGGGAAGCCCAGAGGATGTCGGTCCGGGGGAAGTAGGAGGGGCGCTCTTCGTGGAGGTCGACGTTGGCGTGGTCGGTGTTCTGGTGGTTCGCGTTGTGGATGTCGATCGCGGTCTGCCAGTGATTCGCCGCGATGCGAACATGCACGCCGGGCACCTGGGTGGCGCCTGTGCTCGATCCGCCCGCGCCGGCGAACAGGTCGGTGACGGTGATCATGCGCGCCACCCCAGACTGTGGCGGATCAGATCCACATCCACGAGGCGGTCGAACTCGTCACGAGTGATCTGTCGCACCGACTTGACCTCATGCTGCTCGCCGCGGCTACCCGTCACAGCGCCGAGCTCGACGTAGAACATGCCGCCGACGTCCTCCCGAACGAACACGCCCACGATGTCGCCGTGCATGCGATGCAGTGCAGTCGTCACGCCAGGGCGACCCGTGATGTGCGTTGTGCCGCCCATCACTTCGGTGTATATCGACGCGGTCACAGTTGACCTCCATCCCGGGAAACGAGGTCGTGGAAGGACGGAACGTCCTTCGGCTTGTACCCGATGCGTGCCAGTTCCCTGAACGCTGCAACCGTCCGCGATCCGCTGTGCACCATCTCGGGCCAAGGCCCATCGTCCGTGCGCACGACCTTCCCGGCGAAGTACACGGTCAGTTCTGCGTGCTGTCGCGGCTTCATCGACCCAGACAGTCGGACCAGCGCGAAAACCTTGCCAGGCGCGGTCATCGCTCGTCCGCCGGTGCGACGTAGTCAGGGTGCGACAGATCCAGCTCGGCCTTCGGCAATGCCGACAGGTCGATCGTCTTCTCCGGGAAGTACTGATCCGCCGGAATACCGTCTACCGTGATCGACGAGTAGATGCGACGCAGCTGCAGCAAGTGATTCGCCGTCCACTTCGCCCGCACCGTGCCCGTGCGATCCTCCAGCTGGGCGAGGGTCACACCGAACTCGTCAGCGAACGCCTGCACGGCGTTGTCGGCCTGCTCGTCGAACGGCTTGCCGTCACCGTTCCTGAGCGTGTCCTTGCACCGAGCCTCCGCCTCAGAAACGAACCATCCAGGGAGGACGGCGAAGATGCACTCGCGTACCGCTCGAGCTCCGACGTTCTGGTTCGACAGGTAGATGTCGCCGATGTCTGTGAGTCGTTCGCGCTGGCCTCGCTTCATGCGGACGTGGGGGGCGATGAACGAACGGGTGGAGCGCGCGTTGGTCTGCTGGTCCCAAGCCCAAACCTGCATCTCGGAAGTGCCGGCTTCGTCGTCGCGGGAGAGCTCGCGCACGCCGTAGTCGAGGTTGCCCCAGATGCGGGCCAGTTCGCGGGCGAGGTGGATGGAGGGTCCGGCGCCCCTGTTGGGCACTTCGTAGAACGCGCGGGATGCGACCGCGAGACGACTGCAGGTGTCGATCATGGCGTTGCGTGCAGCCGCTTCGGAGCGGGGGTTGTCCTGAGCGACTCGGACTGCCGCGGCGACTTCTGCAGCCGCGCGGGTCTGCTCGACGATGGTGCCCTGCGATGCGGGCCTGTCGATCGGGATGGTCTGAATGTCAGTCATCGCCGTACTCCTCTTCGTGTCGGTAGATCAGCCACTGGGGAGGGCTGAGTAGATGCACTTCGTCGCCGTAGCCGGGCCACATGCCCGACTCGACGCACTCTTGGTAGACCTCACGTGCGCGGCGTGCTTTCGTTGCGCCCATGTCGGCCCAGATCGTCGGCAGCTGGTGCACGGCCACGAGGTACGGTGGTTCCTTCTCGACGGCGACGAACACCATCTCTGCCGTCTCGCCGGTAACCCACTTGAGGGCGTCCAAGTACCACGCTCTCTGCACGTCGTAGTCGTGGTCTGCGATCGCTTTCGCGAACCCGTTCGGGGATGCATCCCGCGCGGTCTTGAGGTCGACTGCGACGCGGGACGGTTCGCCCAGGCGGAACTCGGTGGGCAGGAAGTCGAATCGTGCGCGCACGTTGACCCCCTCAGGGGATGTGGCGAACACGGACACTTCTCCTTCGGCCGGCTGGCCGAACAGTTGCTTCGCGGCAGGATGCTGCATGACCGCTTCGGCTGCGTCCGCGATCGGCTGGAACTCTTCCTGCTTGAGCGGGATCAGTCCCTTCTCTCGAGCGTCAGCGACGAACGCTTTCGCCGCCGTGGTCGAGATGGAGCCGTTGGTGGCGAGAATGTCGGCCGGAATGACGACCGCCTCATATCCAGTGCCGAGCACGAGCGAATGCACGGCACTGCCGATGTCGAACTTCTTCGACGGGGCAATGAGCGGCGGGTGGTCCTTCTTGTACCGGTAGTGGGCGGGCGATTCGTTGATGATGATGCGCGCCTCTGTCGACGACAGGGCGGGGTGGGCGTGGTAGGTGAGCTCGTCGAGGTTCGGGACGATGCCGGTCAGGTCGCTCATGCGGCCGCCGCCTGCGCGTCATCGAGAATCTGCCGGACAATGATCTCCGCACCCGGAACAAACCGCCCCTTCTCATTGCGCGGTCGATCACCAGCGCGGTCAAACGTCCGGTGACAAGACGTGCACCGAGGCTGGTAACGGGCCGGGTCTGTCGAGTAAGCGAGCACGCGTCCCTTGACCTCTTGCGTCAGCTCTTCGGGGCAGCCACCGATGTACGACCAACTCGACGCCTTGCCGCCGCAATCCACGCAGGCACGTTCCGACGCGCGGCCTGAACGCTCGAGGCGCTTGTGCACCGCCGCGTAAGACGGGTGCTCGCCCAGCAGCGGACGGCCGATGATCGGCAGCACGATGTCCGGGTTGCCGTGCCTTTGCACCCGCGCCAAATGCATTGAGCACCAGCCCTGCGAGTGCGCGTGACGCTTGCAGTTATTGGCCCGACACCCGCTGCGCACGTTGAAGTCAACGCCAGGCTTCTTCACCACAGTAGGGTCACCGTGCTTGCGCCAGCGTGCCCAATGAGCTTTGCACCAACCTCGGCCCGCGCTTGTGCGCTCGCACCCGTCGATCTTGCACGGCGCTCTCATGACGCCTCACCGCGCATCGGGTCTAGAACGATCACCGGACGGTCATCCGGGCCACCCTCGAGCAGCAGGGCGAACGTGCGAAGATCCATGGTCACGTACTGGTCTTGAGGTTGCGCGCTGCCCCACCGCTTGTGGGCGACAACACCGAACGCTGCGTCTGCGTTGCCGCGTTCGACCTCCACTTCCCGCATCCACAGGGGGAGGTTGTCGCGTGACGTGTTCTTGCACTCGATGACGACCTTCGCGCCGCGGATCGTCTTGACTCCGCGAATGTCGCCCTTGTCGCGGCTGCCAGTGGTGATCTGCCGGTCGATGTTGTCGTTCGCGAGCACGTCTGCGAGGTAGTCGGCCACGAGTCGTTCGAAGCTCGCTCCGGCCTTCTTCGCAGAAGCCCGGTTGCGGGTCACAGTCCCAGCCCCTTGCGAATCTCGGGGCGCAACAGCGCAAAGTAATTCTCTCGGTCCTCGTCGTTCCATACGTACTTTGAGCCGAGTGCAATGAGGTTGGCGATGCGTTGCTGTTCCACCAGGGCAAGAGTCGCGTGAACCTGCGCCTTGGCAACCTGAACGGCGCGCTCGCCGCTGGTTGCGCCACCCATGAACATGAAATCGAGGCTTTCGCGGGCTTGTTTTGCGTGGTCGATGTGGTCGCTCATTCGTCTACTCCGTCGAACAGGACAGTGAAACCACCCTCAGTTGCCATGCTCTCGGTGGCAGGAATTCCGTTCCCGTCGACTGAGAGCCACTCCCTCGGCGCGCCGGGCATGTCTTTGACGAACAGTTCACCGTCTGCTCGTCGGATGACTGCCCCGAACTTCGACGGCACCGACACGAGCTGCTCAAACACCCAACCGTCATTAATCCGTAGCACGAGCGGAAAGTCAGCCCCTTCCGGGGCAATGTGAACCCCGTTGTTGTGCATGGTGTTGGTGTGACGGCCCACAATCACCGATTCGCCCAGTGTTGCTCGTACCTTGTCGCCCACCCTCGGCGTGTAACCCTCAGCCATCAGTTCTCCTCATGACAGGCGCACTCACACAGCGCAGCCCGATCGTTGTAGTGATCCCACGCGCCCCCATCGCACGCACGACACTTGCCCTCGCGACAGTCAGGACTGACCGCCGAAACCCCATTCGTCGTCGCGATCTCCACCGCATCCATGTCGTACGGATTCCCATCCAGCACGTCACTCACAGCGGAAACCCCAACGTCGAAGCAGACGCCGCCATCCCGTCCGCATACGACGACTGACAGCCCAACGCCAGCAGCGCCTTCAGCGCCTCGAGATTCCCGGCAAGCGCAGCCATCGTGATCACCGCGTTCTCGTCCATCAGCCGAACCGCAGCCTCCTCGCCATACGTCACGACAGCACCGCCCGGCCCGAATCGGTCAGCCCGTACGCCGCCTCGGGCGAGTTGTTCCCCGGCGCGACCTGCGTCCCCACCACCTCGAGGTACCCATCACGGGCGAGCTCTCCCGCACGGCGACGCGGAGAGTCGAAGTGGATGCGCTTCCAGTTCAGACGCGCAGCCGTGACGTCATACAGCTCGTTGAGCTCACGACCCGTCACGGGCGCGTGGACCTTCACCAGTTCCAGAACGCGTCGCTTCGACTCGTGAAGGTTGCGCTGCGAGTTGTCGCCGGCCTGGTGCGATGTCTCCGGGTCGGTGCGGCGAGTGCGCGCGCTGTCGTCGTCGGTGAAGATCGATGGGAACGCGTCGATATCGAACATCGGCGTTAGACTTTCTGTGAGGGTCATGTGGGTGACCTTTCGTTTTGATTCGCCCCGTTCACAGCGGGGCGTTTCTCATTTGCCGAGCAGGTTGGGGAACGGGGAACCGACAACCTCGGGTGAAGTCGGTTCCCCGTCGACCGCATGGGTGGTGCGGCCAGACCGGTCCCCACCCAAAGGGGACCGGGCGTACATGACGGCCGCGAACAGAGCGCAGCCGAGAGCGAAGATCGAGAAGCCGACCGCGAACAGCAACAGCTGGATGTCGGATGCGGCCGCGATGGTTTCGGCACCGTCCAGGGGAAGCGCCGGCGGGAACACTTCGAGCACGTTCACGAGAGCACGTCCCAAATCCAGCCGACGATCAGCGCCGCCGCCACCAGGGACACCACGAGCGGGATCGTGACGATGATGATCGCGACCAGTACCCAGAAGATGAAGATCAGCAGGTCGAGGGCTTGACGCCAGAACGATCCGTAGACGAGCCGGTTGCGGGTCATACTGCGACCTCGCCGAAGAAGTAGCCGGCCGGGACGCCGAAGTGACGAGACAGCAGGATGAGTTCCTCCGGCGTGAATGGTGTGACACCGTTGACGCGGCGGCTGACTGCCATCTCGGACAGGTTGAGGACGGCTGCGATTTGCTGTTGCGTGGTGCGGTTCTGGGCTGCGATGCCGCGAACCCGGTCTGCCACGTCTGCGTTGGTCTGTATCGCCATGCGTTAGACCATAACGCATGAAGATGTCGATAGGCGACAGCGGGTTGTCTCTGGGCGTGTCGCGGTAACGTTCTGACGAGTCTTTTTCTACGTTTTGGTTGACTCTCTATCGGAATGCGTTACGATATGGGTATGTCGAACGCACAAGAACTGAGCTCGCCGCTCAACAACAGCGGCAACGAAACCATCGCCGCCAACATCCGCGGCCTCCTTGGATACCGAGGCAAGACACAAGCCGACCTCGCCCGCGGACTCGGCCTGTCCGAAATGTCCCTCAGCCGACGCATGAAGTCCCGCGCCGAGTTCACCTCGAGCGAGATCGTCGCCGTGGCCGACTACTTGCACGTCGCACCCGGCGACCTGTTCGACGAGAAGAATCTGCAAATAACGGTTCGGTCACTTGCAACCGTGCACCACCTGCGGCCCACCTCGCCCGCAGTCGAGCGCGACACGATCGCGCCCGTCACCAGAATCGGAGCCTGACATGAACGCCTACGAACTTCTAGACCTCGTCCCCCACGGACCCGCCCGGCAAGGCTTCATCGGCGTGCTCGCTTCAACGCTCGAAGCAGACGGCAAGATCACTGCGGAGACATGGGCGGAAGCCGCACGCAAGGCAGTCATGTACGAGGCAACCCCCGCCCGCTAGTCCCAGATGTTGGGATAGCCGCACACCGTCTAGTCGAAGTTGAATCAGGTTCCACACCACCATGGAACGGAGGAACGACATGCTAGACGACTACATGCAGCACCTCACAGACCTCAAACGCTCACCAGCCACCATCCGACTTCGCACCCACTACGTGCGCATGTACGTCACCCGCCACGACCCCGCACAAGCCACACCGGATAGCCTCAGCCGGTGGCTTCACTCACACGGGTGGAAGCCTGCGACCACGCAATCCGCCGCCGCGTCCCTGAAGTCGTTCTACCGGTGGGCGCACCGCACGGGCAGGCTCGAGACGAACCCGGCCGTGGATCTGCAACCGGCCACGTCTCGCCGCACCAAAGCGCGCATCGCCACGAACGAACAGATCCTCGAGGGGTTGCTGAAATCTCCGACCCCGCAGCATGAAGCGTGGATCAGACTCGGTGCCGAGTGCGGTTTGCGTGTGCACGAGATCGCGAAAGTGCATGTTGATGACATCGAAGGCGAATGGCTGCACGTCGTAGGCAAAGGCAACGAATACCGATGCCAATGGCTCTCCCCCCGCCTCCGCGACGTACTCGCACGTTGCGAAACCCGACACGGCTACCTGTTCCCCGGCAAATCCGGCAAACCCGTCCACACGTCCACCATTTGGCGGGCCATGAAGGAACTCGTCGGCATCAACCCCCACGCGCTCCGCCACCGCGCCGGCACAACGGTGTACCGCAAAGGTGGTAACGACATTCGGTTGGCGCAAGAGTTCCTAGGCCATGCGAACCCTGCGACGACGGCCCGGTATCTGCACATTGAGCTTGATCAACTCCACGCGGCGGGCGTGTGGGCATCCGTGGACGCCGCATAGACCCTCGGGTAGCCTGCACTCATGAATCGAGTGTCACTCATTGCCCTTGTTTTCGCCTCGAGCGCGCTGCTCGCGGGATGTTCCGCGGCGAGCGTCGACACCTCCGACGCAGAGCTCGTCGAACCGGCGCCCGTCGAGACGCAGGCCGAGGGGGATGGAATCCCGTGGGAGAACTACCCGCCTGCCCTGAAGGCCATCATCGACCAGGACGCAGCCGCGGCGGACTGTGTCGCTCTGCAGGACACTTTCGACGTGTGGGCCAACTCGGACGACACGTTTCGCGAGGAGTTCGGCGTTGGGAACTCGGCACTGATGGCCTACATCGACCAGGCGATGATTGACGCGGACTGCTACGAGTAGAGGTAGTTCGTCGCGCCGACGCGTCTCGGGTAGCCGACATCGCTACTACGCGGGAACGACGAAGATGCCGGCGCGCTCGAGGTAGCTATCGAACTCCGGCCGGTCGCCGTCCACGATTCGCGCGATGGCCAGTTCCCACTCGCTCACACGCCACGCGATCGGCTCGCCTTCCTTGTAGGGGCCGCCAAGCACCCGCCTGGGCGCCGGAGCGGGAAGGTAGGCGCGTCCACCGTCGACAGAGCACACGAACTCCCTGTCGACTAGAGATCCACGGTAGAAGATGTCGACCAGATAGGTGCGCACAGACGGGTCGGGGAAGTTCGCATCTTGCGCCCAAGGGTGATGTTCCTCGTCTCGATCGTTCGCGGGGAAACCCCACTCGATCGCAATGTCGATGTCGTCGATGCACACCAGGCGCGTGTCGTGCGTCGCTACGTCTGTGATTCTTCCGTCCTTGGACCCGCCCTCGAAGATCACGCTGAAGGAAGAATTGAAAAGCGGCCCGGTCGCGACTGTATGAAAGTCACCTGCGGTGCGGAGAGAGATGTAGTTGCGGAGCTCGAGCAGATTCATGGGTTTCCGATTCTTGTGGTTGGGGTGGGCGATTCGCACGCTACCGCGAGACGCGGACGAATTGACGACAAAACCAGAAAGACGCCCCGCGCCCGACCCGGTGAAGGGTCAGACGCGGGGCGTCAGTCTCCGCTTGAGCGGAGGGTGGTTCTACTGGCAGGACTCGCAGTGGAGCTCGTCCATCGGGTCGACGGGCACCTGGTAGCCGTCGACGGTGTCGCCGCCGGTCACAGTTCAGGGGCGCGGCCGCCGAGGCCGTTCTCGCGTGCGTCGACCGGCACCGAGTAAGTCTCGGCGGTGTAGATCGGGACTGCGGACGATCCGAGGAGCCACCGCTCGAGCTTGGGCCAGCGTCGGCCGATCTGTCGGGCGCCCCAATAGTAGAGGGCGGTGACGGTGGCGATCGCGGCCGCATTGAGCAGCTCACGCCAGTTCGCGCCGGGCAGGAACACCGCGACGTTGGTGTCGAGCCACAGGATGGCGTCGGCGACGATCGTGTAGGTGGCGATCAGCCAGCCGAGGATCGCACCGACCGCGATCGGAACGTAGGTGCGGATGTAGCCGGTCGGGTCGATCTTGGGCAGTTCGAGGTTGGTGCTCATGGTGACCTCCTCAGGTCGATTGGGTCTTGATGTGCTCGAGCAGGAGCTTCTGAGTGGCGGCGCCCGTCGACTTGGCTGCGGACGCTGTGCGCGCGGCCGTGGTCACCTTCTTCTCGATGCCGTCGACTGTCTTTCGCATCTCCCCCACTTCGCCGACGACCTTGAGGACGTCGTCTTTGAGGGTGGAGCCGCCGTTGGTCTGCAGCTGGCTCTTCACGAAATCCATGTCGTCTGCGAGCTTCAGGATCTGGTCGACGCCCTTCACGGCGCGTTGCATCCAGGAGACGACGGCTCTGACCTTCTGCCAGCCGTTGCCCTTCACCCACAGCACGATGAGGGCGACGACGAGCAGAGCCCAGAGCAGAGGCGAAAGCCAGGGAGATGCCTCCTGGATGCCCTGCCACGCCCAGTTGACAAGGTCGCGCCAGGTAGAGATGTCGTCGAAGGCGATGAGCGGCACGGGCTTCATCCGCTCAGGCGGCTGCCGAGCTCGTCGACAGTTTCGGCCGGAACGTCGGCGATCGCGTCCTCGATCGACTGCAGTGGTGCCGCCAGGCGGGCCTCGACCAACGCGGCGATCGCCTCCTCGTCAACCTCAGCAGTGACCGTCAGGCCCCCCGCGAGAGCGGCGAGCATCTCGTCGACGATCTCCTTGCGGAACAGCGCCCGATTCACCTCCGCCTGGGTGATGCCCTCAACGACCGTCTCGTGCTTCACCTCGGTCGGCTCGATCCCCGCACGTGCCGCCTCACGGCGCAGCAGGGTCTCGTTCGTGCCGTAGCGGACGACAAACATGCCGCCCTGAATGGCGAACCCCGAACCCTTGCTCGTGCCGCTCGTCGATTTCATCAGTGCCACAGTCGTCTCCTCCGGTCTTCGTCGCTGCTGTCGGCCGTGTACGGGTCGGTGACTATCGGCCACGACCTGCAGTCGGGGTCTTCGGCATGCCACCACTCCGACGGGGTGGTGAACACGAACCCGGCCGCCTTCATCGCAGGCACTGCGTCGGGGTCGTCGATATCGATCGCGCCGAACCTCATGTGCGGCCGCGGACCCTTGTCGGGGTCTGCCGCGACAGGGCCTTTTCCCGCCAGAAACAGGTCGTGGTAGCGCTTCTGCTGCGCGTAGGTGCGCCCAGCCGACCCTGACCCGGTGGGGTAGATGCCGCGGCCGTAGATATCCATCGCCCGCTCGAGGCGAGCATTCGCCTCCGGCCGGAGATAAACCTGCGCTTTCCCCGGCCGAATGAGTCGAACAGGGACGACGAGTTGGCGGGTCATGTTCAGCCCTTCGGTCACTGGTGTGTGAGTGAGGTGGCGTCCACCCCCACCACTCGTGGCTGAGCGGTGGGGGTGGTGCTGCTACCGGGCTGGTGAGGACGAGAGCGTTCAAGGCCGTGGCCTCTAGAGTGACCATCTCAGCTCTCTCCCGGCGCGCTCGAGTTACCTCGAGGTGTGTGAGCGGATGCGCTAGGTCTTGATGATGCAGTTGAAGACGATGTACGGCGACAGAACACTGACGCTTGCCGAGTCGGTGTCGCCGTCCAGCGGCGTCCCGAGCGTGGTCGCGCTGGCTGTGTTCGCCGGACTGTTTAGCCCGCCGGTAAGGTCGCTCGTCCACGACGGAACAGTGATGCGTCGAGCGGAAAGGTTCGGCGAGCCGGTCGCGAGGCGGATCAGTGCGTAGGCTGCGTCACTGAGCGGGTGGGAGTGCGCCACGGTCTTGGCGCCACCGGTCTCGCCCAACGTGTCGAATTCTGTCTGCCCCGAGTCGCGGTGCACGATCGAACGACCTTTGACGTTCGGCAGGCCGAAGGTGGTCGACCCGTCACCTGCGCCGTACGTCGTGCCGATCGCATCGAACAGGTCGGCGTAGGTAGCCCGTGACACGTTCGACCCGTCGCAGAGAAGCCAACCAGCTGGTGCACTGCTGCGCGCCGTGTGGCCGATGTGACCTGCAGGAATCCGCTCCACCACAGGCGAACCGCCCGCCATCCCGTGGATGAGCACTCGGCGACGGCTCACCTCGACTCGCACACGATCATCGACCGCAAGCGCGGCGGGGTCGATCAGCGACTCGGGAGTGAAAGCCAGCGCGTCCACATCACCGTCAAGACGAACACGCAACGGGCTGACCGCAGTGACCGTGCCCCACACGAAACTGCTCACAGGTCCACCACCTCCTGCAAGTCCAAACCCATCAACCCGTCGAACCTCAACGGAATCGACACTGACTGCACCGTGTGCCGTGCATCCACACCGGCAGGAGTGGAGGCGAACCGAACCGCGTCCAACAGATCCACCGGAATCGGCAAGCACTGCACCGACACTGCCGCTTGCACCGCGGACGCCGCCACCAAAGTCTGACGAGCTCGCGCTTCCAGAAACGCCTCCGTCGCCGCGACGGGGTCAACCTCAGCTGAGTAGTCAGGAACCTCGACACCCGACACCACACGAGTGACCCATACCCCCCGACTGGGGAACGAGAACGGCGACGCCGGATCTTCGTTCGTCGCCACACCCGACAACGGCTCCGCATCAGCAGACGCAGCCTGCACCGCAACAACCTTGTTCGGAACGCGGAACGCATCCCGATCGCGCTTCCACTGCGGCGTGTAGATCGACTCGGGACCATCCACCAGTTCCCGCTGCAGCCGGTTCCCCTCAGCATCGTTCAGCATCGAGTAGCGAATAGACCGCAGAGCAGGACGCACGTACGGGGTCGCGCGGAACGCCCCCACACCGTCCATCCACAGCGCGTTGTAACCGATCGCATCCAGCAGATCGTTGACGATGCGCAGCTTGAACGTGCCCGCCGGCCAGACGAGAGGCGCCGGAAGCGTGCGAACGTCAGACCCATCCACGGTGATCCGCTCCCCCGCAGACTCGATGACATCGCGCACGATCTCAAGAACCGGGTCGGTTGAGGTGGCCGTGAAGGTCTCTTCGATGGCGTCCTGCTCGAGCACTGTCGACTTGTCGTGCAGTTCCAGCGCGTACGTTCGTCCGGTCGCATCCCACTGTTCGGGGGCGGCGGTGATGACGTACACGCCCAAGGGCATCTCCGGCAGACCGTCGATGACTTCCACAGGACGGATCCGCGTAGCGACCAGGTCGATGTCTTTGACGCAGGTCAGCCCGGGCTTGGCGGTCACGATGTCCCGCACCGAGAGGGAGCCGGACTTCTTCACCGACGCGGCCGCGGACCACTTGAGAGAGCCGTCATCTTGCACACCATCGAGGAATCCGATGAGCGAATCGATGCCGGTTGTGGGACTGTGCGACAGCAGTTCGTAGCGGAACGTCGTCGTGCGGGCACCGTAGAGCACCTCGCGGGTCTGGAGGTCGCGCACAGGCAGAATGCCTGCAGGAAGCTCGATCATGACGCCTCGGTGATGACAATCGAGACGCTGCCGTCCAGCGACGACGGCGACGACACGGACCCCTCGACCCGGCCGAACATGCGGCGCCCAGTGGGGTCGCGATAGCAGGCGATACCCGCGTCGCGAATCAGCTGCTCAATCTCCTGCGCGGTCGAACCCAAGCCCGGGACCAGGTTGGCCGACACGGACACCTGCAGCCCCCGGTTCTCACCGAACAGACCGATCGGCTCCTCCCGACCAGCGGTGGCGACAAGAGCACTCGCACGGCTCGGCGTTGCCGTGGGGCTGAGGTCGGCCCAGAACGAAACAATGCTCTGGTACTGGTCGCCCGATGACAGGAACGCCCACACCCCCTCAGACGTCTCAAGTTCGACTGTGACGTCCGCCGTAGCGCCGTCCTCGGAGATCGTCCGAACTCGGTACTCGTTCACGCCGTTGATCGTCGGAGTGGTGTCGAGGAACGTGATCTCCCCCACCTCCACCGGGTAGGCGTCGACCACGGTCTCTCGTGCGCCGTCAATCACACGGGTGATCGTCACCGCGACTGCATCTACCTCGCCGCCCGTCGCGGCAGGGATGGTCACATCGAGCTGGGCAACGCCCGAGTCGCGGTTGTACGTGGCCGTGACCTCCGCGGCGACCGGTTCCGTGTAGTCCACGGTGAACGTCGACTCGACCGCAGACGACCTCAAACCGTTCGAGTCCAGAACGGTCACCGACAGTGTGTACTCGACACCGTCCTCCACACCCGTCTCCATCAGGGTTGCGGAAAGGGTGGTCGACAGCCTCGACTCGAGGACCGTCGCGCCCTCGGACAAGACGATCGTGGCGTTCACGAACGTTGCCGCCTCAGCCTGCGAGAAGCCGAGCTCGACAATGAGAGCGGTCTGCTCCCAAGTTGACGAGTGGGCCGGCGCGACGATCGTCGCCACAGGACGGGTCTTGAACGTAACGGAATCCGACACTGACCACGGCGAGGCGCCCGTACCGTCAGATCCCCCAGTCGTGGCTTCACCCCACGTGCGCACACGAACCGTCAGCTCAACATCGGCCGCGTAGGTGCCGCCTGCGAAGGTTCGCTCGGACACCTCCGACGTCACCTTCCCAGTCGTCGACCAAGACGACCCACCGTTTGTCGAGTACTCGACTTCGTATGCGGTCTGCTCGGTCGTGTCGACAGGGTTGTGCGTCCAGGTCAGGTCGAAGTCGACTGATTTGTCGGCGAAGTTCGGCAGGCTCGGCAGTGTCGGCGCGTTCGGCGCTGCGAGCAGCTGCACCTGGTTCGACAGGGTCTTGGTGGACTCGAGTGCGCCCGTATCGGTGTTCTTCGCGTACACGCGGTACACGTGCACATCGGCCGGGTCGGGTGCGGCATCCACATACGAACTGGTGCCAGCGGTGACCGTCGCAAGCGGCGAACCGTCCCAAGTGGTCACGCCACCACTGACAGTGCCGTGCTCGACCACGTGCACATGCTCCGAGAAACCAACGTTCGGAGTCCAGGAAACGGTGATGTCGAGAGAAGCGTCTTTCACCGCCGCGACGGCAGACGGCGCTGCAGGTGTCGTGAAGATCGGCGTCGAAGTGTTCGACCAATCCGAGTCGCCCGCGGAGTTCGACGCGCGAACGGCGAACTCGAGCTTCTGGTTCGCCGCAATCCCAACAGACGCCGAAGTTGCAGGCGAGATCGTGGCGACGTTCGCCCACGCTCCCCCGTTCGCCCGTTGCCGGATCGTGTTCGTCGTCGCCTGACCGTTCGACGGGTGCGACTGCGACCACGACACAGTCCCGGTCGCATCCGACACACGAACGGCAGCGCATCCTGTCGGCGCGTTCGGCGGAACCACCAGAGTCGGCGTGCTGAAACTACGCGGCCCGTTCGTCGTCGGCCCACCGATACCGGACGTGCCGGTCGCCGCAATCGACCCCGTGTAGGTACCAGAGAAGGTGCCGTTCGCGTTGTGGTCAACAGTACGCTCAACATCGATGAGGGTCTTGACCGACGTCCCAGAGGCCCACGTGAACGTGGTCGAGATCGTCGAAATTCCCGTGCCCGAGATCGAACACGAGTCACCAGGAGAACCGATGAACGTCGCGGACGGAACATCCCGCAACTGCAGACGCAGTCGAATGCGCGACGTGTTCGCGACGGGATCCTGCGAGATCAGGTCGACGATCAGTCGAAGCTTCGCCCCAAGCGATCCAGTCGCGACGTCCCATTGAGCCATCAGGCGTCCCCCATCCGATCGCGAAGTCGATTCCGCTGCGCCACAAGGTCAGCGAGTGCTTCCATGTCTTCCCGAGCGATCCGTGCGATCACCGAACCGGCGCCACCCTGACCGGCTGCGCTAAGTCCAGCGGTCTCAGGCATCGACACTGACAAGGGAACGTTCACCGCTCGCAGACCCGACTCGAACGCATCCATGACGGCACCGCCGGAGGCGAGAAGCCGCAACCAGCCGGCGCCCGACAGAGGACCGTGCTTGGCGGGCGAGCTCGGGAAGAACCCCGCGACCCAATCCATCAGGCCGCCGATCGCGTTACCGACCGCTCCGACCATCGACTTGATGCCGTCGATGAACTGCTGAATGATCGCCCGACCCGACTTGTACAGGTTCGCGCCGATCTTCGCGATCGTCGTCGCAATGCCAAGACCCATGTCCTGGAAGAACCCCACCGCGGATGCCAGACGTTCCTGCAGCGCCCCGAGCCACTCGTTGAGGCGGGCCTGGAAGTTGGCAACGAACTGGTCGATCGACATGTCGCCGGACAGCAGAGCGAAGAAGTCCGAGAACGTGCCCGACAGGAAGTTCAAGTAGGTGATGAACACGCGGATGCTCTCACCGATCCAGTCCAGCACTCCAATGATCGCTTCGATCGCGGGAGGGATCAGGGGCAGGATCTGCTCGGCAAGTTGCTTGATGGTCGGCCAGGCTTCCTCGAGGGACTCCTTGAGGGCAGGGCCAAGCATCTGGTTGAACTCGAGCCACTGCGGCATCAGCTCTTCCGAGACGAACCCGAGCACCTCTTTGAGCACGGGCAGCAGCTGCAAGCCCAGCTGCGCCTGCGCGTCCGCCCACTGGGCCTGCAGGATGCGCTCACGGTTCGCGAGCTCGTCAGAGGTGTTCGCGAAGTCGCCCTGCACCTGCGACGTCTGCTCCATGAGAGCGCCGTACGCGGCCTGCTGACGTTGCGCCTCGGTCAGTTGCTTGCCCTGCTCGGCGATCCCATTCGCCCACGCATACGCCTGAACTGTCGCCGCCGACAGGTCGATGCCGTAGCGACGCAGCGGCTCCGTCTCGCCCGCAAGACCAGACTGGAACAGAGAGAGCGCTTCGGACACCTCGAGGTTGAACACCGACGCGAAGTCGGCACCTCTCGTCGTCAGTTCGTCGATGAAACCGACAGGGTTCTCTTCACGGATGGTCTTCGCGAACGCAGAGAAGCGGGTGGCGATCGCGTTGAAGTCCAGCTGCGACAGGCCAAGGTCGGTCGCAGAAGACTGCGAGATGCGATCGATCTCGGCGGCGTAGTCGCCGTACGCAACCGCGATCGCGTTCAGGGACTCGTTGTAGTCCGACCCTGAGGAAACCGCGGTGGAGACGTACTGGATGCCCGCGTCGACGCCGCTCTGAATCGCACCCGTGATGCTCGAGGCGATGCCAAGAGCACCAATCGCCAAAGCAATCGGGACGGCGAACTTGCCGATACCCGCAACCAGCGCGCCACCCATCGCGTTCGACCCAGACGCGCCGGCACCAGCCAGGCCGCCGACAACACCCGCCTCGACAGTCTCGTTGAACCGCTGGAACTCGGGCAGAACTTCCACCCACGCCCTGTAGTCGGCATCAGCCACGGTGACACCTCCTACGGGTTATCGGGATGGGCGCAGAATCCGCCGCACTTCCTCAGCAGAACGCGAGGACTTCTTCGCTGCACGCCTCTTGGCGCCCTTCCACGGACGCGGCATGTGGTAGCTCTCGGGATGCTTCACCCCGGGGGTCGTATCGATGACGGCGTCGTGCAGACGGGCGAGCATCATCCACTCAGACGAGACGGGGTAAGCCCACCCCGATACCGCGGCCGCAAGTCGCGACCTCGAGTCATCCAGAAGCGCCCGCAAGAGCAGACATGCCTCACGGATCGACACCTCACCAGGCGTCGTGTGGAAGAACTCGCGGAAGTCTGCGAACAGCAGGCTCGGATGCTCGACCGCTAGCTGGCCGAGCCGGAAGATTCCCCCGGCACCACCATGCCCATCGCCGACGCGTTGCCCCGCATCCACTGCTGGAACAGGCGCGCCTGCTGCGTCATCGACAGGCTCCGCACAGCGTCAGCCGGCGACTTCCGTCCCGTCAGTCGGAGCCACCACGTGGGCGTGTTCGACTGCGCCTTCTCCGCGAGAAGCTCGCCGAGGCCGTCGATCTGCTGCTGGAACGGAAGCGCCTGCAGGGCCGACATGCGGGCCGCGGACTCGAGATCGATCGGGTCGAGGTAGTAGTGAGCGCCGCGAACGGTGAACTCGTGCCGGTCAGTGTCGAAGGATTGCATGGGAGGACTCCAATCGTGGGAGGAATGAAGGGAGGGAGGTGGCGGACGATTCCTCCCAGATACGCCCGCCACCCGTCATGCTCAGGAACCCTGTTCGAGCTCCGAGAACCACCACTGGACGTGACCACCGAGGGTCTCGTCGAAGGAAGCGTCGATCGTGACCGGCCACTGGAACCCGCCGCCCGCTGCAGCGGTGCGCTCGCCGACCGCGACGACCTGAGCGGTCGGGCAGTAGCCGCGGATGATGCGGTTCTCATCGTCCGGGTCGATCATGTCGATCAGAAACGCGATCTCCGGACGCTCACGGTTCAGGTTGATGACCACCGACCCGTTCTCGTCGACCGGGACGCCGTGGAACAGTTCCACCGAGTCGGCGTTGGTCTGCACGAGCGTGAACACGAACCGCTGAGCGGCCTCCGAGATGATCATCCGAAGCTTGCGGTTGTTCTGCCAGGCGCGACGAGCGGTCGCCGACACCTGCTCGGTGATGGTGACACCACCGTCCGAGACGAGACCCTGATCCGTCCAGGTCTCATCGAGCTCGCTCGTCGCGCTCGTCGGCGCGACAGCGACTCCGTGAACACCGGTCGCGACGATTCCGTCCCCGGCGATGAACTCCTCAGCAACGTCAGCAGACGCCATGATTCCTCCAATGGGTTGTGAGGCAGCGCCTCGATCGAACCGGCTGGGAGGAACCGGGGGTTACTGGCAACTCAGGTCGCTTTCACCGTGATGGCGAACGCGAAGTAGTGGTGGACCAACGGCTTCCCGTTGAAGGTGAACTCGGGCTCATCGGCAACTTCGTACGGGCCGACGAACTCACTCACCGCCTTGACGGGGCCGACAAGCAAGGGCAGGCGCCGTGCGACCTGCATGACGTCGAGGGCTAGGTTCTTCGAGTCGATGAACGAGTCCGCCCACACGTTGATGCCCTTGCGGTGCAGGGCTGTGCTGACCGACTGCGGGCCAGAATCGTCGCGCATCGTGACGAGACGCTTCGGCATGATGTCCGGCCGCATCAGCTGCACGGTCAAACTCGACCAGGAGAGTTCCTCCTTGAACGCTTCCAGCACTGGACCTTCGATGATGGGGAATCGGGCATCGGAGATGAACATCAGCGTCCAGCCTTTCCGACAGCGCGCGCCATCGTGCCACGCTTGGCCTCCACTCGGCGGGCCAACAGCTCGAGGTACGGCGGGAGGGTGATGATCCATCGGACACGTGTCGGACTTTGCCGGTCGACACGCTTGTAGACGGCGTCAGAGTAGGTCTTGTTCGGATCTTCCTGCGCTCCCCGCAGGATTGCGTCAGCGACCGGCTCGAGGCGGTCAACGGTGGCTGCTGACTTCGCCAGACGTGCCGGCGCGCCGCGGCCGCCGCGGAGGATCTCGAACTTCGTCACCCTCATGACGACTTCTTCACGATCGCGACCCGCCCAGGGTTCCACCCGGTGAACATGGACCGCCAGTTCACGGTGTCCGCAGCGCCGACGACCTGATAGCCGCTCACACCGCGAACGGTTACGAGGTCGGTGGACAAGAGAGTCTGATCCGGCTTGAGGTAGAGGGTGAAGCCGCCCTCGTCGACTGTGCCGAACAGTTCGGTGGACTCCTGCGGAGTCAACGGTGCGATGCCGACATCGGTGAACGTGAGAGTCGTTGACGCCGCTCGAGTGGGATTGCCTGCACCGTCCAACGTCGACGACTCTGCGCCCAAACGCGTAACGGTGATGGTCTCGCCGGCGTCGAACATCAGTCGTACGTCCGGAATCGGCCGCTCTGTTCCGTCTTCAGAGGCACCGAACGGAACCCTCCACCGAGACGGTAGGGCCGCAGCTTCATCTTGTCCTTCGCGTCGAGCCACACCGAACCTGACGTGGTGCCGGATGCGAAGCGGAGGGTGCGCGAGAACGGGCCTGCCTGCTCGGTGACGCCCTCAGCGCCGACGACTGGTGCGGCGGCGGCCTGCTCGAACGATCGCGCGACCATGCGTGCGGCCACTCGAGCGACCGCCTCGGGAACGGTCGTCTCCGTGCGGTAGTCGATGCTCAGGTACCCGTGGAGGAGGTCCCCTGCTTCGGCGACCAAGGTGTCGAGTTGCGCTTCTTCACCGTTCGTGATGTCACGACCGAGCGCATCTTCAACTCCTGCCTGATCTGTCAGTTCAGCCATGTGACACCTCCGCGGGTGGGAGGTGCGGGGAGCCTAAGCCCCCCGCACCTACTCGAGTCAGGAACCGGACGGGATGACCGCAGCGACGCCGTAGGCGGCCGCGCCAGCCTCGGGCGTGTACGGGTTGCCGAGGACGTAGGCGAACCGCGCCTTGAACCGCAGCGCCACCATGTCCTTCTCCGCGAGGTTGCCGACGCCCGTGATGGTCGCCTGGTCGAGGAACTTGACCGTGACGTCCTGCCGGACACCGATGCGAACCGTCGAGGGGTCGGCGATGAACGCCGTCGCCTCGTCCGACTCCCACGCGCCGTTGCGGTTCCACACGACGTCGAACCCGTCGAACACGTCGCCGGCAAGCAGCTTCGTGTTGTTGTCGTCGCGCATGTTCCGCAGCTGGAACGCGAGACCACGACGAGCGACGAGCGCGGTCGGGTCGAAGCCCGCGTTCGCGACCGACTCGCCGGCCTGAACGATCGAGCCGTAAAGGTCGTCGAGACCCGTGCCGACCTCGAACGTCTGGCCCGCCGAAACAGCCGCGGCGAGCATGTCGAGCGACGTCCACGACGCCGGCTTGTTCGTGCCGAAGAACACGGCCTGGTCGAGCGCGCGACCGATCGCCTGCCCGCCGAGCTCGGCGATCTGAGCGAGGATGTCCTCGGTCGCGTCGTCGAGGGTGTTCTCGTGTACGGGAACGATGACCGCGATCTCTTCGGCCACGAGGGTCTTGTTGACCCAGGTCGCCTGACCGGTCGGCTTCACGCCGGTGTTGTCGGTGTCTCCGACCCACTCGGCGTTCGGCGCGGTCGCCAGGACGGGCAGGTTGCGCGTCTTGGTGCCCATGTTGACGTTCGGGAACGCCGCAAGGGCGGTGCTGCCCTGCGTCGCCGCCTTGATGACCTGGGGACCGTACTCCTCGCCGATCAGCGAGGCGACCTCAGCGCGTGTGATGTCAGCCATGACTGACTCCTTTCATGAAGAAAGCCCCCACGCCATGTGGAGGCTCAAATCCCGCTGAGGCCGTTCCTCGCGGGGGTCTTGGGTGTTACTCGGCGCCTCGCATCGCGCGAAGTGCCGCCGCAGCACGCGACCCCGCTTCCTCACCGGACGGCTTGCCCGGGGGGACGACAGGTCGCTTCTGCTGCGACTTGGGAATGAGAGCCTCGAGTTCCTTGAAGTGGGCCTCGAGCTCTTCGCGGGTGGTGCCTCGCAGCGCGGACGCAGGAACCGGGGAGTCCTTGACGATCTCCGCCGCCCACTGCTTGACCTGCTGATCACGCTCGAACGACTCGACCCGCGTCTTGAGGGTCGCGTTCTCTTCGGCGAGTTTCTGCAGTTCGGACTTGGACGACTGCTCGATCTGGTCGAGCTTCTCCGCCTTCGCCTTGACGTCGTCGTAGTCGGCGAACTTCTCGGCCACCGAACGCTTCTGCTGGGCCAACAGCGCGTTGACCTGCTCCTGCGTGAACGACTTCTGCTCTTCCTGCTTCTGCTCCTGCTGCTCTTCGGACATGCCGAATACCTCCATAGGGAGTAAGGCCGACGTGAACCCGTGACTCCTGCCGTCGTCGTCCGGCAGGCGGTAGGTCAGAGACTCGCGCGAAGTTCCGCGAGCTCGGTCTTGTTGTCCGCGATGTAGGTGCGGATCAAGTCGTTGTGCGCGGCGCGTTGCGCCGGCGTCATCCCCGTTGTGCGCCGGGACGCCTCGTAGAGGCGCGCATCCACCTCAGGAGCGGACGGGTCGAAACTTGGGGCCGCACCACAGTCGCAATCCCCATGAGATGCAAAGAACGCCGTCTCCTGCTTGTACACGCCACCGCGCCCCACAAGCATCAGGCAGAAGTCGCACGTTTCTCCCCGAGCAACGCGACGCCACCCGTCAGCACTCGGATCACGGAACGAGTTGACGCGGATGGTCTCTCGAGACGCGCCCAACACGTACTTGCCGGCGTTCTGAGCTACCGTCCGCATCACCGCGGCCAAATCCGGCGTCTCGTCGAAGAGAGGACCGATCGCACGGCGAACCATCCCGTCAACAGCCCCCGAACCGTACGGTGACGTTGCTGTGATCGCCCGGTAACGCCCAGCAACCTGCTCGGCGGCGCGAACTGAGTCGTACCACTCTGCAGCAACCGCCGCAGCGGAGTCGCCGTAGCGGGACACGACCAGGTTCGTCTGCGAGATCAGAGAGTTGCGGAACTGCTCCGCGGTGAGGTTCGGTTGCGAAGCCAGATAGTCGACGATGCGCTCCATGCGTTCCTCGACGAGCGCCCGGATGCCAGTCTGCGCGGCCCGCAGTTCCTCCGCCTGAGCCGCAGAAACCATCAGGCCACCAGAACGTCGTCCGGCGGCTGCACAGCACGCCCGCGGTCAGCAAGCGAGGCGATCAGCGAAGTGCTCCGACGACGCGTCACCGCCTGCCGAATGGCATCGGCACGCTGTTGCGTCATCCCGGGGATCAGATCCAGCATCTCCTCGATCGGCACATCCACCGTCGCCAGCTTCACGATCCCGTCCACCACTGCAGCGAACGACCGAGCTTCGGTCTCACGCCACAGCACCTCAGCGGACGCGTCAGGCGTAGCGAGGCCCAACATCTCCACCGCAAGACGGATGACCTGCTCCCAGGACTCTCCGAACGACTCACGCTTCAGCTGCAGTTTCCGCTGGTGCGCGGACTCGGCCAGCGCGGCCGTCTCCGTCGACACGTTCGAGAGGTTGCCGGTCAGCTGGTGAAGCGGAATGCCAGCCTGCAGGGCGACGTTCTCCGTCATCTCCCGCAGCATGGCGTCGTAGGGCGCCAGCGGAGACGCATCGAGCTGCTTGACCTCGACATCCTGCGGGGCGTCCTCGAACGTCCACACGCTGCTCGCGGACGCCTTCGCGATCGTCGACGAGTCAGCAGTCCAACCCACGACGACCTTCTGCTTGAAGGCAGAGAACAAGGACACGCAGAGGCGGTTGAAGTTCACCGAGTTGATCGCCCGCTGGGGCTGGATCAGCGCCTCAACCTCCCCACGCGGGTCGCGGTCCTCTGCTGAGCGTTCGTTCCAGAACGGCACCACCGGGCACACCGGCATACCGTCGTACTGTGCGCCATGCTCGGACGGTTCCCCGTCAAGGATGACCTTCGCCAGGGTGAGCTTCTCGCCGCGGCGGGCTTTCGGCACGAACCCGGCCTGCACGTACTTCTCGTCGATGAACAGCACACTGGTGCCGACACCGTGCACTTCATGGTGCACTTCCCGCATGAGCGTTGCTCGGCGCGGGAACACGTCTCGACGTCGGTCGTCAAACTCGGCAAGCACATTCCGAGGCGACCAAGTCGCCGCGACAGGCTTTCCGTCATCGTCAGGCAGAACCGAAACGAACGACCACCCATAGGTCAACGCAGCGTCGTGAACTTCAGCCTGACGCGCGTCCAACCGCTGCGACTGCCACCAGTCCCACGCCGGCTCATTGTCGTCCGCAGTGGGTGAGCGGAACCCCACGACAGACAAGCCACGGCCGAACGTGTCAACGACGACGCCGCACACATTCCGAACCGATTGCTTGGCGAGCTCCTTGATCTCCTCCGACGCACCCTCTTGCACGTCAGGGATCCCCGACCGTCCGTCGCGGTACGACTGGAAGCGGGCCAACCGCGCCGCGCCAGGACGCTTCACCGCAGCCCAGATCGCGGCACGAGCAGTGCCCGTCAGGGACTCCTCCACATACGAGTCAGTCTCGACCAGAGTCGTCACAGGACCACCCCCTCACTGTCGTGCATCCAAGAATCTCTTCGCATCACACGAAGTTCGCCTGACCGGTCTTCGGTCGCTTCTCACTCGTCGCCGCCCACACCGCAAGGCTCATCGCCTCGATCGGCGTCTCGTCGCCTTCCTCCGTGGTGACACCCCAACCCCACGAACCGTCGCGGCCGCGCGGAACCCTGTCGCACGACGCAATCGACTCATCCAGTTGAGCCTGCCCAGCAACCGCCAGGTGAGTGAACGGCAGAACGGGAACCACCTCCGACTCCGCAGCCGCTCGAGCAACCCGAGCCGAACCCTTCACCGCATCGAGAGCGATCGAACACGCCGCCAGGTAGTCCGGCGTTGAAGCGACGTGAACCAGTCGCGACGAAACCCGCAGCTTGCGCAGCTTCTGCGCCAACACCACCGACCCGGCCTTGCCAGAGATGACGATCTTCGCGGTCGTGTCCGCTCGCTCGGCAAGCCACTCGGCCAGCAACGAGATCCCAGTGTCCGTGTCGCCGGTCATCGCATCGACGAGCTCCACGTGAACTCCGCTGTCGTGCTTCACCGCACCGACCAAAGCGACCCGGTCGCCCTCGAGAGAGAACGCCACCCCGAAGTACTTCTCGCCGACCCTCGGTGGACTCTCGACCGCCGTCATTGACCACTCGCTGGTCGTGATCGCTCTAGAGCCCTCGCGGTCGTCATCCCAGATCCCAAGCGCCTCGCGCCGCCAGGAATCCACGGCCGGCAGGTTCTTTCGGAGCCGCAGCATCGAACGCAACGGCGTCCTGTGCGGATATGAAGGATTCGCCTTCGCCCATTGAGCTCGGTCTTCCGGGTCTGCGTCCGGGTCTGCAGAGCACTCGATGTAGATCGCGTCTTCAGATTCGCCGGAGAGCGCTTCGCGCCGGCGGGCCTTGAACACTTCGCCCGGGTCGACAGGTCGCGGCGGAGTACCCATGTAGATGATGAGTGCGCCATGCACGTGCCGTGATTGGTTGGTCGCGGCGACCATATCCTCGAGTGCGCGTTCAGTGAGGATTTGGGCCTCGTCGAACACTTCGATGTCGACCTCGTCAAAGCCACGACCAAAGCCTTGCTCGCGAGCGCCGAAGGCGATCAGCGATCCGTTCTTGAATCGGATTTCCTGCTCACCGTTGGTCGATCGGATCGCATCAATGTATGGCGCGACGGCCTTACGAGACGCGTAGCCCTTCAGGTTCGAGAAGGTGCGTGATGTCGTCCGTGTGCGGTGAGCGGTCCAGATGACCTGCAGTCCAGGGAACAGCGTGCAGAGCGCGAACACGATGCGTCCGATGAGGAAGGTCTTTGCCACCTGCCTCGGAATCGAGAGGGTGACTCCGCCAACAGTCGCTGCGTACTCGCCCGACTGTCGCTTGCCCAGAATCACCTGGCCCGCACCGCGCTGCCATTCGTCGAACGAATCGCCGAACTCTGCACAGCGCTTCTCGACTGCGGGCCAGCCAGTCGAGGTAACGCCGGTCGGAATGACGACGTGTCGAGCTACCTCAGATAGCTTTCGCGTCGAAGGCTTCGTCTGGTGCGGCGCCACGTTCGCCTTCCTCCTGCGCAGCGCGCTCGAGAACGTCGATCTCCCTGCCAAGCTCGATCTGACGACGAGAGAGAGCTGCAAGATCGCGTGCCGGCGTGTTCGGATCATCCAGCGCTACTGCGATTCGACGTCGCATCGACCGGAGCTCCTCAAGCCGATCCCCCTGCTCAGCCGCTTGCAGGATCGACAGCTGCTTCCGCTCCGGAGGCGCCTCGCCAGGCTCAACTGCACGCAGAGCCGCCTTGGTAGATGCCATGACTGTCCTCCTCTCGTGGAAAAAACGCCGGGGGGAGATCGCTATGCCTCCGGGAGCGGGCGGGGACGGGGAGTCGGGGGCTACCCCCCAGGTCACCAGCTGTAGCCAGTGGTGATTGGTTGCTTGGGCTTCTTGGCGGTGGCTTTAGTTCGTAGGCCGTTTCCGCGTGCTTGGTTGCATTGGCGGCAGAGGACTCGTCCGTTGTCGGGGTGGTCTGTTCCGCCTCGTGCGACCGGGATGATGTGGTCGGGTTCTGCGCTGTTCGGTTGTCGACTGTTCTCGTAGTCGAGCCAGACGCCGCATGGGGTTCGGTTGGGGTGGTGCTTGTGGGGGTCTGTGCATGGGCAGTGGGTGGTGCCTTGTTCTTGCCCCCGGGTGAGTACTGCTGTGCGGAAGTGCTGGTGGGAGGCTGTCCCAGTGCGTGAGGTTGGCATTGTCTACCCCCTCCGGTGGAGGGCTTGCATGAGGTGTGGGTAGCGGGTGGGCGTGTGGGCGGTGGATGCCCACGGTGCGTCCGGGATGGTGTCCCTGGGGTTGCGCATCTTGACGTCTGTGCCGGTGTGGTCTGGTTGGCCGGTGAGGTTGCCGTAGACGCTGCGCTTGTCTCCGCCGATGGTGAGCGCGTGAAGCATGTGCGCTTTGTGGATGAGCAGGGGCGTGTGGGTTTCGTAGTCCCAGGTTGGCAGGCCGAGGTGTGAGAGCAGGTCGGCGGTGTCGCGTTTGCGTTGTGCGTACACGGTGGCGCCTGTCGCGTCGCCTAGGTGTCCGAGTGCCCAACGTTGCGGCTCTGCTGGGTGAAGCCAGTAGATGTCGTCGGCGCTGAGGATGAACGGGTCTGAGATGTCATCTCTCGTGCAGGCCAGTCGGACGGCTTCGTCGGTGTTCGCGAAGCGGTCACCGGTTTGTGCGCTGTCGATGTGTCTTGCCGCTGATCGGGGGTTGAAGCCGATCGTGACCGGACTGTAGTTGGTGTGGCGTGCGATTGAGTCCAACGCGTAAGGCAGGCACCAGTTGCGGGGTTCGCGAGCGGTGGGGATGACGATGTCGGTCATCGGTGGCGGAGGGCAGTGCGGGTGATGCGCTGCTGGCGCTCTCGCCGTTGTCCCTCGGGTCGCACTGCGACGGTGTCGATGAAGTCGGCCCACGCTTCGAGCTCGAACTGTTCCCGTGCGGCCAGCCATTCCGCTCGAGCGCGAGCAAGGTGTTGGCGGCGCGTGTACGTCTGCTCGACCTGTTCGATGGCTGCGTGTGCTGCGTTCACGTTCAACCCCGGGATGAGCACGGCTGCTTCACCGATTCCCTCGCGGGCGTGTGGAGTGTCGACGTGGATCGAAGGGATGCCGTAGCCGGCTGCTTCGATCGCGGACATGCCGTACGTTTCGTACCTGCCCGGGACGAGGAGGATCCGCGTCTGCGACAGGTACTTCTCGGCCACCTCGTCGGGTGCCACTCGTGGATGAAGTTCAACGTTCGACATCAGGTCGATGCGTTCGGCAAGATCGGCGGGCTCCATGTGCTTCGCCGGCGACTCGACGATGATGAAGCGTTGGTCCGGCATGCGCTTGGCGAGCTCGAGTACGACTTCCACGCCCTTGTGGGTGAGGGATGACAGGAGCGTGTACGCGTCGCCGGTGGGCTTGGGTTTGCTCGGCAGTGGTGATGCGGGCGGGTGCATCACGAGCGCGTCCGGTTCGCCCCACTGAACGGCCGAGGTGTACGTGTTGTACACGCCGTGGTCAGCGATCGGAAGTGCGGCGCGGATGGTCGACCCGTACTTCGGTGGAGTGTGAACGTTGACGATCGAGGGAATGTTGAGGGTGCGCGCGGCCTTCGCTGCAGGCAGGGACAGTTCGTTCTGTCCAATGACGACGAGAGCGTTGTGCTGCTGCAGCTGCTCGAGCAGTGGCGCCGGGTCTGCGTGAATGTCGAGAAGGTTCGGCAGGTTCAACTGCTCAACGTGTACGCCGTCGATGTCGTAGGGGGTTGGTGCCTCGGTCAATGCCAGGCGTGCACCGCGGATCGCCGTCATGCTCCTGTGCAGGGCGACCTCGCCGCCCATGTTCCACCCGGGCGGGTAGCCGTGTGAAACGGCAACGACAGTCACGCGGGCGCCCTGAGCGTCTTGACCGCCTGCAGGTACCCACTGCCGGTGCGCCACCGTTCGTACTGGAACCGGTCATGGAGGCGTTTGGCCTTGTCGTTCGCTTGCCGGTAGGTGGCGTCGTCGGGTGCGGTCTTGTTCCACCGGTGCAAGTGTGTGAGCTTCACGTCAGCCGAGTAGACGAGGTTGTCGACGGCTTGGCCCAGGTCGCGCCAGACGTTGTCGCAGAACAGATGCCGAAGTGCGGGGAGGGCGATCCACCCGAGGCGGTCGAAGATCGATCGTGGAACGACAACGTGCGTCGGCAGGTCGGGGCCGTGGAGATGTTCGAGTCCGTCGCTGCCAAACGCGACACCGATGCGGCCGCTCAACGACTGGATCAGTCGCGTGTCCCATCCGCCAGTTTCAGGTAGGACGTCGTCGCCGAAGATGGCGAAGTGTGTTGCGTCAGACTGAGCGGCAAGCTCGTTGACGGATGCGGCGAAGTGCACTCGGGGTCCGACCGTGTAGGACACGTTGTTCAGTGTCGGATAGTCGCCCGCGGTGGGGTCGTCGCTGTCGAGCCGCACCCGAATGCAGACATCGGTGTCTGCCGTTCCGGCGATCGCGTGGGCTAGACGCTTGAGGTTCTGCGGGCGCCCGCGGGAGGGGACGAGCACATCGATCTGCATCAGATGCCTCGAGCGGCCTGACCGGGGTAGTACTCGCGGATCTTCCGCTTCCAAGCCAACTCGAACCGGTGGTCGTGAGGAGTGGTTTTCCGGTCGCCGTTCTCCGACTGGCACTCGCCGGGCTTGTCGCAGTCTTCGCAGCGGGTCTGCCGCTCCTGGACGGTGTCGCAGTTGTCGCACATGCGGACACCGTTGCGGTCGATCATGTCGAGACCGCAGAAACACGCGAGGGCAGATGCGAGCAAGGGGGTCTCCTCAGGGTCTACAGGATGACGAGGCTGCCGAGATCGAACCCGTCAGGGGTGACGTCGAAGACGAGCAGGCCCGGGTCGGAGTCGCGGCCGGCGGTCTGCCGGTAGTAGTCACTGCCGTTGTCGAGAGTCGGCGCGCCGAGTGCCCACCGTTGGCGTCCCGTCGCGGGGTTGCGTCCGGCCACGTTGGCTGAGAACGAGTGGTAGTGGCCCGAAACGAGAACGTCAGCTGCAGCTATCGCCTGCGCTCCGAACGTCTGCTTCTCCCACCACTGCACCTGTTGTCCGGGTCCGAACTGGTTTCCATGCACCAGGCCGATGCGAGTGTCGAACAGGTCGACGGCCACGGTCTCGTCGTAGGCCGCCGGCAGATGCCACGTGGCCTGCAGTCCCGCCTTCTCCGTCATGCGTTGTACCTGCAGGTGCACGAACAGGCCCAAGTCGTCTTGCGGGTTGCCCAGCTGCTGTTTGCCGCGACGCCACGCTGTGTGGTTCGAGGGAACTGCAGCGACTTCCACGGGGGCGAATCGGTGCATGAGCTCGATGAACGAGTACAGTTCGACGCCGTACGCGTCCATCTGCTGCGCCAAGCTCAAGTCATTGGTGAACATCGGATTTCCGCCGGACTCGAAGTTCTCGAACCCGTCCCCGGCGTCGGCCAACAGCAGGCGGGAGGGCTTGCGGCGTTTCAGCAACGCCTCGAGCGCTACCCGCTTCTGTGCGATGCGTTCCAACAGTTCCGGCGTTCCGCCCCGGCGACCCGTCTTGCCAATCTGCGGGTCAGCGAACACAACCACCGTCGCGCGCTGACCGTCAACGTTCGGCGTCTGCTTGCGCGGCTTCCGACGAGCCGCCGCATACAAGGCAGGCAGGTCGACCGTTTCCTGCTTGGCGCGGATGCCGAAGAAGTACGAGGTCAGCCATGACCCGTCCGGGCGTTCCTTGCGCCACTGGTTGACCTTGCCGACGACTTCGATCGTGTCGGGGTCGTAGCCGAACTTGGTCAGTAGCTCGTGGAAGTCCTCCACGGGCTTCTCAAGCGGGCCGGTGATGATGCGACCCTGTTGCCCGTCCCAGTAGGACTGCTTCTGCCACTCCCGAGGTGTCGCCGAGGTGTCGTCCTCACGGCGGGCTTGGTCAGCGAACGACTCGTCCACACTGGCATTCGTTCCGTCTGTGGCGGTTCACCGAAGGGGACGACACCTTGACGGACAGTTTCCGCTCAAGCACGGTCGAGATGGCTTGCCCGGTGACGTCGGACGCGTCGAGCGCTTCCTGCACCTGCGCACGATCGGCCTCGGACATTGCTGCGAGCTCTCGTCCGAGAAGGCATGGGGTGCGGGCTTTCCACTGCGATTCGACGCGCGCCTCGTCAATGAACGATGACATGGTCGGCCTCCCGTCGTTGTCGTGCAGAAGGTGCCGGCCGCTCGAGCTCCGAGTCTGATAGTGAGTGAGCGGCGGCCGGCAGTCGGCTTGGCACTGGCGTGGGGCGGGAACGTCCGAGCAATCCCAGACTTCACAGACGAAACGCCTGCCCGCCCCACGCGGCAAACAGAAAACCCCCGAACAGTGTTCGAGGGTTCCTTAGTGGACATGGTTGTCCTACGCAGGATCAAGTGTACGGGATTGATCAGTGTGTGGGGATCCCGGTCGGCGTGTCGCGAGTTGCCTTGCCCTCCCGAACCTGCTGAGCACGAGCCTCCGACACCAGCAGCGCCACCGATACGAACTTCTCCCCGCCGAACATCTGCACCAGGCCGTCGTCCGTCACCCGGTCGATCAGCCGTTCCAGTCCGCGCGCTTCGACCTCAGCCGCATCTTGCAGGATGCCCGATGCGAGGATGCGGTCGGCCTGTCGCCCATACAGGGACTTCATCACCGCCGACATATCCGCCCAAGCCTCAGCGCCCTGTTTTGGCGTGCCAATAATGTGAATAAACCATAGCCAATACGCCAGCGCGTCTGTGTCAACGGCGGGTGTCTGCTGAACGGCTTCGAGCGTCGCCACGTCCCCGGCCAGATTGTTCGCCTGGTCAATCGCACGGTCGGCCTCTTCGGTCAGCGCGGCAACTTCCTGCTGTGCGGCTTCGAGAGCGTCAGCAAGGCTGGCTATGAGCCTGGCGTTACTGTCGCCGTGGTCGCCGCACTCGATCTGCGGCTCTCGGTAATGCCCGCAGTTGCACCATGTCACGTCACGCGCCTCTGCGATCAGCGCCGCGTGGTCACTCATTCCGTGTCTTCCTTCGTGACGGCATCGATAGCAGCCTGCAAAGCGTCGGAGATTGCGTCCCCGATGTCCCAGATGTTGCCCGACGTGTCCTCGATTTGCTCCGCGCCGTCGAGCGCTCGGAAGCCAGCGAGTTTCGCGGCCTGGATTGCCTTGTCGGACAGGAGCGCAGAAAGGTCGGCCGCCGGCGCCTCAAGCTCGTGCATCACGAACGCTGCGAAGCAGGCCAGGTGGTACTTGTGGCAATCCGTCGAATGTGTACCGATTTGCCCCTCCGTACGGTCGAGAATCTCCTGCGCGACCGCCTTCACGTCACTCACTGGTGTCTCCCTCCGTCACGGCGGACAGGCGCACAATCTCGTTCCGCAACTCGTCAATGAGCCTCCACGTCGGAGAAACCCGGTTCTTCTGCATCCAAGCGTCGGCGCGCTCGATCATTGCCACTCGCAACCGAGTCTCAACGTCCACTGGTGGCTCCCTCCGTCACGGCCTCGACAGCGGCCTGCAAAGCTCGACGCGCACAATCGGTCGAACCAGTGTCTTCAGAATCAGCCATCACGGTTGCCGCCGCCTCCACCGCTTCGTCGGACAGGAGCGCATCGAACGCGCGGAGCAAAGAATCTTGAACGGCGGCCAGAACAAACGGCGCGGCCACGGGAACGTACAGGCTTGCCTCACGCTCCGCTTCGCGTCGTGCCCACTCGTCAACACTCATTCCGAAACCTCCCCACCCATCAAAGCCAAAATCGCGTCGGCCTGTCGTTCCCAAAGTTCGTGTGTGTTGACGTGGCTAGCAAGCAAGTGCTTGTAGTGCCCAACCGCCAGCGCGGCTAGCACATCCTCCCGGCTTGGCATCTTCCGCCAACCCGCAGCCCACGCAGCGTCAGCACCCTGGCGGGGGTGAAACACCCAGCCCGCGCTGTTTGCGTCTCGGCCATAGCAGTCATCTGCCTCCAGCAATCGCGCCAGTTCTTCTTTGTCGTTCATCAGTGTTCCGCCTTACCAATCGAAGAATCAGGAGAAGTGCGGGCGGTCGCCATGACGAACGGCAACACCACGCGCGAACCGTCACTCATCAGCACGACAGGCTGAGACCAGAAGGGCAGGGGGACAGCGCCGCTCATCGGTCGCTCTCCGAGGCAACAGGAGCGCTCATATGTCTCGCCCGGCTCTCGTTCGA
>CAYVMR010000007.1:0-35947 GCA_964452545.1 uncultured bacterium
CTTTCCCACCAGGGGGCGGAGATTTTAGTAATTCCTGCGGCTTTTACCGAGTTCACTGGAAAAGACCATTGGCAGGTGTTACTCCAGGCCCGTGCCATTGAAAATACCTGCTATGTGATTGCTCCTGCCCAAACCGGCTTCCATAATAGCCGGCGCCAATCCCACGGCCATGCCATGGTAGTAGACCCCTGGGGCATCGTGCTGGCGGATGCTGGGGTGAATCAGGGTGCCGCGATCGCCGAAATCAATCCTAATCGACTCTCCCAGGTGCGGCGCCAGATGCCGTCCCTGGCCCACAGAATGTTTGTTTAGGGCTAGGAAATCTTACCCAGACGGCTTTCTGTGAACTCTATGGGCCAGAAAACTCCTGTAGATTAAAAACGTTGAGTTTTTAGGCCCGCATGGTGAATTGGATCAACGGCTTGGTGGGGAACACAGCCCCTGATCTGGGGAGTTGGCGGCAGGGGTTACCCCCAGGATTAGCGGAAATTCCCGAGTCAGACATCGAGCCCTTGGTGCTGGCCAGTGTGCTATTGAGCCTGATCGTGGTTTATCTAGCCGCCAAGGTGGGCGGCGAGTTGTGTGCCCGGGTTAACCTACCGCCGGTACTGGGGGAACTGATTGGCGGTGTAGTGGTCGGGGTTTCCGCCCTGCACCTGATCGTCTTTAGTGAAGCGGGCCAGGTACCCGACTCGCCCCTGATCAATCTGGTGGCCAGGCTGGGGGGATTACCAGCGGAGGGCCTACTGCGGGTCTTCCAGGGAGAAAGTGAGGTAATCTCCATACTGGCAGAACTGGGGGTGATCATTCTCCTCTTTGAAATTGGTCTAGAGTCAGACCTAAAAGAGCTGATTCGAGTCGGCCCCCAAGCCGCGATCGTAGCGGTGGTGGGGGTGGTAGTCCCCTTTGCCACGGGTACGGCGGGCTTAATGACCATTTTTGGGGTAGCTCCGATTCCGGCCATATTCGCCGGTGCCGCCCTCACCGCCACCAGCATTGGCATTACCGCTAAGGTCCTGGCCGAGCTGCAAAAACTCAGTTCCACGGAGGGGCAAATCATTATTGGGGCAGCGGTCTTAGACGATGTGCTAGGGATTATTGTGCTGGCAGTAGTGGCCAGTCTGGCTAAAACTGGAGAAATTGAAATTACCAACGTTCTCTACCTAGTGGTGGGGGCAGCGGTTTTTCTAGTCGGGTCAATCTACATTGGCCGGCTGCTCAGCCCCTATTTTGTAGCGGTGGTCAACCAGCTGCGCACCCGCGGCCAGGTGCTGGTCAGCTCCTTGATTTTCGCGTTTCTACTGGCCTATATTGCCGCGGCCATTCAGTTGGAGGCGATTCTAGGCGCCTTTGCTGCCGGTTTAATTCTGGCGGAAACCTCTAAACATAAGGAACTGGAGGAACAAATTAGCCCCATCGCTGACATGCTAGTCCCTATCTTTTTTATTACGGTGGGCGCTAGGACCGACATCAGTGTTCTGAATCCCCTTGATCCGAATAATCGAGCCGGCCTGATCATTGCGGCTTTTCTGGTGGTGGTGGCCATTGTGGGCAAGCTCGTCACCGGCCTGGTGATCTTTGGTCAACCGGGTATTAACCGTCTCGCGGTGGGCATTGGCATGGTTCCACGGGGAGAGGTAGGGTTGGTGTTTGCCGGGGTAGGGGCCGCCAGCGGGGTTTTATCAGAGTCCCTAGACGCCGCCATTATCGTCATGGTGATTTTCACCACGTTCCTGGCTCCACCCTTGCTGCGCCTGGTGTTTCAGGATGCGGATCCACCGGCCACGGCGGCGGTGGCCGCCCCACCCTCCAGTGGGGATTAGGGGATTGGATCAGGCCTAGGAGCTGGAATAGCTAGGATCTGTTCACGACCTGGTTAGTGGATCAGCTGGGTGGCCCTAGGTACCTGCATTAGCTGAGGTTTGGACAAGATTGGCCCTCAGGCTTTTCAAAGCGCCTCTAAACCGGCTACACTCTTGGAGATTTATGATATTAGTTAGGCACAACTACCTATGAAACATGGGATCCCTGTCTCCCAGGTAATCAGCAACGCTCCTGGCCGCATCGGTATTTTTGACAGTGGTGTGGGCGGATTAACCGTACTCAGCGAGATTTACCGACAATTGCCGAACGAATCGGTTCTCTACTTTGGTGATACGGCTCGGTTGCCCTACGGGTCGCGATCGCCAGAGGAGATTCTCTACTTTGTCCGTCAGATTCTCACCTGGATGGCAGCTCAGCAGGTAAAAATGGTGATGATGGCCTGCAATACCAGCTCCGCCCTAGCCCTTGACATAGTCCAATCGGAGTTTCCCTTTCCAATTTTAGGGCTAATTCGTCCAGGAGCTAAGGCCGCTACCGCCGTGGGTAAACGGATCGGGGTGATTGCCACCGAGGCTACCGTCCGTAGCAATGCTTACAAACATGCCATCCAAGAATTAGCTCCCGATCGCCAGGTCTGGCAGGTCAGCTGTCCCCAATTTGTCGCCATTGTAGAGGGCAACCAAATTCACCAGCCCCACTCCCAACACATAGCGGCCACCTACCTTAGTCCCCTGTTAGGCGAAGAAATTGATACCCTAATCTACGGCTGTACCCACTATCCCCACCTGGCACCGGTGCTCCATCGGCTCTTGCCCAGCGACACCCAGTACATTAATCCAGCCATTTCCATGGTAACCGCCGCTGCTCAAGAACTGGATGCCCTTGGCCTGCGCAGCACCAAACCAGCCTGGTCAACGGAGTTTTACATCAGCGGCCCTACCGAGTCATTTAAGCGACTAGCCTACCAGTGGCTGGGCCATCAACCCCGAGTCAGCCAAATTCAGCTACCGGCCCTGGTAATGAGCCGCTAGAGCCAACCCCCTGAAGCCGTCGGCAACCGGAAGGGGGTAGGGTAAACCAGCCCCCCATGCCTAACCTTCTGTACGACCAGACCCACTCGATCGCCTGGCCCACCAGGAGAGACCCGCATAGACTAATAGCAGGTAAGTAACCGCTAAGACCGGAATAATCAAGGAGAGGTTGGTAGACATGGCAAGGTAGCAGGGGTGAGGGAAGGGAAAAAACAGAGATCAAAGGGGTTGCCAGCCCTAAGGACACTGGGCTGAACTCGTTCAGAATAGTGAAGTTGGGGCCCATGGCAGCGGCAGAATTAGGCCGTTATCGCCAGGGGATTTGCGGTTTCCCCGCTCCTGGCAACATTCAGCTTGCATCAACCATGGCCGTAGGCTGGGCAGAGTAAGTCGAAGATCACCGCCAATGTGAATATCATCAGACCACCCTGGCATAACGCCAGGGTAGCCACCTGAGTTGAAGGCTATCCAGACCAAAGACGGCCATCCAACGGACCCGTACTTAGCACTGTACACAGGAAAGGTCAGGTCAGAGAGCGTTGGCTAACAGCACCTTTCACTCGCCAGATTGCCTCGACCCAGCCAAACCCCTAGGGAATTTAGCCAATCTAGACAATAGGATGAAACAGGGCACCGGCCAAAGCTCCTAACCCCCCACCAAGCCTTATCAAACTTCTCAAGGCTGAATCTATACAATAGGGCTGCAGTCAAAGACCAAAGCCCTAAACAATTTTTGAAGCTGCCTTTTCAGATAGCTCAAAAACCCACCTTGACTTCCCTCTCCGAAGTTTTCAAAGGCTATTGATTAACTTAATTCTTATTTTTACTGTAGCACGGCTAACCACCCCTGTGCCACCTTTAGAGACCTCAGAAAGGCCAGCTTGACAAGATTCGTTGGGGATAGAAACACCGGACTGAGCCGTCACTTGTCCTGGGGTTAGCTTAGAATAGGAATAGACAATGTAAACAATCGTAACTTACACCGCCTTTGCTAGGTGTCCATGACTTCAGTAACTTCTCTTTTCGCGCCGGTTGAGACCGATCTCGACCTCCTAGCTCAAAATCTCAAGGGGCTGGTGGGGGCACGGCATCCCATTCTCTCTGCAGCTGCCGAACATCTGTTTGGGGCCGGGGGCAAGCGTATTCGGCCGGCGATTGTTCTCCTCTTAGCCAGGGCAACCCTACCCGGACAAGAGATTTCCGCCAAACATCGACGGCTGGCGGAAATTACTGAAATGATTCATACCGCCAGCCTGGTTCACGATGATGTGGTAGACGAAGCCAGTGTGCGCCGAGGGGTGCCGACGGTGCACAGCAGTTTTGGCAACCGCATTGCGGTGCTAGCCGGTGACTTTCTGTTTGCCCAGGCCTCCTGGTACCTGGCTAACCTGGATAACCTCAGGGTAGTGAAACTGTTATCCCAGGTGATCATGGATTTAGCGGAAGGAGAAATTCAGCAGGGTCTCAACCGGTTTGATACTAGCCTGTCCATCGAAGCCTACCTGGAAAAGAGCTATTTCAAAACGGCTTCCCTAATAGCCAACAGTGCTAAGGCCGTAGGGGTATTGAGCGGTATGACGGAAACCACGATTAACCAACTCTATGCCTATGGCCGTCATTTAGGTCTAGCCTTTCAGGTGGTAGATGATATTTTAGACTTCACCAGTTCCGATCAAGTGCTGGGCAAGCCCGCCTGCACCGATCTGAGGAGCGGCAACTTGACCGCCCCCGTACTCTATGCCATGGTGGATCATCCAGGCTTGGCCTCCCTCATTGAACGGGAGTTTTCCCAAACCCATGACTTTGAGCAAGCGATCGAGCTTATCCATCGTAGTAATGGCATTGCTAGGGCCCGAGACCTGGCGGCCCAGCAGGCTGAGGCGGCCGTCACCTGCCTGCAGGTGCTGCCCCCCTCCGTGCCGCACCAGGCCCTACTGGACATGGCCGATTACGTGTTGAGGCGCCTGTCCTAGGCCTGGTCCGTCACCTCAATCCCCAGTAAGGAGTAAGTCGTGTGATGAATACACAGGTCCTTTGTCTGGGTGAGTGTTTGTACGATCGCATCTTCGATCGCTACGATGGCGATCAGCCCCATACCCCCTTCTGGGTAGACTACCCGGGAGGAGCGCCCGCCAATGTGGCGGTGGGCTTAGCGAAGTTGGGCAATCGGGTCGGTTTTATTGGTAGCTTGGGGGAAGATCGACCGGGGCGTCAGTTGCAAGCGATCCTGCAGGAGGCTGGGGTGGATTGTACTGGGGTGCAGCGATCGTCCAGACCGACCCGCATCGTCTTAGTTCATCGAAACCGCGACGGGGAACGGTCCTTTGTCGGGTTCAGTCAACCCGACCCCAGCAGTTTTGCCGATGCTTACCTGGATGCTCAGCAATTACGCCCAGACTGGTTTGCCCAAGCCGACTATTTGGTGACCGGTACCCTGGGCCTGGCCTACCCTAGTGTGCGGCAAAGCCTTGAACAGGCCATGGCCTGGGTTCAGCAGTATGGCCTGACCACCGTGGTCGATCTAAACTGGCGACCCGGATTTTGGCCCCAACCTGGCCAGGGCCCTGCCATGGTCAGGGCTTGGGTAGAGCAGGCCGATATCCTGAAGTTGAACCAGACTGAGGCAGAATGGCTGTTTCAGTCCACTACAGCCGCCACCATTCTAAGTCAGTTGGCACAGGCCAAGGCGGTTCTGATCACCGCTGGCGAGGAGGGCTGTGACTACGCCACCGCCGCTGGTCTAGGGGGCCATGTGCCGGCTTTTAGGGTCGAGGCAGAGGACACCACCGGGGCTGGAGATAGTTTCCTGGCCGGGTTTATGCATCAGCTGTGTCGGCAGGGGCTGAGTCTACTAGAGGAACCGGAGGCTCTCCGGGCCGCCCTGCGCTATGCTAATGCCGCTGGAGCTCTGACCGCCACCCAACCGGGAGCGATGGCGGCCCAACCCGATGCCACCAGCTTAGATGCGTTCCTGTACCTCCATCCCCCTAGCCCAGGTGAAGGCCATTGAGTCTGGAAATTGAGCGGAAGTTTTTAGTGCGAGACGACTCCTGGCGGTCCGGAGCTCAAGGATTGCTACTGCGTCAGGGCTACTTGCCCACCCAGGGTAAGGTGACGGTGCGGGTGCGGGTGGCGGGGGATCGGGCCTACCTGACCCTAAAAGGGCCAGCCCAGTGCCTGGTGCGGCCTGAATTTGAGTACCCGATTCCCCTGACCGATGCCACCACCCTCCTGGCTAGCCTCTGCCAGTTGCCCCTGATTGAAAAATATCGCTACCGCATCCCGGTTGGCGACCTGGTGTGGGAGGTGGATGAATTCCTAGGGGCTAACCAGGGTTTGGTGCTGGCGGAGGTGGAACTGACTCACCCTGACCAACCTATTGAACTACCCGCTTGGGTCGGCCAGGAGGTGAGTGATAACCCCCGCTACCTGAATGCCAACCTGGTAAACCATCCCTTTACTCTTTGGCGGAACTAAGGGCCAGAGGTTGGTCAGGGTATTGGCGCCCTCGCCACTGCTTAGGTCGTTGCCAGGAAGATAGACCAATGCGGACAACAGCCGCGACATCAGCCAGGGGGGAGAGCCAGAAGGCCCAGCGCCCGGGAGCTTGATCGAAACAGTAGGCGCTGGCGATCGCCCCCTGCAGCCCCAGTCGTAAGCCCACCAGAGCCAGGTTAAGCCAAAGCCAGAGCTCCAGGGACAGGGGCCAACTATCACCAGCCTTGACGTTGAGGGCGATTAAGCCAGGGGTCAGTAACCAGGGCAAACCCTGCACCAGCATCAAAAACCACCAATCTCCCCAAAGCTGGACCGGTGAGGAGGCGTCCTTTAAATCCAGCGATCGGCCCCACTCTCGCCAGGTTTCCGCCATCCCTTCATACATACGCACCCGTAACAATTCACTACCATCCCAGAAGCCCACTCGAGCTCCCTGCTGCGCCGCATAGCGAGCTAGGGTTACATCGTCACAAAAGGAGGATCGGGCTGACTGATAGCCCCCCAAGCGCTCCAGAAGGTCACGCCGCACCATAAAACATTGACCATTGGCCATCACCCGTTGATCACTGGCCAAGACTGTACCCGCGGCCCCAAAGCGATAGACCAGGGTAATTAACAGGGCTGGCTGCAACCAAAATTCCCCAGGGGTTTTGAGAATAAATTTGGGCGCCAGGGAGACTAAATCGTAGCCTTGATCCTCCATGGCCTGGGCCAGAGCAGCGACCAAACCGGGCTGGGGCTGGGTATCTGCATCAATACCCAAGATCCAAGTGCTGGCGGTGGAGCTATGGCGAAAACCGTAATCTAGGGCCCAGGGGCGACCCACCCATCCGGGGGGTAAGGGCTCATCGCTAAGTAAGCGAATCCGAGGGTCTTGCTGTTGGAAGGTTTTAACCAGGGCCTGGGTACCATCGGTGGACTGACTATCGATCACTAAAATCTCCCGAATGGCATAACCCTGGAGGGTTAGGCCCTGGAGACAAGGAGCTAATCGGGTCACCTCGTTGAGGGTAGGCACTAGCACCGACACCGTCCCCAATTGTTGGGGACGGGTGGACTGAGCCATCAGCGGTGAAGGTCGCCAGGCACCAGGCAATAAGCGTAGAAGAAGAACTGCCGCCGCCGACAGTTGAACCATCAAAGGCAGATAGGGGATAACGCTGGGCCAAGAAAAGTCAACCATCCAGGCAGATAACCCCGGCATCGCAGGAACCTATTTAAACACCATGCTAGAGGCCGTCACTGGGGTCTCTAGCACTGGAGGCAAGTCACTGGCTGAGGCGGGGATAGACTGACTAACCTTGGAAGCCCGCCAACAGAGCATGGCCGGAATTGCACCAGTAACCGTACCGAGCAAAATGGGCACATAGAAACCCGCCGCCAGACTCATCACTAGGGCAAAGGCAAAATTGCCCAAATAAACGATCAGAGGAATGGTAAGGGGCTCGCCATCGGACTGGGGAGAAATCGACAGGAGTCGCCAAAGCACCACACCAACCGACATAAACACAACCCCGGTGCCCAGCCAGCCGACAAAATTTTGATAGGGCATGCCAAAGAAGGCGCCGGGCTGATGCCAGTACCAAAAAGGCAAGGTCGTCTGACTCATGGCTGGATCTAGAACAAAATCCCAGGAGGTGAGTAGGACAGAACCGACCAGGATGGCAGTCAGCGATCGCCACCCCCCCCACACCCCCTGTCCAACCCTGAGACCAGCCCGAGCCAGCAGCAAGGAGGCTAAACCCAGATAAAACCACGAGAGGGGAATAGTGAAGGGCACCAGGCCCGCCACCTTATAGCCCAGACCATTCAAATAGCTGTAATGACCAAAGGGAAAACCCGTGCTGGTGCCTAGGAGCTCGCTGGTGAGGGAAATACCAACCGCCGCCAGAACAAAACTGAGGGTAGCCTTAAGTCCCAGACGGCGGTAACCGTAAAGAGCCATGGCAACTGTGCCGAGCAGAATATAGCCGACTCCTCCCCCCGCCATACTCCACCGAAACAACTGTTGCCCCGCGGGTACGTACCTGAGAATCTCTGGATGGGGAACCACCCACAACAGACCAGCCAGGCCAAAGGCCATAGCCACTAGATGGCCGTACAAACAAAAACGCTCAATGGTCAAAAGATTTCTCATGGCGGGGTGAGTCCTAAAAATAATCCTGGCGGGAAAGACAACATCAGATTTGGCCTGATGACAACTGTTACCGCTATCGAACCATGGCCAGGATAGAGGGATTAACTTAAAAAAAGACGATCAAGCTTGGCCGCAAAATCGAAGAAACGACAAGCAATTATCGCCCTAATGTCATCCTGCCTCAAATCATAAGTTTTGTAAACGATCTGGCAATACCATTCCATCGCGCAGCACGACCCTGGGTATGGCTTGGCAGGGAGCCCGTGTGGAAATTTGGAAAACCGGCTAAACTGAATACTAAAGAAAACTACTGTGGCAGTTGGTTGAAAGCACTCATGACCACACCTAGCCCAATCTTAGGGGTCAGACCATTACAATATCGTGACTTAGACGACATTAAACAATGGCGGGCCGAAGATCTAGAGCCAGGGGATAGGGATCACGGTCCAGCCCTGGATATTGCTGCCTGGCTAGACTATCAACGGCGCTGGTATGCTCCCCTCAAGCTAATGAGCTGGTTTCCCCGTCCCTTACCGCAGGGTTCAGTGGTGTTTGTCGTTGAACGACAGCACGCCGAACGACAAAACGGTTTACTGGGCTTTATTCAGGTCTCCCCCTTTAACCGTAGTCGCAGTACCTGGCAGGTGGAGCAAGTGGTGATTAATCGCAGCGCCATTGCCACTGAAGCACTGTCCAGTGGGTTTATGGAGGTCGGTTCTAAGTTATTGCGCCACTGTTTTGAGGCGATCTGGGAAGCTAGAAGTTGGGTCTTAGAAGTTGATATTACTGACAAGTCAGCCCTAGGGCTCTACCGTTTCAACGGCTTCCAGCCGTTGGCCCAGACTACCTACTGGTCGTTGGTGCCCGAGCAAATCAGTCACTTGGCAGAGCGAGAGCCTGATTTGCCTAATCTATTACCGATTAGCAATGCCGATGCCCAGCTTCTCTATCAATTGAACACAGCGGCTATGCCTCCCTTAGTGCGACAAGTCTTTGATCATCAGATTCAGGACTTTCAGCTGAACCTGATAGCCACCACTTCGGCCACCCTAGACCGCCTGGTTAACCATGTGGAAACCATTAGTGCCTATGTCTTTGAGCAACAGCGCAAGGCTGCCATCGGTCAGTTTAAGCTAACCGTTTGCCGCGATGGACGACAGCCCCATCAGGCTGATTTAACGGTTCATCCCGCCTACACCTGGCTCTATCCAGAGTTGATGATCCAGATGGCTAAAATTTTGCAACCCTTTCCACCCCAGTCCCTGCGCCTCACCTCCCTGGACTATCAACCAGAACGGGAGGAGTGTCTGACCCAGCTCCAGGCAAAACCAGAGTCCCGGACCTTACTCATGTCCCGTTCGGTGTGGCATAAGGTGAGGGAAGCCAAACCCGTTTCCCTGGAAGGGCTGCAGCTTTCGGATGTATTTACGGGGCTACAGCCAGGGGGCAAACCCATACCAGGGCGAATGACTTGGCTGTCTGAGGCTTGGCCTAGCCGGTGGGAGGTTCCCCAGGATCAGGGAAGGGGGAGGGATGGTGCTGGTCCTGGGGCACTTAGGGGCCGGGCCTTAGGTCAAGCGACCCCCCGGTGCCACCAGGGTGATCAGAAATAGGGGAGTAGGACAGCGGACTTGAGGGGAGAGATTTCAGCCCTGGGCTTAGACATTGGCCGTAAGCGAATTGGGGTGGCCGGTTGCGATCGCACTGGTCTAATCGCTACAGGGTTAACCACCCTACAACAGTTGTCATTTTCCCAAGTGGTAGACAGTCTCAGGGTGATGGTTACGGAACGGCAGGTAGAACTCCTGGTGGTCGGACTACCCCTCACCCTGGCTGGATCGGAAGGACGCCAAGCCAAACAGGTGAGACAAATGGCGGAGCGACTCAGCCGCGTCCTCGGGCTACCCTTGGTCTACGTCGACGAACGCCTGACCTCGATCGAAGCCGAGGAATTAATTCGCCAACAGGGAGGTTCCCCTGGGCAGGATAGGGCCCTGGTGGATCGAAAAGCCGCCGCCATTATTCTGCAACGCTGGCTGGATCAGCGCTGAAGGGGGAACAGAATAGGCTATTGTGATAGGACTGTTATGTTCTAACAGTGATTGATTTTTTCTATAATTCAGCCCAGAGTAGCCTCCATGGCAGATGATACCCAATCCTTCGAAGAGTCCACGGTTGTACTGAGCGACGAAAGCGGTCGGTTCCTGCCCTGTCACGTGGAACAACGATTTCCCCTACATGGCCGAGACTACCTATTACTCCTGCCTCTGGATGCCCCCATTGAAATCTTTGCCTGGGAAATGGACGAGGAGGAGGACGAAGAGGTATTGATGGACATTGAGGAGGAGGAAATTGATCAAATCTTTTTAACCGCTAAGGCCGTTTTAGCGGAGCAAAACCTGGTTCTGCAACGATCCGCCATTACCCTAACCGCCAGTGGCCCCCTACCGGACGTTGACGAGGAGAACTGCCTCACCCTTGAGCTAGATGACCTGGATGACCAGGGCAACCCCATGACCGAGGAGTTTCAAGTTTTAGCCACCTGCTTCTACGATGACGAAGAGTACACCCTCTGTACCCCCCGAGAACCCCTGCTGATTTTTGCCTACAGAACCGAGGATAATCAGCTGGAAATAGTTAGTCCTGAAGAATTTCAACTGATCCGAGATAGTCTGGAGGCAAAGCTGTTCGATCTGTTTGACGAGTAGGCCGTTGGGTTAGGGATGTACTGGGTCAAAATGGACCCAGGTTGATTAAAATTCAAGTCAATACAATCGTTAGAGTTGGCATAGGGTTACCGGGATGGCTCAAGGCTCACGGTGGAGACGATGGGGATTATTGGGGCTGCTAGCTTGCCTAGCAACCGGGCTCACCGCGTGGCAAAGCTGGGCCTGGTGGAGTTGGGCCATCGGTCCAGCCGCCCAAGCATCCCAGTCGTCAGAACAAGACCTTGCCGACCAAACCGTACAACTAGAAATCCCTGCGGGTACGGCTGGCCAGCAAATTGGTGAAGATTTGGAAGCCGCAGGCTTAATTAACTCCAGCCTAGCCTGGAAACTGTGGTCACGATGGCAGGCGCAGCGATCGCCGGCAGGCGGTTTCCAGGCCGGCACCTACGCCCTAGACCCCACCAGCTCTATGGTGGACATTGCTAAGACGATCTGGAATGGCGAGGTGGTGCAAACTTCGTTTACCATCCCAGAGGGTTGGAACCGCCAGCAAATGGCCGATTACTTTGAATCGGAAGGCTTCTTTCCAGCGGCGGAGTTTCTGGCCACGACGGAACAAATTCCTCGGGAAAAATACCCCTGGCTCCCCCAGGATATTCCCCACCTGGAGGGCTTCCTGTTCCCCGATACCTACCAATTGCCGGCTGCAGGGATAACGGCCACCGCCGTTAGGGATATGATGCTCAGCCAGTTTGAAACCACCGCCCTGCCTCTCTACCAGCAGGGCAACACCGATCTATCGCTGTTAGATTGGGTGACCCTGAGCAGCATTGTGGAGAAGGAAGCCGTGGTTGCCGAGGAGCGGGGCACCATCGCTGGCGTATTTACCAATCGTCTCAAGATCAATATGCCCCTAGGAGCAGATCCCACCGTTGAATACGGCCTGGGGATTAGCCAAACTCCAGAAAAACCCCTAACCTGGGCTCAGGTGGGCACCCCTTCCCCTTACAATACCTATATCAACCCAGGGTTGCCTCCTACCCCCATTGCCAGTCCTGGCCAGGCGAGTTTGGCCACGACCTTAGCACCAGAGAATACTGAGTACCTATTTTTTGTAGCTCGGTACGACGGTACCCATGTGTTCAGCCGTACCCTGGCGGAACATGAGGCGGCTAAGGTGACTATCCGGGAAACCTTTAATAATTAGCCCTATGGCGTTGACCAGTCTTTTACAACCAGACCTTGTCCTGGGAGAGACTATTTTAAGCCTTTCTCCGGAGCTTTTATCCCGATTCAATGTGAAGGGTCTGATTTTAGATGTCGACGATACCCTGGTGCCCTTTTGCCAGGCAGAAACCCATCCAGCCTTGCAGACCTGGATGGTTCAGATCAAGCAGGTGGGGGCCGTGTGGCTGGTCAGCAACAATATCAATAGCCACCGCATCAAGCGGATTGCCACGCTGTTGGATGTGCCCTACATCACCAGTGCGGCTAAGCCGTCTCGGCGCAAACTCCAACAAGCCCTGGAGGCTATAGCCCTGCCGGCTGATCAGGTGGCCATGGTGGGCGATCGCCTGTTTACCGATATTCTAGCCGGTAACCGATTGGGGCTCTTCACCATTCTGGTGGAACCGATGCCATCCCAAGACCAACCCTATCCTGGCAAGCCTTCCTTCCTACGTCACTTAGAAACCTCTATTTCTCAACAACTGGGGGTGACCCTAAGTTGTTCGATCGAAGGCTCCCAGTCGGGTCATGAATACTGATCGGGGTCAACCTCAGCAGCCAGAAGGAACAGTCAGAGGACTGGTCACCAGCCAAGGACAAGCAGGTCGCCCTGGCCACCCTAGCGTAGGCTGCTGATCCGAGCCTGATGAGCAGCCCTATCGGTGCCGACACCAGCATTGGCGGCATAGGTACCAGCGGCCGCCATGGCCTGGAGATTTTGCACCCGGTTACCCGGATTAGGATGGCTACTGAGAAACTCCGGTGGTGCCCCACCGCGACGCCCTAAGGTTTGCATGAAGGAAACAAACCCTCCGGTATCATAGCCCGCCCGCCCCAAATTATGGAAGCCGCGGCGATCAGCATCGTACTCGGCCTCACGGCTGTTGGGCAGGGTCAGGGCCAGTTGCACCCCCAGTTGCACCAGGGTGTCTTGACGCACCTCCAGGGCACCGGCAATGCCCTGGGCTATGGTGGCCTGGCGCATGCGTTCAACCACATGGCGGCCGGTAATATGACCGATTTCATGGGCAATCACCCCCGCCAGTTCGGCTTCATTGCTAGCGGCCCGAATCAAACCAGTTTGAATATAGACAAACCCCCCGAGGGTGGCAAAGGCATTGATCTCGTCGTCAGCCACCACTTGAAAGGTGTAGGGTAAGTTGGGGCGATCGCTGGTAGCCGCCAAGCGCTGACCAATTTCATTGATGTATTGACCGATGCCGGGGTCTCTGGTGTAAAGCCTAACTCCCTGGGCCTTGAGTTGTTGATCAATCTGACGACCCAGGGCAACTTCATCGCGATCGGAAAGATTGCTCAGCTGCACATAGCGAATCCCGTGGAAAATCAGATCCAGCAGGCCCGCCTGGGATGGAGTTGGCGTCGCTAAGCCCATCGCGATCGCTAGCAAAGCGGCCAAAGCCGCGTAGGTCAAGCGTCGGCGTAGTCCCATCAGAAAGCCCATAGTGATCCAAACCCCGTGGCCCATAGTCGTCCATAGCCTAAAAGACGAAAGAGTTACCCCAGAAGTGCCCCACCGTGTTTCAATATACCCTTACAGAGCAGTAGTTACAGAGCACTCAACGATGACACTGATTGACTCCAAGGGACGACTATTTGGCAAGCTCAGCATCCTGGATGTGGGGGCAGGATTAATTATTCTGGCGGTGCTGTTTGGTATTTTTCTCTATCCCGGCACCTCCGGCTCCGTAGCCCAGGTCGGCGGCGTCACCCAACCCGTAGAGGTGGATGTGATGGTACGGGGCCTCACCGCCTCTAACCCGGATGGCCTATTTGAGGCGATCAAGACCTCGCCAACCACTAACATTATTATCCGCAACCAACCCTACGGAGAGGTCAAGGTTAAAGACGTCATCCGCTTACCCCGCACCACCGTTGCCCCCCAACCGGATGGCACGGTCAAGGCCTTTCCCGATCCCCGCCCCGAGTTAAACTACACCATTGATATGCTGATCACCCTGGCCGGGGAGGCCCAGATGACTGACACAGGTCCGGTGTTTGGTAACACCAAGGTGAAGGTGGGTACCCCGATCGAGCTAGATGGTAATTTGTATAACTTCAACACCAGTACCGTCGATGTGCGGGTGCTAGACAACTCCCAGCCCTAACCTCAGGCCAGCCCTGCGACCAACAGCCCCCGGCCTAGGGGATGGAAGCCAGTGAAACCGGCTGACAACCCCCGATGGTCCTCTAACCGTGCCACTTATTGACCTATCGTTGTTTGCCTACCATGGTTTCTGCCCCTGCCCCCACTGCCCCCAGTTCTATGCCCTGGACCGATTTGGCGGCCCAAGCTCTGGCCGGGGATATCCTGAGTCGTGAGGCGGCCCGGTCGGTGCTGACCGCCCCTGATCACGAGCTCCTGGATCAACTGGCGGCGGCCTATCGGGTGCGACGCCACCACTGGGGTAATCGGGTGCGATTGCACTTTTTGCTGAATGCCCAAAGTGGGCTGTGCCCAGAGGATTGTCACTATTGTTCCCAGTCGAAGATTTCCAGCGCTGAGATTGAGAAGTACCCCTTCATGGCCCAGGCGCAAATTTTAGCCGCTGCCGAACGGGCCCACCAGCTGCAGGCCGGTACCTTTTGTATGGTGATTTCCGGGCGATCGCCCAGCCCTCCGGTCTTTAGCCAAGTCTTGGAGGCGGTGCGCCAGGTCAAGGCCCGCTACCCCATGAAGCTCTGTGCCTGCCTAGGTCTGTTAAATGGGGAGCAAACCGCTCAGCTAGCGGCAGCGGGGGTAGACCGGGTAAACCACAATTTGAACACCTCCGAGGCCCACTACGGCGACATCTGTAGTACCCACAGTTTTAGCGATCGCATCGACACCCTAAAAGCAGTCCAGGCGGCTGGATTGACCACCTGCTCTGGGGGTATTTTTGGCCTGGGTGAGTCCACTGACGACATCATCGATATGGCCCTGAGTCTCCGGCAGCTAGCGGTGACCAGCGTCCCCCTGAATTTCTTAATTCCCATCCCTGGCACCCCCCTGGCCGATCAATCACCCCTCACCCCGCGCCAGTGTCTGCGCATTCTCTGTCTATTCCGGCTGCTACTGCCCAGTCAAGAGATTCGCATCGCCGGGGGGCGGGAGGTGCAACTGCGACAGTTACAGCCCCTGGGTCTTTATGCCGCCAACTCCATTTTCATTGGCGACTACCTGACCACCCCGGGCCAGGCCGCCCAGGCCGATTACGATATGATCCGTGATGCCGGGTTTGTCTTGGAAACCCCCGATGGTGAGCCCCTGGCCATTCCCTAGGGTCTGGTAGGGCGACCCTCAGACCTGTCAAGCCCGATCAACGGTCCAAATTAACCCTAAGAGCCGTCAACTGGACTAATAAAGGATCCACCAGGGTCTGGTGCTTGTTAGCCAGCAGACGGTTCAGGTAGTCCAGAAACCGTTCTCGGGCCTCCGGATTACAGAGGTAAACCCCAGGGCTGGGTTGACTAAACAGCGGCGAAGCCTCCAGCAGAGGCCCAGGGGTATCCTCCCCATCCAGGCAAAGCCAGGGATTTTGGCTGGGCTGGGGCACCAACCCAGGGGGCAGATGGCCCTCCAACAGCGCCATCAGGTGGGATTGACAGCGCTCTACGTTAATACCTTGCTGTTGCAGTAGATGGGCAATCCCCTGCCAGGGCATGGGTTGATCAGGGAACGTGCGCAGCAGTTCCATCAGCAGGAAAATATCATTGTATTGGTGACGGGTTATATCCAAAACCTGGGGATAGCGGGCCAGGTTGGCTACACCGTAGGCGACCCGGCTACAACTGGGGGGACGATCGCTATGGTAGGTATCCTGGACAATGGTGGCATTGGGAAACTTTTGCCGCAGCCAACGGGAGATCCTGGGCAGAGACGCCGTACCCCCCGTACAAATGACCTGGTTAATGCCCTGGGTAGACAGGCCCGCCTCACTGAGCAATCGATTCAAATAACCATTGAGGCGCTGAATGTAGGGGGCAATAATTCGATCCTCCAGGTCTTTGCTACGCACCACCCAGCGCTGATCCGCCAACTCCAGGTCAAACTGGGGCTGGTGTTGCAGGATAATTTTCAGGTGGCGGGCCGCATCCAACACACTCTGTCCCAGGGGAGAGCTCTCCAGCCGTTGTTGCAATCGTTGGCGACGGACGGGGTCGGGCTCAACCGGCCGAGGGAGCTCCAGGTGGTCCAGGTCAAGATCCTGCCACTGGGCCATTTGCAATTCTGGTAGAGCGGATTGCCAACCCCAGCCAGCCGACTCCTCCGGGGGATGATTGGATCCGCCAGCCCAGCGTTGCCGGCGGCGATCTCCAGGGTGTAGCAAATTGCAAATAATATCCAGATCCATGGCATCCCCGGCATAGCCCAGGGTGGCCAGGGCAAAATCCTGGTAGGTGAGGTCAGATAAATGGCTGGGCAGGTTAGCCACCGCCAGTTCAGTCACGCTGCCCCCAGCGGCCAGTACAACGGTACCCCCCACCCAGGGGCAGGCATAGAGGGTTTGCTGCTGAATCGGCTGACTTTGCCCAGTGACGGCGGGGGCCAGGGGATCGGGTAAACCCGAGAGGAGAGCGGCGATCGCCTCCTCAATAAAATAAATATTGTCAGGACCGCCCACCAGTCCAGCCGCCATGATCGCCTCCCGCACATTAAACCCGTAGCTATCCGGCCAGTTCCCCGGATAGCTGACAATCACGCCCTCAAGCTGCTGCAGAGCCTGCTGGAGAGCCTGGGATTCTAGCCCTACCGCCCCCACACTAAAATCACTACCGGCGGGTAGGGCCACGGATAAGGTGGCTAATAGGGCCTGTAAAGCAGCTTGAAAGGCCTGCAGGGGCAAGGCAATGGTGTCAGACCACTGGATGTTGGGTTGGGTGGCCTCACCGTTGACTAACATGGTCGGGATCGCCAACTTTAAGCAGGGCTTTAGCCCCCTTAACATCAACACCGGATCCTCCGTGCCCTCGGTATCTCCCCAGGAAACCGTCAAGGCGGAGGATCCCACAGACTCGACTTGGTAACCATTCCCCCCCTGGGTAACCCGCACCGAGGCTAGGGCCGGCAGGCGAAAAAACTTATCCGCCGTAGCCCCGGACATGGCCTGATCAACCCAATAGAGGGGATAAACACGACCGCTGCTACGATTCAACAGCACCGCAGAAAGACCGCCGGTGCCCACATCCAGCCCCAGGAACCAAAGGGCAGACCCCTGCGCCGCTGGGGCGGTGGGCCCTGCGGGTAAGGCGGGCTCAACCTCGGGAGGATGGCCGATCAACGGCTCCGACGCTTCCTCCAGGTCAGCCAGGAGATCCAGCGGGCCGAGGGGGTGGAGTTGGTCAAGGACCTCTTCCCCATCCTGCTCCAGAACCACTGATGGCGATTCCTGGTCTTCCCCAGAATCGGCAGGACTGGTAGTTCCAGGGACAACCCAGGGGAAGCTCACCTCCCCCTGGTCTGAATCAGTAGGGACCCGATCGGCAGAGGTTGCTGGAGGGGGTTCCAGGGATTCTGGCTCTGGCAACAAGGGCGATCGCTCCTCGATCATTTGATCAGGCCCTAGTAGTCCTACCCCGGTCTCCCCAGGCGTGGGGTCAGGCTCTAGGGATAGGCTAGAGGTCTGGAGGGACAGCTCCCCAGGCAAACTGGGCGCAGGAATATCCGCTTCTAGGAAGGCCCCTGCCGCCGCCGCCGTTTCAACGCCAGGGCCGGACTCCCCCATCCCCACCGGTCCAAGCTCCGGTAATCGGGGGTCGAGGCTAAGGTCTCCCAACACAAGATTGAGGTCCAACACCGGGTCAAGAGTAGCCCCTCCATGGATCCCCATCTCTGTCCCCCCTTCAACCCTAGGGGAGGGACTCGACCAAGCATCTTGGCCAAGACCCTCGGTTAAGGGGAGACCTTCCCCAGGGCTTAGGGGAGCTGGCTCTGGCATGGCAGGCTGGCTAGCCAGGTGATCTAGGACAGCCTCTGGGCTCAGGTCAATGGCCTGCTCAGCTGGGAGAAGCCCTTGCCCCGAAGGCTGGTCCTGATCCTGAAAATACCGATCCTGATCAATAGCCGCCGCCGCACTGGAAATGGCCATTAAATCAGTCAAACTAAGACCCGCATCCACCATTAGGGGTAGCTCGGATCCTGAGGTAACCTCTGGGATCAGACTGAGATCCTGATCGGACAAAATCGGCTCCAGGTCTTCGGGCATCTGCCAACTGGCTTCCAGATTTACCAAATCCTCCGTTAGAGAACTGAGGGTGGCGGGGTCCAAGGTCAGGTCATAGGCCGGGGGGGGTTGATCGGGGGCGAGTAAATCCTCCTGGGGAGAGGCCGCGGTCAGGGTATGGAAGACCTCAGAGTTATGACTGAGGGTAAAGAACGGATCCCCCAGATCACCATCTTGCTGGGGTGAAAGGGGCTCTGGCAGCAGTTCCTGAAGGGAAGAGATGGTCAAGGTCTCCTCAAAACTCTCCCCCGCGGCTCCTGAGAAATCAGCAGGAACAGAACGATCGCCATAGTCTGCTGGAGGTTCCGTAGGCTCCACCTCTGAGTCGAGGGTGGGCCCCGGGCTCACCGCCTCCGGAGTCGAGGGTGGGGGCCAGGACACGGCCATGGCCGGATCGGGCACCGACTGCCCTAACTGATCCAGTAAGGGCAAACTGTCTAGAATGTCGGAAATGGCCGTAGGCAGGGGAGACTGATCTGGAGCCGCCACCAAGGGGGGGTCTGAAACATCCTCAACCCCAGGAGCATTAACCTGGAGCTGGGCAATCTCCTCATCCAGTTGTAGCAGGCTAATGTCATCCTCCAGGTCAAAGGAAAAGTCATCCCAATCCAGGCTCTCCCCTGGAGGTTCCAGGGGAGACAATACCGCTGGTGGGGTAAAGGTGGAGGTAGCGGCGGTTTCGGGGGGAGATAGGGGTAGACCTGACCGTTGGGGGAATCTCAGGGTAGGGGAACCGGACTCCAGGTAGGTAAGGATCTCCGGGGTGAGCTGCTGAGTCAGGCGATTGACCAGACTGGTAAATAGCACCTCCCCCTGTTGACCCAGGCCGTACATGGTGTTTAGCCCCTGATTGAGGGAATCTTGGTAACTACAGAGGGTTTGATGGAGGCCATCAAACACCGCCCGCAGGGACCGATCAAAATAACACACCAGCTGATCGGCTTCGATCTGCAGCTGCTGGAGATAGGCTAATCGCTGTTCCGGGGTGAGGGTAGGGGAGGTGGCATCGCCGATTTCTGGCTCAGTTGAGGCCTGGCTAAGCAGGTAGCGATTGGCGACAGCGGTTTCCAACCGGGCCATCGCCTGTTCAACCTGGCTGGCCACATGGTGGTCAACTTGGCTACTCAACTGCCGCATTAACTCTGGCACCAGCATCGATGACAGATCGGGGGAAGAATCGACCAGTCGTTGTTGCTGTAATTGCTGGACCTCCGCCAGCAGGGCCTCTCGCTGCTGGCGGAGGGTGGCTACTTCTGTTTCCAGGGGAGCTAGGATTTGTTGGGTTTGGCCCCTCAGATACTGCATTTCCTGCAACAGAGCATTAAGCACCTGGCTGGCTGCAGTGGCGGTAGCCTCCCCCAGGGGGGAGTCGGGACTGACCGGGGTGGCGGCTAGCCATTGGCCTAGCCGATCCCGGACCTTAGCCAGTAGGTGCCGCTGGTTTAGGAGGGAAACCGCCGCCTCAGGTGGGGTGGTCGTGGCTACCAGAGCGCTGTCAATTTCAGCGATTAAGGCCTGAAGTTCTTGCCGCTGCCAAGTCACCAATCTCCACCTTCCCTTGTGGGCTCAATGGTAGCCCCAACTTATAGTTTAGTCAGAATCCCCAGGACCGGGTTGATCGGTCGGGTTCTGGCTGACCTCCGTCAAGCTATGACCGCCCTTGCCGTCGGTTTTGGCCAGCGCTGTACTGCCAAAGTGTATGTCAGACGGGGCTAAAAATCATCCCTTGGCCAGCGATAGGCAATCGGCATACGCCAGCCCATGCCAAAGGCGCGATCGCTCACCTTCAACACAGGCGGCGCCTGACGACGTTTAAACTCAGCCCGAGCCACTAACCCCATCACCCGCTGCACCACCGCTGGATCATGACCGGCGGCGACAATGTCGGCGGTGGCCTGGTGCTGCTCAATCAACCGTTCTAGAATATCGTCCAGGATATCGTAGGGGGGCAAAGAGTCCTGATCGATCTGACCGGGTTTGAGCTCCGCACTGGGGGGTTTATCCAGAATCGTCTGGGGAATCAACGGCTGATCAGAGGACCGCCAGGGACCGGTTAAAGGGCCATGATCGGGTTGACCCGATGGCTGATTAAGCCAGCGGCAGAGGCTATAGACTCGGGTTTTAGGGACATCGGCAATCACCGCCAGGCCGCCATTCATGTCACCGTAGAGGGTGCAGTAGCCCACCGCCATCTCCGATTTGTTGCCGGTCGATAACAGAAGATAACCAAATTTGTTAGAAATCGCCATCAACAGGTTGCCGCGAATGCGGGATTGGATATTCTCCTCCGCCACCCCAGTCGGGGTATCGGCAAACAGCGGTGCCAGAACCTGGTCGTAGGCCGCCATCAGGGGGGCAATGGGCAGAATCTGGTGATCGATACCCAGGTTAGCGCAGAGGGCCAGGGCGTCGGTGATGGAGTGGTCAGAACTGTAGGGGGAAGGCATCAACACCCCCAGTACCTGGCTGGGGCCGAGGGCGGCGGTGGCAATAGCGGCCACCAGGGCGGAGTCAATTCCACCGCTGAGGCCCAAAACCACCTTGGTAAAACCGCACTTGCGGGCATAGTCCCGCACCCCTAACACCAGGGCCGACCAGAGGCCGCCATGGTCGTCTGGGGCCAGGGGAGCGATCGGGGCTGGTTGCAGATCCGCCGTCAGTAGATCGTATTCCACCAGGGCCAGGGCCGGAGAAAAAGCAGGCAATTGGGCCACCAGTTGCCCCTGACGGTTAACCGCTAGACTAGCTCCATCAAAAATCAAGTCATCGTTACCGCCCACCTGGTTAGCGTAGATAATTGGACAGTCAAACCGGGCCGCACTGTGACCAATCATGGCCAGTCGTAGGGCGGCCTTGCCCAGGGAATAGGGAGAGGCGGAGAGGTTAATCACCCCATCAACGGACTGGGTCACCAGATCGGCGATGGGGTTACGGGCATAGCGGCGACCCCCCCAAAACTCTTCGTCATTCCAGAGGTCTTCACAAATGGTCAGACCAAGCCGTAGTTGCCGCCCCCCGGCCAGGGGAAGGATGACCGGCTCGGGATCTGGGCCTGGGGCAAAGTAACGGTCTTCGTCAAACACGTCATAGGTGGGTAAAAGCTGCTTGTGGACGATCTGACCCACCTGGCCGGCCATGAGCAGGGCCGCACTGTTAAACAAAGACTTTTGCCCCTGATCATGGGCCTTGGGGTTCGGGGCGGCAAAGCCCACCAGCACCGCTATCTGGGGGGGCACCTGGGCGGCTAGTCGCTGTAAACACTGCCCCATGGCGGTGATAAAACTAGGCCGCAGCAGCAGATCCCGAGGAGGATAGCCACAGAGCCCCAGCTCTGGGGTAATCAACAGCTCCGCCCCCTGTTGGTGGGCTTGTTGGGCGGCCAGAATAATCTGCTGGGCGTTGCCTTCCAGGTCGCCCACGATGGGGTTAAGTTGGGCGATCGCCAATTTGACGGTTGTCTGCTCTACCTGGGCCATCCCATCCCCCCTGTGATTGTGCCATGTCCGCTGGCTTCCTCCAGGGTAACCCTAAGCGGAACGCAGGACTACTGACGTAGCCCTGCGTCCAAGCTGATCTAACATCAAGGCGCCCAGCAAGGGGCAGCCCCCTTAACGGGGGGGATTCAGAAACCGACCAGCAAAGTTCATCACCGTACCCAGGTCAGTCGCACCCGACCCACTGGTATTTAGGAAGGCATTCAACAGAGCGTTACCGCCGCCAACCCCAGGCTTGGTCGCCCCCATGCCCAGAAGACCCATCACCACGGGCAGTAACTTGGGTAGCATGGTTTGGATCATACCGGCATTCATACCAGTCTTCTGGGCGATGGCCTGGATCACTTGCTGCTGGACTTGAGGAGGGATAGCGGACTGTAGGGCAGACAACCCACCAGCTCCAGCCAACTGCCCCAAAACTCCCTCCAGTTGGTTGGCCCCCATGGTACTAGCCTGCTGTTTGAGGGCTGGCTGTAGAGCCCCCCCTAGGGCATTCAGCACGGAGGACATTTGGTCCGCATTCACCCCTTGATTACCCGCTAACGCCTGCACAGAATTAAACACAGAGCCAAGCTGTTCAACACTGCCCTGTTGGTTAGGGTTATTGATAGAACTGAGAACGTCGAAGAAAAGAGACATGGGAAGAAGGTCCTTAGAAATAATGGGACAACTCGAGTCAAACAATCGCAGGGGAGCCCAGAGGGTAATTAGGATCTGCGCCATAGTCAAAACGTTCCACGGACTCCCGAATTAGATATCAAAGCAACTGCCGCCTCGGAAGACTGGCGGTAGACACCCACAGCCCTTAGGCCGAGGGCACCCGCACATGCAAGGAGCGAATCAGTTGCAGCCAGTTGCCCTGATCGGTGAGATAACCGAGCTCGGCAACGTAGTCGCGATCGGGGACGAAAATCGGGACATGCTTGTCTTGATCGGTGTCTACCAAAACATATTCCTGGGTGCTGTGGGGAGTTTGATGATCAAGCTCCAGGTTAGTGGCATCGTGGATGCGCAGGGCTAAGGTCTGGCCACCCTCGGCCTTCAGGGCATCCCTATGGACCTCAGCCACTTCCCAGTAGGCATAGGCGGCATCGGCACCGCGGGGCACAAGGATAATTTTACTCTCGGCCCCCATATCGGTGCGAGATCCTGAACCCATACCGGCGGTGACAGATTGGACCGCCTCGGTGGCCTTACCAAATAGGGCGCCAGTCGCTGCTCCGACCCCCGCTACGGCGGCCGCCCCACCGGCCACCGCCGCACCGGCGGCACCAGCTAACTTACCAACCCCCTGGCTGACGTCAGCAACGGACCTCCCCAGTACGGCGCCCGCATCGACCCCCGAGCCCATCGAAGGATTGGTCAGGTTACGACTGACTCCCTGGCCCGAAGCGGCGGCTGTGGCCGCATCAGGGCAGGCCGGCACTCGCACAGGCTCAGACTTAGCCAGAGCCTGCCAGTGACCCGCCCTTTCGCTATACCCCAGCTCCACCAGGTAATCGCGGTCATCAACCGCCACCGGCAGGTGCAGGTCACCCTGGGCAGTGAGTTTGGCTTCAAACTCCTGGACGTTATTGGGCGTGCCCACCACCTGGCCCGGCAACTCAGTAACGTCGTAAAGGCGTAGACGCAGGGAATGCCCTTGAGCTAGCAGATCGGTCACCTGGGCTTGGGGGAGTTCCCAGTAGGCGTAACCATGGCGGCAATCTCTGGCGGCAAACACTACCCGAGCAGGCACCGTCGGTGAGGGTGCCGCCGCCGTAGCCACCGCTCCGGCGGTGGCGGCAGCAATGGCGGTGGTGGCGGGCAGATGCCCACTGGTGTTAGGACAGGCGGGCACGCGCACGTGGCTGGATCGGGCCAGAGCATGCCAGGTATCGTTGGCACCGAGATAGCCGAGCTCCACCAGGTAGTCTCGATCATCCTTGTCCACCATCATATGACAGTCACCAACGGCGACGGCATCACAGGTGAAATGTTGAGTGCTGTGGGGAGGCTGCTTATCGACATCGACAATATCGGTAACGTCATGCAGCTTTAGAGCCATGGGGTAGTTTTGACGCCGGAGGGCAGCCACCTCGGCCTCTGGCAGTTCCCAATAGGCGTAGGCATCACGGCAATTGCGGGGAGTCAAAATTAAGCGACGGGTGTCACCGGCCACGGCCGCGCCGCCACGCCCCTTGGCCAACCACCATAACAACCCCCCTAGCAGGGGTAAGGCGAGTAACCAGGGCCACCAGGGTAAACGGCGGGAGGTAGCCACCGCTCCTGGAGTCTCCACCGTTGGGCTAGGTACTGGGGTGGTGACAGTGGGTTCACTAATGGTAGGAGCAGTGGCGGCCGCTTGACGGGCGGCCTCAATCGCTGCCTCATTGTCTGGGTTAGTAGCATAGCCCAGAAAAGCTAGGGCAGCGGCACTGGGATTGTCAGACCGATAAACGTAACCCAGGGGCTGGGAAAAGGGATAGCGAGGATCATCGGGCAGGGTGTCGTGCATCGGCACGATCTTAACCGCAGGGTTGTCAATTACCTGATCGGCGATCGCATACCCCAACCCCGTATTGCCCAGTTCCGCCGCCATAGCAGCGGTGCTATCTTCGCTCAGGCGAGTAGCGCCAGGCCCCACCTGAAAAGGCGCGGCTTTGAAAATGGGATAGGCCCGGAAAGCCTGGCGAGTATCGCTGCTGTCTGGGCGATCGACCAGCTTAATAGGTACATCCGGACCACCCACCTGGGACCAGTTGGTAATTTCTCCCCGGAAAATTTGGGCAAATTGCTCGACGGTCAAACTACCAGAGAAGGGGTTATCTGGTCCAATCACCAGGGCAATCTTATGGCGCGATAGGGGAACTTTCTGAAGACCCGCCTGGGCTTCATCCTCAGTCAGGGAACGACCAATGGCGGCCAGGTCAGTGTCCCCAGCGATGACCGCTTGCACAGCTTGATCGGAGCCGGTGTAGTCCACCTTAACGTTGGTATTCGCAAATTGCCCAGAAAAGCGAGTCTGCAAGGCTTCGTTAATGGGCCGCATGGCCTCTGAGCTTTGGATGGTCAGCCGACTGCCTGGCTCAAGCTCGGTGGGGATGTTGACCCCTTCCAGGGGGTTCGCCGACTGAGCCCGCAGGTCGACCTTCGGTTCTAGGGCCAGAGATAGAGCCAAAACCGTTGGTACGGTAGCCACCAGCAGCAGTGATCGCCGCAAAACATTAGCCGTACGATTGGGATGGAACATAAGCAGGCACCGATAAATGTGAGCAGGATAGTTTCAGGGAAAACTAGCACTCCTTGGCATGCCTCTAACGGGTGGATATCAGCCACCAACAATCAGAATTCAGAAGCCAGGATGGATAACCAGATGTCTGCCGACCAATACTAGGTTGGCTAGCAGAGCAGAATCTAATGCGAAAAAATGTAAATCCTATCCCATGATTTTCAGTTGAGAATCTTAGACTACAAACATAAGGAATTAATAAACGCTCTAGAGAAAAGAGAATAGCCACCCCATAGGATGGCGACTACCCCCATCTGGAGCGAGTCAGAATTTAGTCACCCCTAGCCTGAGTCCGTGCGGCGCGCTCACGCAGTCCCTCCATCCGGGTCAAAGAAATCCGGTTTGCTCGCGAGCATGGATGAGATCAGACCTCAAAACCATGCCCCCTGAGGGCTCGCCATTGATCGCTATAGCCGATCGCTATAGCCCCCCTTCGGACGGTCAATGTTTTTAGCGTTAAGGTGGGTAATAAAAACGCCATCGCTAGGATCTAGCGATGGCGTAGGTGTGTTGAGGAGTCAAGAACATGCTTTTACTATAGGTCTAGATTAGGACTCCCCTATGTCAACTCCGTGTTATTTGTGTGTCAGTTTTGTGACAGGCTAGACGGCCCTGGTGCCGCGGGGCGATCGGTCTCCTCCTGGGCACCAGCCAGGTTCACCTTCACCACGCGATGGCCGGAGTCGACCACCTTGGGAAGGGTGAGGGTCAGCACCCCCTGGCTAAAGTCAGCGGTCACCTGGTCGTTTTTTACGGCCTCTGGCAGATTGACCAGGCGCTGGTAGGCGCCGTAGCGGACATCATCGTAGAGCAGTTTGCGGCCTTCCGTGGGCTCTACCTCGAGACGCTTACCACTAATCGCGATCGTATCCCGGGTCACCTGGACGTCCGCCTCAGCGGGCTGGATACCCGGTAGGTAGACGGTTAACTCAAACTGATGGCCCTGATCCACCAGGCGTAGGGGCGGAGCCCAATCAGGCTTAGCCGCCGGCTCAGGGATCAAATCACCAAACACTTCGTTAATCTGTCGCCGCAGGGCAGTAATTTCAGCAACTGGATCAAAGTAACGACGCACGATCATAGGGCTCAACCTTTTGTGAGTGACGGCTTTGGTTAGAACTCCTTAGGCCCCAGTTAACGCATCAACGTGACACTGGGTAGGGGTTCTGACTGGCCTTCGCCCCGCTGTTATCGGTGGCTAGGGCTAGAACGTTGAGGGTTGGGGCCAAGGTTTGCTTCGGCTCAACCGTTATAGCTCTATGGTGCGTCATCCCTGGAGAGGCCGGCAGGGGCAGGAACCCGACTAAGAAGGCGTAGTTACCTCCCTCCAGACTTTGATTTATTGGCCTGATCCCAACTCCAAAGGCCAGGTCCCCACGTATTGATCGATCACATCCCCTTGGTACATCATCCGCAGGTTGAAGTAATGATAGCCGTAACGGCGCGGATTACGCACATTGGCCATGACGATGACAAAGTTAGTATTAGCAACAATGGGCGCTTCGGGAATAATCTCAATCCGCCTATTCTCCTCCTGCCAGGTCACGGACTTGACCGGGATTACCTCCCCACCGCGCCAATCCCCACGACGTAATTCAATGCGGTTGGGATCAAATCGTCCTTGCTGCTCGATAAAACTCTCGGGGTATTCGATCTGCAAGGAAATCACGTCCCGTGGTAAGCGGGTTCTGGCCACCTGTAGATAGTAACGGGCATTGGTACTACGGGGCTTGTTGGAGTCAATGAAGTAGGCCAGGCGATAGGCGGGATCAACCCCACCAAAAATGGTTAAGCCGGTCTGGGCCTGACTCACCTGGGGTAGCAACACTGCACCCAATCCGGCGGTCATGGTGGTGGTGAGCAATCCCAGCAGAGCTAATTTGAAACCACGGGTCAGGAGTATCATGGGGTCCTTCCAATCAAAACAGTTGTCGTTAGAGATGGCGCATCTGCCAGGAAAAACCTTAACGTCTTTGATCCCTGGTTAAGGGTCCGGGCTGTGACACTAGGGTAACCGGGCAAGGACCAACAGAGAGCAGCTATGCATCTTAACACTTGATGTTTTTCTTTAATGGGTTGCTTTTCTAATCCTCTTCATCAATGATGGATTGTCGGTCGAGCAACAGTAGGCTGCGCAGCTGATCGGTATCCAGTTCCGTCAACCAGGCTTCACCGTCACTGACCACCTGCTCAGAGAGAGTTTTTTTGCTTTCGATCATGTCGTGGATGCGCTCTTCCAGGGTGCCATTACAGACAAATTTGTGCACCTGGACATTGCGGGTTTGACCGATCCGAAAGGCCCGGTCAGTGGCCTGATTTTCCACCGCTGGGTTCCACCAGCGATCGAAGTGAAACACATGGCTGGCCCGGGTCAGATTCAACCCTACCCCACCGGCTTTGAGGGACAGGATAAACAGACGGGGGGCGGCGGGATCGTTTTGAAAGCGATCCACCATGGCTTCTCGCTGGGCCTTGGCCGTGCCGCCGTAGAGGAACAGGGCTTCGTAGCCCAGGTGGGACGCCAGGTGCCGTTGCAGGAGTTTACCCCACTCGGCAAATTGGGTGAAAATCAGGGCTCGATCGCCCTCCGCCACCAATTCTTCTACCATTTCATCTAGCCGCTGCAGCTTGGCCGATCGCCCCTTCAAGCCCAGGCTAGACTCCTGCAAAAACAGGGCGGGATGGTTGCAGATTTGCTTCAGACGGGTCAACAGCGCCAGAATTTGGCCGCGGCGCTGTACCCCCCTAGCCTCCTCCAGGCTAGCCAGGGCGGCATCCACGGCCTGCTGATAAAGCTTCGCCTGCTCCGCCGATAAGCCACAAAACACCGTCATTTCCTGTTTTTCCGGCAGGTCCTGGATGATGCTGCGATCGGTTTTGAGACGACGCAGAATAAAGGGCTGCACCAGGGATTTGAGGGTCTTTAGAGAGGCGATGTCGCCATAACGCTCAATCGGGGTCGCAAACCGCCGTTGAAAAAAGTTTTTTGGCCCCAGGTAGCCAGGGTTGAGAAAATCCATGATGGACCACAGTTCCGTCAGGCGATTCTCCACCGGGGTACCGGTGAGGGCAATGCGAAACTGGGCCTCAATTTGCCGCACCGCTCTAGATTGCTTGGCCTCGGCGTTTTTAATATTCTGAGCCTCATCCAGCACCAGGCACTGCCAGGGCACCCCCTGCAGGGAGGCTAAGTCCCGGTAAACCAGGGTGTAGCTGGTAATCACCAGGGCATGACCGGCGATCGCCCGCCCCAGATCCGCCCCCCGGGGCCGTTTGTCACCATGGTACACCAGGGTTTTCAGCCCTGGAGCAAAGCGTCGCATCTCCTTCTCCCAGTTCCCCATCACGGAGGTGGGGCAAACCAATAAACTGGGGGACTCTAACCAACCCTGGTACTGCAGGTGCAACAAAAAGGCAATCAGTTGAATGGTTTTACCCAGACCCATATCATCAGCCAGGCAAGCCCCCAGCCCCCACTGATCCAAAAAGGCTAACCAGGACACCCCCCGCCCCTGGTAGGGCCGCAGTTTACCCTGAAAACCAGGGGGTTCAGCCATCACCGCTAGGGTCTGATTACCGGTGGTGAGGGTATCGATCAACTGTTGCAGAACCCCAGAGGCTTCAAAACTGACCACCGGTAGTTTTTCGATCACCTGGGTGTCACCGGTACTCATGCGCAACGCATCTTCTACGGAGAGGGGAGTAGGGATTTTCTGACCCTGGAGAAACCGCTGGGCCGCCTTCACCTCTTGAGGCCGAAGCTCTACCCAGCGACCATTGATCTGCACCAACGGCGATCCCTGATTAATCAGGGCTTCAAACTGCTTAGCGGTCAGGGTTTCCCCCGCCAGGCATAACTCCCATTGAAAGTTCAATAAACTTTTCAGTCCCAGGCGCTGGCGGGCCTGGGTTGGGGGCACCTCCGCCCGCACCTTTAACCCTAAGCGAGTTTGCCCCTCCTGGTCAGTGGCTGTGGCCAGTCCCGGTGGTAACTCCACCGCTACACCATTATCCTGAAGCTGCCAGGCGGAGGCCTTGATAAACTGATAGGCCTGAATTGGATCCAGACTACAGGCAATGGGATGGGCCTGGTGCAGACTATCCCGCAGCGGCGCATAGAGCCGCGCCGCCCGTCCCAGGGCGGCCCGGAAGGTTTCCTGGGGAGCGGGCAAAATCGCCCCCTGATAGCGGGCCTCCGCCACCGGATGTTGCCAGATCCACTCCGCCGTAGGTTGCCAATCTGGGTTCGCAACGGATTGCAGGGAATAGGCCAGGGTCCAGGGCTGATCGGTCTGGGCCGGAGGCTGCAACACCAACCGCAACCGGAATTGTACCGCCGGGTCCTCCGCCAGGCGTTGCAAAGGGGCAGTCCAGGTGGTGAGGGCCTCCTGCAGGCGAGCCGCCGCCGCTAAACTCGCCTGTAAGGGCTGATGACCCTGGCTCAGGGCTTGCAACCAGGGTTGCAGGGGCAGATCCTGGGTCAATGGAGCCAGATTACTGAGGGGATGGGTCTGGGCGGTTTTGCTCACCTGATACTCCACCAGGGCCGTTAAAAAGGAGATCAACAACCCCTGGGGATCGATCACATCAGTGCTGCAGCACAGGCTGGGGAGAGCCTTACCGAGGCGGCCGTAGCTGCGACATAGCCAGGGCATAGCCAGGGAAAAGTGCCGCAGGCGCTGCTGATCAACAGCGCTGTCAATCAGGGGGCGCCACCCCGCCGCCAGGGTCTGGCTGGTGAGCTCCAGGCAGGGCAAAAACTTCCCTCGGGCCAGCAGATTCAATCCCCAGCGGTAGGCATGGCTCCAAAACCGTAGGTCAGCACCAATCGAGTCAGCGGCAGTCGGCTGTTGCCCCAAGGGCAGAGCCATCAACAAGGGGAATAGATGATGGGGAGCTAGCCACCAGCCTTGCAACCGCCAGGGCTGATAGACTAGCATGGCCGCCCCCTGCTCCGCTGTGACCTCTAACGGGGGGCTAGCCGAGTGGAGCGGGTGGAGAGCATCCCCCTCAAGGCGAGCCGGTAATTGCACCAAAGCCTCCCCCCAAACAGGATCAAGCACAGCCTGAGGACGGCGCCCCGCCGATCGTCGATCCCTGGCCGGAGATCGGCCTCCCACCGGGGCAGTGGAGGTCTTGGCAACCCTCCGTTGACTGGATAGCAACAGGGCGGGGGGGAAGAGGGAGTTGTCACCGCCCCGGCCCTGCAACTGCTGTTGAAAACGGCTCAGGACAGCGGCCAAATCCTCCTGGGCCAGACTATAGGGATGAAGATAAACCTCCTGCCATGGGGAAACTCCCTCAGGGGGTAAGGGTTTCCAGGCTTCTCCCCAAAGCCAAAACCGCTGTTCCTGGGGAAACCAATTAATGTGTAGTATGGCCATTCATCTGGATCTACAACTCGCCTAACCCTGCCCAGTCAGGAGTGTCTGGTTTTCAGGCAAAACCATCACCGCATTGCTAAGCAGGCGGCTTGGCAGATTAGGGTGCCCAACTTGCCTATCTTATCCCGTTTCCCATGGCTTTGGCGAGAACGCCTCAGGACCGAGTGGATCGGTCCAAGCTAGGGCTGAGCAGGTGTTCTAGCTTGCTGCCGCCCCCCTTACCCGGGGCTACCACTATACTCGATAATCACTGGGGTATGGTCACTGGGCTTGTCCCAACCGCGGGGGTCCAGGTCTATGGTGCAGGCGGTGGCGCGATCGTAAAGCGATGGAGAGAGATAATGGTGATCAATGCGCCAACCCAGATTGCGCCGAAAGGACCCGGCACGGTAGTCCCACCAGGTAAAATGACCGCCAGTCTGATTAAATTTGCGAAAACCATCGCTAAAACCAACTGATAGCACGGCCTGCAAGGCCTGTCGCTCGGGCTCAGAAGCCATGATGTGGGTGGTCTTGTCGGTAGCATTGTAAATATCCCGATCCTCCAGGGCAATATTAAAATCACCACAAATGTTAAGTAGGGGATACTGGGGCAGGAGGGTCGCCAAATAATCCTTTAGGCAATCCAGCCAGGTCAGTTTGTAGGCATACTTCTCACTCCCCACCGAACTACCGTTGGGAACATAGAGGTTTACCACATATACCTCTCCACAGCGCCCCGCAATCACCCGACGTTGCTCGTCTAGATCCCCCACCCTCGCCGCCCCTAACACCGGGGTAAAGCCACACTGCACCGACTCCAGGGGAACTCGACTAATCAGGGCAACGCCATTGTAGGTCTTCTGACCATAGACATAGACGGCATAACCCAGGGTTTCAAAAGCCTCTCTGGGAAAGCTATCGTCCACCACCTTAGTTTCCTGCAAACACAGCACATCCACCGGATTAGCCCCCAACCAATGGATCACATGATCTAAACGGGATCGAATCGAGTTGACATTCCATGTGGCAACTTGCATGGGGGAAATCGGGGAAAGATCGCTTGATCAATATAGCCGTAACTACGTGCAACGGGGCGAAGGTTAGCCAGAAAACCTAATCCTGGCCTTTACCAATTCCCTCGGCCCTAAGCGTCTTGACCAATGCCATAGCTTTTGGAGCATGGCAAGTAAAGAAAAATAAATTTTTTCCGATCACCACCCTGGGGAAAATCGCCAATTTTCGGTGGAAAACCGGGAGAATGATCGGGGAAACTACGGTCAAGGTTGGGGAATATCAATCACCACCGTCCACGGTTGTGGAAACTCAGGGCAGTTGTGCCCAGGTTTTCCCCAAAGCAAGGGAGGCGGTGAACCACCAGGAGTAAAGATTTCAAGGATTTTCCCCAGTTTCCCCAGGCCCTACTAATATAACTATATTCTTTAAATTTCTCTTGATCGAACCTTAGAGAACTGGGGGAAATAATCGATTGATACCTTCTAGGAACAGTGTTACGATTGGCCTCCAAGATTAGAGCTTTTCTCCATTGCCCTTCGCCATGAAGTTTATTTGTGCTCAAACTGACCTGAATAGTCAGCTATCGTCTGTGAATCGGGCCGTGCCCTCTCGCCCTAGTCGACCAATCTTGGCTAATGTTCTCCTAACCGCTGATGCAGCCTCTCAATCCGTTACTTTGATTGGCTTTGATGAGGTATTGGGGATTCAATCCAGTTTTGCGAGCCAGGTTGAGCAGGGTGGATCCCTTACCCTACCGGCTAAACTCTTCAGTGATATTGTTTCCCGTCTCACCAGTGGCGATATTACCGTTGAGGCTAACCCCGATAACACGGCGATTAGCTTGATCAGTGCTTCTGGTCATTATGAGGTCCGCGGTTTGAGCGCTGACGATTATCCGGCTCTACCTACGGTTGAGACTGGTGAGGCGATCGCCCTATCGGCAGAGGTCTTGCTGGCCGGGCTGAAGTCCTCTCTATTTGCCACCAGTAGTGATGAAAGCAAGCAGGTACTCACCGGGGTCCACCTGCTAGCCGATGGCGATAGCCTAGAGTTTGCCGCCACCGATGGCCATCGGTTAGCCGTGGTACAGACCGAAGATGGGGCCGGGGCTACCCTCACCATGGATGTCACCCTGCCCGCTAAGGCCCTAAGAGAATTGGAGCGGATGATTCAAGGCTACAACGCCGCCGAGCCGGTACAAGTGCGTCTAGATGATACCCAGGTGTTGTTTGATCTGGGGCAGCAGCGCTTGACCACTCGCCTGTTGGAAGGCCAGTATCCCCAGTATCGGCAACTCTTACCAAAGCAGTTTGCTCGCCAGGTAACGGTGGATCGTCGCCCCCTGATGGACAGCCTGGAGCGGATTGGAGTGCTGGCTAGTCAGAAAAATGACATCATCAAGCTCACCCTAAATGCGGTGGATCAGATCCTCTCTCTGTCCGTGGAAGCCCAGGAAGTCGGCAGTGGCCGCGAAGACCTGCCAGCCCAAATCAGCGGTGAAGACCTGGACATCGCCTTTAATGTGCGTTATCTGCTGGATGGGTTAAAGGCCTTTGACACCCAGTCGGTGCAAATGCAGTGTAATGCCGCCACCAGTCCAGCCGTATTGATACCTCTGGGGGAAACTAAAATTACCTACCTGGTGATGCCGGTGCAAATTCGCGCTTAAGAATTTAGGTGTTTTAATCATGACGACAGGCAGGACTGGCCCTCTTTACCTGACTTCAGCTAAAATCTTGAACAACAGACCAAAGTCCATGGTTATATCTGTATTTTGAAATACTAATACAAATTACTGAGTCTAATTCAGGCTGGCTTGCCAGCCCTATGGGGATAGGTTAAGATAAATTTTAAGGGGTCCAAAACCTAACGATAGAAACGATAGATTGGACAAATGTTAAGTAACTGGCAGAAAATTTTTGACATCTATAAGCCTCCGCTGAAAGACGTAAGACTGTTCCGCCTAAGTCGTTTTGTCATGGCGGTGAATGCAGTCCGAATTCCAGGGGGTCTGACTCCACCTTGATTCTAGTTAATTAAGCTTAGAATACAGTTGTTCGATAGAATTCTGAGCCTTGTCCTGGTTTTATCGGGTTTATGAGTTTACAACTCACTAGGTATAGTTTTTTCCCTTCAGATAATATACAAGCTAATCAACCAAACCTTAAAGTTTCAGGATTTTTGCTAGGTGAATCGTACCTGCTTCGTTCAGAAATGACCATAACCGTAGTGATTTCTGACTGAAACAAGATCTGGTTGATACAGGTATTTCTGTTGATCAACCGCTATGCCCAGTCAGAGGGTGTTTAAAAAGTTAGATAGGGTAGCCTAAACTACTTTAATTACAGAGAAACTATTAGAGGAAAATAGTAATTTCCAAGATTGTAGTTATCTGTACAGGTAGATTTTGCTTATCGGTCTGACTCTTATAAGACCATATCTCAAAGCCTTTATAACTGTAGATATTGGCTTTCATAACTTTTGATATTCGGTGTTTTAATCACCGATTAATTCAAGTTGTTTACTAGTCGATATTTACCACTTTTGCATAGAAAGCTTAGGATTTAGAGGGTTTTTCACCGCTCAATATCGTTGGTTGACTCTATATAGTTTACTAACGCTCAAAGGTTTGTTTAAAAAAGTCAGATTGAGAAGTGAACGTTAGCTACACAGATAATCGTGATCCTTGAAACCACTATCTCTTGGTATCAAGTTATGCTATTCAATTCAGCTTCTCAACCATCCTCTTGATTTTTACTACTCAATCCGAAATCTTATTGATCTAGTAGATCTTGGTATAAATTTACCTGCGTATATTGGCTCTTGAGTGATGACTCTTGAACGCTGATTCTCTCTTGAGAATTGCCTAATAGTAGTTGATTTATCAAATCTCTAATCATTGATTCTCGTTGAACAAGGTTGTTTCTGGTTAAATATTCTAAATTTTCCCTATCCCTGAAACAATTTTAGCTTTTAATCCATCAATTTTTCACGCACTCCTTACCCATGAAGTCAATGGAAAAACTAGTGATTTTATTCAGGCCTACGGTATTTATAGGTCGTATCCTCATTGTTTTGGAGAATATTTTAAATGAAATTAAATCTAAGGCGGTTTTGTCAAAATTTAAATCTGTAGGAAAAGATAACTATCTACAATGGCCTATAAAAATTGATAATGCTCGATATATTACACTGGGTAACAACGTTAAAATATCTTGGCATGGTTGGCTATTGTGTATTGATCGCTATGGTGATCGATTTTTTGAGCCCCAAATTATTATTCATGACAACACCTATATTGGTAATGCCTGCCATATTGTCGCTTGTCGAAAAGTAGAAGTCGGTAAAAGTGTAATGCTAGCAGATAAATGCTATCTTTCCGATAATCTGCATGCCTACGAGGATATTACGGTGCCTATTATCCATAATCCTATGGAGGTGCCAGGGGAAATAGTGATTGGGGACCATTCTTGGTTGGGGGAAAATGTCTGCGTATTTGGTAATGTTAAAATTGGTAAGCATTGTGTTGTGGGAGCTGGCAGTGTGGTTTTGCAAAGCATTCCAGACTACTCTGTAGCCGTTGGTAGTCCTGCCCGCATTATTAAACGCTACAATCCTGAAACACGGAATTGGCAAAAAACTGATAAAGCTGGTAATTTTCTAGAGAAAGTGATTTAGATTGCCACCACATCCACCCAGGAGAGATCTATGCAATTCACTTGGAATACCATGACCTTTGTGAATTTGGTTTTGTGTATTGTGATCTTTGTGTTTGGATGGGTCAGTTGGCGACGCAGTAAGCTGGGGATAGAAATTTATATTGGCCTGGCCTTTGGTTTGTTTGGTCTTTCCCATTTAGCCTCACTCCTGAGCCTATCTCAGGGCCTTACCCTCTTGCTGATCACGCTCCGCACGGTTGCCTATCTGTTAGTTACCTATGCGCTGTTCTTGGCAGCCTACAGACGGCGGTAGGAGGTCGCTATTCAAGAAATTCCCCTTAGCTGTCCCCGACTTTAGGTCAGCAGGAGCCACTATCAACCATGGGCTATTACTGGATCATTTCGGCTGTAGGTTTTTTTTTGGTCTTGGGGTTGTTCCTGCTGTCCCAACCGCGCTGGATCTTGAAGATTATTCAAACCGTTGGCCCCGATGTGGTTTATTTTGTCGAAACCACCCAACCCAGGGTGGCCCTAAC